>JBBRCN010000011.1:0-73602 GCA_038204775.1 Burkholderiales bacterium | reverse complement strand
GGCCGCGCGCCGCGGCTTCAGGTGGAAGCTGGGCACCTCGCCGAAGGGGAAGCGCAATGTCTCCTCACCCACCACGTCGTAAGTCCAGCGCTCCAGCTTGCGGCTGATGGCCAGCGGCATCTCCACCGCGCTGCCCACCCGCAGCTTGTCGGGCTGGGTGGTGAACAGCCAGGTCAGCTGCACGAACTGGCTGGCCTCGTCCTGGGTGCCGGCCTGCATCGGCACAACCTTGCCGTCGGACAGCACCACCTGCTCGGGCCCGAAGCGCAGCTGCCAGCGCCGCGGACTGCGGAACAGCACCTTCTGCTCGCCGTCGAAGCGGCGCGGCGCCAGGCCCTGGGCGGTGAGTTCACCTTCGCTGCTGATGCGGCGCGACAGCACCGGGCCGATGGCGGTGAACAGGTGGACCTGGTAGCGCGTGCCCTGGCGCAGCCATTCCACCTGCGCCGTGCCTTCCACCGGCCCGCGGTAGTTGCCGCTGAGCCGGTAGCTCAGCCGGGTGGACGGCGGCCAGGCGAAGGCCATGGCCGGGGCAGATGCCGATGCCGATGCCGATGCCAATGCTGGCGCCAATGCCGGGGTTTGGGCCACGCCGGCGGCCGGCGGCGCCGGTGCCACCAGCGCCGGCACCGGGTCGGGCACTGGCGGGCCGGGCGCTGGCGCCAGGGCGGCCGTGGCTGCCGCCGATGCACGGCTGTCCGGCTCGGGCGCCGCCGGCAGCGGCGGCTCGGGCTCGGCTGAGGCCAGCAGCGGCGGCGGCGGGGCTGCCCCGTCTGTTGCCGCACGCGCAGCCGCAGCCGCAGCCGCAGCCGCAGCCGCAGCCGCGACCGCAGCCTCACCGGCCGCCACGCCCGCAGCCGAGGCAGCTGCAGTGGGTGCCGACGCCGCCGCAGCCTGCGCAGCGGCCACGGCGGGCAGCCGCCGCTCAGCCACTGCCTGTGGCCGCACCGCCGGCGGCGGGGCCGCAGCGGCCAGCTCGCGCACGAAAGTCACGTCGATGCGCGGCGGTGGTGCGTCACCTGCGCCCCAGCCCACCCGGTCCTCGGCCAGGCGGTTGCCCAGCAGCAGGTGCGCCAGCACCACCAGCGCCGCCAGCAGCCAGAAGCCTCGGCGCCGGACTGGCGGCTGACCTGGGCGCTGGCCGGGCAGCAGCGATCGGCCCGGCGCGGTCACGGCCGGCGCAGGCGTGGCATGTCAGACATCCAGCCAGGCACGGCGGCGGGCCGCCAGGGCTCTGGGCGGCGCCGGCTGCAGTTGCAGCGCCACGGTGGTGTGCATGGCCGACGCCGGCTGCGGCTGCACCACCCGGGTCAGCACCCGCTGGTCGCGC
Source organism: Burkholderiales bacterium (assembly GCA_038204775.1). Classification (GTDB taxonomy): domain Bacteria; phylum Pseudomonadota; class Gammaproteobacteria; order Burkholderiales; family Burkholderiaceae_C; genus Rubrivivax. The sequence continues at coordinate 72,272 of JBBRCN010000011.1, read as the reverse complement.
ACCAGCAGCAGGCTGAAGGGCTGGTCACGCTGGGTCCAGGCCAGGGTGTCGTCCAGCCGGCGGATGCGCCAGCCGTCCACCGCCAGCAGTTCGTCGCCGGCCGACAGGCCCGCCGCCGCCGCTGCGCTGCCGGCCAGCACGCTCTTGACCTGCACCCCGCTGACCGGCCCTTCGGACAGGCGCAGGCCCAGGCTGGCCGCCAGGCCGGCGCGCTCAGGCCGGCTCTGCACGCCCAGCGCCGCCAGCAGGTCGGCCACCGGCAATTCGGCCGTGCCGTGCACCCAGGCCTGCAGTTCGGCATCGAGCCGGCGGCCGGCCACCTGCGCCAGCACCTCGGCGATGTCGGCCTCGGAGATTGACCCACCAATCGGCCCACCCATCGGCCCACCCATCGGCCCACCGCCGCTGCGTTGCCACAGCCCGCGCATCACCGCGTCCAGACTGCGGCCGCGCTGGCGCAGCGTCAGGTCCAGGCACAGCGCCACCAGCGCGCCCTTCTGGTAGTAGCTGATGGTGGCGTTGGGCGTGTTCTCGTCGTTGCGGTAGTACTTCACCCAGGCGTCGAAGCTGGCCGCTGCCACGCTCTGCACCAGGCGGCCGGGCGTGGCGGCCACCGCGTTGACCGTCTTGGCCAGCAGGCGCAGGTAGCGCGGCGCGTCGATCAGGCCGCAGCGGCGCAGCATCAGCTCGTCGTAGTAGGAGGTGAAGCCCTCGAAGAACCACAGCAGCTCGGTGTGGTTCTCGCGCTGCCAGTCCGGCGTGGCCAGGTCGGCCGGCTTCAGGCGCTTGACATTCCAGGTGTGGAAGTACTCATGGCTGATCAGCCCCAGCAGCGTGAGGTAGCCGTCGGAAATTCCGTCCATGCCGCGGCGCGGCAGGTCGCGCCGGGGGGCCACCAGCGCAGTGCTGGCGCGGTGCTCCAGGCCGCCGTAGCCGTCGTCCAGCGCGTTCAGCAGGAACAGGTAGTGTTTGAACGGTGGCGCGCCGTCGTCGCCATGCCAGAACCTGATCTGCGCGGCGCAGATGCGCTGCGCATCGGCCAGCAGGCGCGCACCGTCGAAGCCCGGCAGCGCACCGGCCACCACCATGCTGTGCGGCACGCCACCGGCCTGGAAGCTGCCGCGCCAGAAGCTGCCCAGCTCCACCGGGTGGTCGACCAGTTCGTCGTAATCGGTGGCCTCGAAGGCCAGCGGCCTGCCGTCGGCCGCCGGCGCCATCGCGGTGGCGGCCTCCCAGTCGCGCGGCAGGCGGCCCAGCTCCAGCCGGTGCGGCGCAGTTTCCTGTCCCACCACCCGCAGGCACAGGCTGGTGCCGTTGAAAAAGCCGCGCCGGTCGTCCAGAAAGGCGGCGCGCACCGAGGTGTCGAAGGCATACACCCGGTAGCACACCACCAGCGCCGCCCGGCCGGTGCAACCGGCCAGCCAGCGGGTCTTGTCGAGCTGGCGCAGCGGCACCGCACGCCGGCCCTGGCGCGCCTGCAGGCCCGACAGGTGCCGGCCGAAATCGCGCACCATGTAGCTGCCGTTGATCCACACCGGCAGCGCCAGCTCTTGCTGCGCCGCCGGTTGCGGCACGGTGAGGGTGACGCGGTAGTGGTGGCTGTGCAGGTCGTCGATCTCGACGCGGTAGCGGATCATGGGCCAGGCTTCAGGTTGCGGGCTTCAGGTTGCGCGCTTCAGGTTGCGCGCTTCAGGTCGTGCGCTTCAGGTTGCACGCTTCAGCTGCCGGCGGCCGCCAGAAAGCAGCACAGCGCCGCCACCGACGCCAGCCGGAAGCGCAACGTCAGCCACTGCGCCACGCCCTGCACCGGGTACACCCGGCGGTCGACCAGATAGCAGACCACCAACATGACGCCGTGCAGCACCAGGCCGGCGCGCGGCGGCATCAGCACCGCCACCCAGGCCAGCAAAGACGGCAGCACGCCCCAGACGAACAGTGAGGCCGGCGGCGCGCTGTGCCGGAAGGCCAGCCCCCAGTGGATGCCACCCAGGAAGGACAGGATCAGCCCGGCATACGCCGACATGGCGAAGGTGACGAAATCATGCAGCTCGGGCGCCAATCCCACCCACACCAGCAGCGCGCCGATGGCAAACGGCACCAGGCCGGCATGGCCCAGCCAGCGGGCGGTATCGGACACAGGGGGGTGGCAGGCCGGCGGCGGGTGGGTCATGGCCGGCGATTGTGGCTTGGCGGGGCCTGCGGCCCCATGGGCGGCCCTCACAACGGCCACTCGGAAGTTCAGCCTTTCTTGGCTGCCGCCATGCGTGCTTCGATCTGCGCGCCGGGGATCGCGCCTGGGGCGCGGGTGCCGTCCTCGAACACCAGCGCCGGCGTGCCCTGCACGCGGTACTTGCGGCCCAACTCGGCGTTGGCGTCGATTGCGGTGGTGTCGCACTTGGCGGCCGCCTTGGACGCCAGCTTGCCGTCGACCATCCAGTCGCGCCAGGCCTTGCCCGGGTCCTTCGCGCACCAGATGTCCTTGCTCTTGGCCACTGAATCAGGCCCCAGGATGGGGTAGATGAAGTTGTAGATCGTCACGTCCTTCAGCGCCACCAGGTCGCGCTCCAGCCGCTTGCAGTAGCCGCAGTTGGGGTCGGCGAACACCACCAGCTTGCGCGCGCCGGTGCCCTGCTTGATGACCACCGCGTTCTTCATCGGCAGGCTGGCGAAGTCGATCGCGGTGAGCTTGTTGATGCGCGCCTCGGTCAGGTCTGCCTTGGTCTTGGTGTCGATGATGGCGCCCTGCACGATGTGGTTGCCGCTCTCGTCGCTGTAGATCAGCTCGGTGCCCAGGCGCACCTCGAACAGGCCGGGGATCGGCGTCTTGCTGACCTCGTCGATCTTGGGCAGGTTGGGCAGCCGCTCGGCCAGGTTCTTGCGGATGGTGGCCTCGTCGGCCCAGGCGGCGCCGGCCAGCAGGGTGCTCAGGCCAAGGGCGAGCGCGGTGCGGCGCAGCGGGGAAGAGGTGGTCATCGGTCGGTCCGGTAGGGGAAGTCAGGCGTCGAGCGCGCGTTGGGTGAGGAAGCGCTTGATCGGCGCCAGCTGGTTGAGCAGACCCATGCCGCGGTTGCGGAGTTCCCGCGCCAGCGGCTGCGGGTGCGCAAACAGGTGCAGCAGGTTGTCGGTCACCCAGCCCATGGCCTGGGTGGCGCCGGCCCGCGCGCGCACATGGCGGCGCAGCAGGATCTCGTCGCCCAGCGTGCGCCAGGGCTCGCGGTCGGCGATCACCCGGGCAAGGGATGCGGCGTCGGCCAGCCCCAGGTTCAGGCCCTGCCCGGCCAGCGGGTGCACCTGGTGCGCCGCGTCGCCCACCAGCACCCAGCCCGGGCCGCACAGCTGGCTGGCATGGGCCAGCGCCAGCGGCCAGGCCATGCGCCCGCTGGCCAGGCGCAGCGCGCCGGCACCGCCGCCGGTGGCATCGGCCAGCGCGGCCTCGAACTCGGCCGGCGGTGCGGCCAGCAGAGCCTGGGCACGCTCGGCCGGCAGCGACCACACCAGGCCATAGCTGCGCGCGGGCTCGGGCCGGTCGAACGGCAGCAGGGCCAGCACGTCCGGCGCGCCGAACCACTGCCGCGCCACGCCGCCGTGCGGCAGGTCGGCCGACAGGCGTGCCGCCAGCGCGGTGTGGCCGTAGGCGTGGCGCTCGAACTGCACACCCAGCGCCGCGCGCGTGGCCGAAGCCTTGCCTTCGGCCAGCACCGTCAGCGCCGCGCCGCTGGCGGCGGCGTCCGCATCGCCCAGCACGGCCAGGTGCGGCGCGAAGCGGGCGGCGGTGAGCAGCGTGGCCTCCAGCGCGGCAGCGTCGACGATCCAGGCCAGCGCTTCGCAGCCCTGCTGCCAGGCCGAGAACCTCAGCTGGCCGCCCGGTGCGTCGCCGGCCACCTGCATCTCGTCGACCACGGTCACGGCGTCGGACGGCAGCGCGTCCCACACCCGCAGCTCGGTCAGCAGTTGGCGCGAAGCGGCATTCAGCGCATAGGTGCGCACATCGGGTGTGGCCGGCGGCGCGGCGGTCAGCGCGGCGGTTATCGAGGAGGTCAGCGCGGCCGGTGCCGGGCCGACCACACCCACCCGCAGGCCCTGGCGTGCCAGGGCCAGGGCCAGCGTCAGGCCCACGGCGCCATTGCCACGGATGCACACATCGAGGGTTGCCATGCACTGCATTGTAGAAACCCGGGGCTGCGGGCAGTCGGCCGAATAAAATCCCCGGTTCGGCGTTGCGCCGGGGCCTGCCGCCCGTTGCATGCGCTGCCAGTCCCTGTCTGCAGCGGGTGCCCGCACCCGCCAGCCGTCCAGTCAGCCTTCCACCCAGCCCCCAAGTCAGCCTGAAAGCCCCCCCATGAGCCTGCAATGCGGCATCGTGGGCCTGCCCAACGTGGGCAAGTCCACCCTCTTCAACGCGCTGACCAAGGCCGGCATCGCCGCCGAGAACTATCCGTTCTGCACCATCGAGCCGAACGTGGGCGTGGTCGAACTGCCCGACCCGCGGCTGGCAACGCTGGCCGGCATCGTGCAGCCCGAGCGCGTCGTGCCGGCGATCGTCGAGTTCGTCGACATCGCCGGTCTGGTGGCCGGGGCCAGCCAGGGCGAGGGCCTGGGCAACCAGTTCCTGAGCCACATCCGCGAGACCGACGCCATCGTCAACGTGGTGCGCTGCTTCGAGGACGACAACGTGATCCACGTGGCCGGCAAGGTCGACCCGATCGACGACATCGAGGTGATCCAGACCGAGCTGTGCCTGGCCGACCTGTCCACCGTGGAAAAGAGCCTGCACCGCTACGTGAAGGCGGCTCGCAGCGGCAACGACAAGGAAGCCGCCGCGCTGGTGCAGGTGCTGGAGAAGTGCCAGGCCGCGCTGGACCAGGCGCAGCCCGTGCGGGGCATCAACTTCAGCAAGGAAGAATGGGTCATCCTGAAGCCGCTGTGCCTGATCACGGCCAAGCCGGCCATGTTCGTGGGCAACGTCAGCGAAACCGGCTTCGACAACAACCCTTACCTTGACCGCTTGCGGGAATACGGCGCGGCGCAGAACGCGCCCGTGGTGGCCATCTGCGCCAAGACCGAGGCCGAACTCGCCGACATGGCCGACGAGGACAAGACCATGTTCCTGAGCGAGATGGGGCAGGACGAACCAGGCCTGAACCGCCTGATCCGGGCCGCCTTCAAGCTGCTGGGCCTGCAGACCTATTTCACCGCCGGCGTGAAAGAAGTGCGTGCCTGGACCATCCACATCGGCGACACCGCGCCGCAGGCGGCCGGTGTCATCCACACCGACTTCGAACGGGGCTTCATCCGCGCGCAGACCATCAACTTCGACGACTTCGTTGCCTTCAAGGGCGAACAGGGTGCAAAAGACGCTGGCAAGATGCGCGCTGAAGGCAAGGAGTACGTGGTCAAGGATGGCGACGTCTTGAACTTCCTGTTCAACGTCTGAAGCGCCGCTGACGCTGAGCCCCACGCTGCCGCAGGCACCCGCTGTCAGCCCTATGCCCGCGCATGGGCTGCCAGCAGGGGCGCAGCGTACAGTCTGCCGATCGTGAAAACCGCCCCGTCGCCTGCTGCAGCGGCCGGCCCGCGTGGGCCCGACCGGCCTTTGCGGGTGGCGCTGGCCGTGGCGCTGCTCACGGCAGCCGCCTACGCTGCCGTGGGCGCGGCAGCATTGCTGCTGGCCGGGCCGCCCGGGTATGCATCGCCGCTGTACCCGTCGGCCGGCATCGCGCTGGCTGCTGCGCTGACGTTTGGCCGCGCCGCCTGGCCCGGTGTGTTTCTGGGCGCTTTTGCGGTCAATGCCGGGCTGGGTGTGCTGCGGGGGCAAAGTGGGCTTGCCTTGCTTCATCTGCCGGCGCTGATTGCCCTGGGCGCGGCGCTGCAGGCGGGCGTGGGTGCGGCGCTGCTGCGCCGTTTTGTCGGCCCGGCCGTGGTGCTCAACGCACCACGCGACATCGCCATGGCCGGCTGGCTGGGCGGGCTGGTGGCCTGCACCATCAGCCCCAGCATCGCCACGGTGGCGCTGCTGCTGGCCGGTGTGTTGCCGCTGGTGGCGGCGCCTGCCAACTGGCTGACCTGGTGGAGCGGCGACACCCTGGGCGTGCTGATTGCTGCGCCGCTGGTGCTGACGCTGGTGGGCCGGCCCGCCGCCGACTGGCGGGCACGCCGACGCACCCTGGGCCTGCCGCTGCTGCTGGCTCTGGGCCTGCTGAGCGCCGCGGTGCTGCACACCGACCGGCTGGACCGCGAGCGCCAGCGGGCCATCTTCGAACGTGACGCCGAACGCCTGGCCAGCGAAGCCCGCGTGCGCCTGGGCGGGGCGCTGCACGCGCTGCAGGCCTTGCACGGCGCCGCGCAAGTCAAGGGTGGGCTCGATGGCGCCGGGCTGCGCGATGCGTCGGCCTGGTGGCTGGCGCAGCCCATCCAGTTGCAAGCCACAGGTTATGCCGTGCGGGTGGCGGTTGGCCGGGTCGCCGAATTCGAAGCCGAGGTTCGCGCTCAGGGCCTGCCGGGCTATCGGGTGTTCGACCGCGATGGCGGCCGAGCGCGCGCGTTGAAGGGTGAGGTGCTGGCCGTCCGCCACATCGAACCCGAGCGCGACAACGCCGCGGCCCTGGGCGTGAATTCGCTGTCTGTGCCCGCAGCGCGCGACGCCATCGACACCACACGGCGCACGGGTGAGCCCGCAGCCAGTGCGGTTTTTCCGCTGACGCAGTCCAGCAAGGAAGAAGCCGGTGTGGTGCTCTACCAGGCGCTTTACAGCGGGCAGCCAGCCACCGCAGCAGCGCGTGAGGCGCAGTTTGCCGGCGTTGTGTTTGTCACGCTGCGCACTGAAAGTGCCATGGCCGGCTTGACCCAGCCCGAACAGGCCTTTTTGCACTGGTGCCTGGTGGATACCGACGCCAAGGCCGTGCGCCACCGCCTGGCCGGCCCTGTGGGCTGCGAAAACCGGCAAGCTGCGATGGGCGAACTGGCGAGCCGCCACTTGCTGGCCTGGGGAGGTCGGAAGTTCAGCCTGGACGTGCACGCCGATCCAACCGCCGTCACCGGCGCGGGTCGTGAAAGCACCTGGATGCTGTCGCTGTCGGGCATGGGGGCAGCCGCCATGCTGGGGGCGTTGCTGCTCACCGTCACCGGCCAAAGCCGTCGCACCGAACTGGCCGTGAGATCGGGTACCGAAGAACTGCGCGGCCAGGTGGCCGAGCGTCTGCAGGTGGAAGCCGCGCTGCGCGAAAGCAGCGAACGGCTGCGCAGCATCCTGGACAACGTGCCCCTGGGCGTGCTGTTCATGGACGCCAAAGGCCGGCTGATCGAATGCAACCCCCGCTTTTGCGACATGGCCGGCAGCACCGCCGCCGAGTTGCTGGGACGCCCGGTGAGCGATCTGGTGCACCCGGACGACGCGGACGTCCTCCACCGCATGCGCCGCGACTTGCTGAAAGGGCACACCCACCACAACCCCGAGACCGTGCGTCTGAAACACGGGCTTGGCGAGATCACGGCCCGTGTCAGCGCCACCGCGCTGCGCAATGCCGCTGGCGAGACGGTGCGCATGGTGGGGGTGGTGGAGGACATCACCGAGTACTTGCGCCTGGAAGCGTCCGAACGTGCGCTGAACCGCGCCGAGGCCGCCAATCGCGCCAAGAGCGACTTCCTGTCGCGCATGAGCCATGAACTGCGCACGCCGCTGAACGCCATGATCGGGTTTGCGCAGCTGCTGGGCCTGGACCGCGAACCCGGCCTGGTGCCGCATCAGCGCGAATGGACGCAGCAGATCCAGCGCGCCGGCTGGCACCTGCTGGAAATGATCAACGAAACGCTGGACCTGGCGCGCATCGAGTCGGGCGCCGTGCAGCTCAAACTGGTGCCGCTGGACCTGGAGCCCATGGTCGCGGCCTGCCGTGCGCTGGTGGCCGGGCAGGCGGCACAACGCGCGGTGACCGTGCACGAGCAGCTGAGCCCCCAGGTGCCCAGCCTGATGGGCGACACCACGCGCCTGAAGCAGGTGCTGACCAATCTGCTGTCCAACGCCGTCAAGTACAACCGCGCGGGTGGTGCGGTGACCATCAGCAGCCGGCCGGCGGCGCTGGGGCAGGTCGAGATTGCCATCACCGACACCGGGCTGGGCATGAACGACGCCCAGCTGGAAGCGCTTTTCCAACCCTACAACCGGCTGGGCCGCGAAAACAGCGGCATTGAAGGCACTGGCATCGGCCTGGTCATCACGCGTCGCCTGACCGAACTGATGGGTGGCACCCTGGCGGTCAGCAGCCGAGAAGGCGTGGGTTCGACCTTCACGGTCACTTTACCGGCCGCCGCCCGGGCTGAACGCCCGGCGGTGCGCTACACCGAGACCTCGCCCGCCCCTTACCAACAGCGCCTTGTGCACTACGTGGAAGACAACGAAACCAACATCGAGGTCATGCGTGGCGTGCTGGCGCAGCGCGCGCAGGTGATGCTGAAGACGTCGATGCTGGGGCTGGACGGCCTGGCGGCGATCCGCCGCGATCGACCGGACCTGATCCTGCTGGACATGCACCTGCCCGACATCAGCGGGCTGGAACTGCTGCGCCACATCAAGCAGGACGACAGCGTCGCCGACATCCCGGTCATCGTGGTGTCGGCCGATGCCACGCCAGGGCACATGGAACAGGCCCTGACCCTGGGCGCCCAGCACTATGTGACCAAACCGCTGGACGTGGCGGCCTTCCTGGCGCTGGTGGACGGCGCCCTCGAAGCGGCCGATACGCGCTGGGGAATGTGAGTGAACACTCTCGAAACTGGGTCAGTCGCGCTGGACATCGCCTGACCAGCGGCAGGGCCGGCGTCAACCGTCAGCACTCTCACCCCCAGAGTGCTAATATTTGCGGAACCGATGCCCCTTGAAGGGAATCCCAGAGACCATGAATACTGCCGACACCACTGCCCTGAGCCTGCGCGACCCCTGGTCCCTGGTGCCCTCGCTGGGCAACCTGGACGCCTACGTGTCCGCCGTCAACCGCATGCCGATGCTGACGCAGCCGGAAGAGGTCGAGCTGGGCCGTGCCCTGCGCGACCGCGGCGACGTGCAGGCTGCCGGGCGGCTGGTGCTGTCGCACCTGCGGCTGGTGGTGAGCATCTCGCGCCAGTACATGGGTTACGGCTTGCCGCAAGGCGACCTGATTCAGGAAGGCAACGTCGGCCTCATGAAAGCCGTCAAGCGCTTCGACCCCGAACAGGGCGTGCGCCTGGTCAGCTATGCCATGCACTGGATCAAGGCCGAGATCCACGAGTACATCCTGAAAAACTGGCGCATGGTCAAGGTGGCCACCACCAAGGCCCAGCGCAAGCTGTTCTTCAACCTGCGCTCCATGAAGCAGGGCTTGAAGCAGGACATGGGTGAAAACATCGATGCGCAGACGTTCCGCAACACGCTGACGCCGGCCGAGGTGGCGCACGTGGCGCGTGAACTGAACGTCAAGCCCGAAGAAGTGATCGAGATGGAAACTCGCCTGTCGGGCGGCGACGTGGCGCTGGAGCCGCAGACCGACGACGGCGAAGAAAGCTACGCGCCCATCGCCTACCTGGCCGACGACAGCCAGGAACCCACGCAGCGCATGGAAGCGTTGCACCGCGACTGGCTGTCCAGCGACGGCATCGGCCAGGCCCTGGCGGTGCTGGACGCGCGCAGCCGCCGCATCGTCGAAGAACGCTGGCTGAAGGTGAACGACGACTCTTCAGGCGGCATGACGCTGCACGAACTGGCCGCCGAATACGGTGTCAGCGCCGAGCGCATCCGCCAGATCGAAGTGGCCTCGCTGAAGAAGATGCGCAAGGCGCTGGCCCCAGCCTGAGTCAGTCGCGGGGGCGGAGCCGCTTTCGCCGGGCCGCCGCCCGGGCCCCTTGGGCGGTAACGACAAGACGGAGCCTGGGTCTCTACTTCAGCAGCAGCTTGAGGTCGTGCGTGAGCGCCTCGGCGCCGGTGCCGTAGCGCGTGAACAGGCGCAACTTGCCGGCGGCGTCGTAGATGTAGCTGCCCGCCGTGTGGTCCATGCTGTAGCTGGTCTCTGTCTTGCCCGGCACCTTGGCGTAGAAGACCTTGAAGTCCTTGGCCACGGCCTTGGTTTCTTCGGCGGTGCCGCGCAGCGCGACGAAACCGCCTTCGAAGTTGTCGACGTAGGCCTTCAGCAGCGGCGCGGTGTCGCGCTCGGGGTCGATGGTCACGAAGATGCCCTGCACGCGGTCACCGTCTGCGCCCAGCGCCTTCTTCACGGCAGCCAGTTCCAGCATCGTGGTGGGGCAGACGTCGGGGCACTGCGTGAAGCCGAAGAAGACGACGACGATGCGGCCCTTGAAATCGGCCAGGCTTCGCCGCTGGCCGTCGGCGTCGGGCAGATCAAAGTCCAGGGCGTACCCGGCACCCGTGATGTCGACCGCCTTGAAGGCGGGCCCGCCGCCAGGCGCCTTGTCGCAGGCAGCCAGTGTGGCGGCCAGCGCGGCAGCCAGGCCGCCCGCAATCAGAACGCGTCGGGAAACAGCCATGGGCTCAGGTAGTGGTCCAGCAGCAGCGCGGCAAACAGCAGCGACAGGTGCCAGATGGAAAAACGGAAGGTGCGACGCGCCAGCGCGTCGCTGTAGTGCCGCCACAGTTGCCAGCCATAGGCCATGAAGCCCAGGCCCAGGATGACGGCGGCGAGCAGATAGATCGGTCCGCTCATGCGAAACACGAAAGGCAGCAGCGTCGCCGCGAACAGCACGATGGTGTACAGCAGCACCTGCAAGCGCGTGAATTCAGGGCCGTGCGTGATGGGCAACATGGGCAGGCCGGCCTTGCGGTAATCCTCGGCGCGGTACAGCGCCAGGGCCCAGAAATGCGGCGGCGTCCACAGGAAGATGATCAGGCACAGGATCAGCGCCTCGTGCCCCACGTCGCCGCGCATCGCGGCCCAGCCCAGCACCGGCGGCATGGCACCTGACGCGCCGCCGATGACGATGTTCTGCGGCGTCATCGGCTTGAGCACCACGGTGTAGATCACGGCATAACCCACAAAAGTGGCGAAAGTCAGCCACATGGTGAGGGCATTGACCCACAGGTAGAGCACCGCGCTGCCAGCCGAGCACAGCAGCGCTGAGAACACCAACGCCTGCACCGTGCTCAGCTCGCCCTTGGCCGTGGGCCGCCCCGCGGTGCGCGACATGCGCCGGTCGATCTGCTGCTCCACCAGGCAGTTGAAGGCCGCTGCAGCTGCCGCCACCAGCCAGATGCCCACAGTGGCCACACCCGCCAGGCGCCAGTCGGGCCAGCCGGGCTCGGCCAGCAACATGCCAATGACGGCGCAGAAGACGATCAGCTGCACCACCCGCGGTTTGGTCAGGGCGTAAAACTGGCTCCACAGCGTGGCGGCCGATCGCGGGGCGGGCAGGGTCTGGTCCATGGGGTGGGCGATTCTAGGCAGCCCGGGCCAGCGGTCGCGCCGGCTGCCCGGCGGCCAGAGCGCTGCCGCGGGCCAGCAGCAGCGCCATCACCAGCACCAGCGCCGCTGCGCCGGCCGAATGGCCCAGCGCCGCCACCAGCGGCCAGCCCAGGATGACGTTGGACAGGCCGCTGGCCACCTGCGCCAGCAGCAGCAGCGCCAAGCCGACCGCAAAGCGGCCCAGCGCGGCATCGACCGACCTTTGCCGCCACAGCGCCCAGGCCAACCCCAAGAGGGCAGCGGACAGCACCAGGGCCATGAGCCGGTGCGCCATGTGGATGGCGACCAGCGCATCCAGCGTGCGCGCACCCTTGGCACCCGCCTCGCCCAAGCCGCGCAGCAGCGTGAAGCCGTTGTCGAAGTCCATCGCCGGCCACCACTGGCCGTTGCACTGCGGAAAACCACTGCACGCCAGCACGGCATAGTTGGTGCTGACCCAGCCTCCCAACACGATCTGCAGCGCCAACAGCGCGGCCACGGCCCAGGCGGCGGCGCGCAGGGCGGGCGGCAGGCCGATGCGCCGCTGCCCGAAGGCCACGTGTTGCACCACCAGCATGGCCAGCAGCACCAGGCCACCGATCAGGTGCAGCGTGACGATGGCCGGGTAGAGCTTCAGCGTGACGGTGTATTTGCCGAACAGGCCCTGTACCAGCACCCAGACCAGGGTCAGCGTGGGCCACCAGGGCGACAAGGGCAGCCGTTTGCGCGCCTGCCAGCTGGCCACGGTCATGACCAGGATCAGCACACCCACGGTCATGGCCAGGTAGCGGTGGATCATTTCGATCCAGGCCTTGGACCAGCTCACCGGCCCGCCCGGCGCGGCCGTCTGCGCGGCATGGATTTCATCGCGCGCGCCCAAGGGGCTGACCTGGCCATAACAGCCCGGCCAGTCCGGGCAGCCCAGGCCCGAGTCGGACAGGCGCGTGAAGGCGCCAAAGACGATGAGGTCGAAGGTGAGGAACAGCGTCAGCGCCGTCAACGCCGCCAGCCGCGTGCGCGTGTCGGCGCCGCGCTGGCGCAGCCACAGCCAGCTCAGCGGCAGCGCGGCGATCACCAGCGCCAGCAGGGCCAGGCGGGCCAGCGGAGCCAGGTCCACCAGCGACTGGGGGCTTGTGCCGTCCATCAGCAGGCCGTGGCGCTCAGCGCCCCGCCTTGTCCCAGCCGGCCGAGCCGCGCATCACCTTCACCAGGTCGCTCTTGACACGACCCGGCTCGGCATTGGCGGGCACACGCATCATCCATTCGCCCATCGGGTCGACCAGGTACAGGTGGTCTTCCAGAGCCTGGCCGCTGGCCGGCGCGAGCCAGCCGGCCAGCTGCTCGGGTGACACACGCAGCGTGGCCACAGGCACCGCGCTGTCCTGCGTGGCCTCTTGCAGCTGCGGCGCGGGGGTGCCGTCGTCGGTGATGAGCCAGACTTTTTCCAGGCGGTCGCGGTCACGGCCCAGCATCTCGCGCAGCTGGCGCTGCATGAAGAGGCGTTTTTCGCAGCCGGCGCCGCAGGCGGCGGGGCCCACGGCCACCAGCAGCCATTGACCCTTGAGACTGGCCGAAGCCACCACCTGCCCGCCCAGCGTGCGCAGCGGCAGGTCGGGCATGGCACGGGTGGGCAGGATCAGCGTGCTGTAGTTGGTGCGGCCCTCGGGGCGGATCACGAAGTAGGTGAAGTAGGACGCGACAACCGGCGCGGCGCAGACCAGCAGCACCATCAGCATCCTGATGCGACCACCCAAAGTTCGGCGCTGCGCGGCCTGCACCGGGTCGGACAGATCGGGTGTGGCCACGGAGTGGACGGTCAGCGCAAGCAGCTCTTCAGCGGCTGCATCAGGGGCGGCGCGGGCGGATGAATTGGAACCAGACATACAGGAAGAGGGTCAGCGCGCAGAGGGAAAACCACTGGAAAGCATAGCCGTGGTGCTTGTCCACCCCGGTGGCAGGAGCCGGCCACTGCCGCAGCAGGCCGTCGGAAAAGGGGGCGGTGCCGTCGTTCTGCACCAGCACCCAGGGCCGAAGGGCGAGGCCGGACTCGCGCGCATAAGCGTCGAGTTGCAGATTTTGCCGGATCGGGCCAGAAGCTGCGCCATCGAATTCGTACAACCGCGCCAGGGCGGGGGCGATGAGGCCCTGCACAGCCACCGCTGTCTCCAGCGTCGTGTACGGCGCCAGCCGGGTGCGATCCATCATGTCGCGCGGCAGCCAACCCCGTTGCACCAGCACCGCCGTGCCATCGTCGAACTGAAGCGGCGTGACGACGTAGAAGCCCGTGCGGCCTTTCATGGGCCGGTTGTCCAGGTACAGCGTGCGCGCCGCCAGCCAGCGCCCCTGCAGCAGCGCCCGGCGGTGCTGCTGTGCAGGCACCTCGGCGGCCTGCGTGGCCAGCTCCGCCTGGGTCAGCGGCGGCAGCGCGCGGCGTTCGTCCAGCGCGTGTTGCAGCGCCACCTTTTGCGCGGCACGGTCCAGCTGCCACCAGCCCAGGCGTGCGGTCAGCAGTGCCGTCAGTACGGCGGCTGCCAGCAGCCAGCGGTTCAGCGGCATGGCTGGATCAACGGATAATCCAGCGCCATGAAAACCGTGATGGTGCTGATGCTGGTGGCGGTGCTGGTGGCCCTGGCCAGCGCCGGCGTGTTCATGCTGCGCAAGGGCCGCGCCGGGCAACCGCGCAACAAGCACATGGCACGTGCGCTGGCGCTGCGCGTGGCGCTGTCGGTGGCCCTGTTCCTGTTCATCCTGCTCAGCTGGTACATGGGTTGGGTGCGGCCGACCGGCCTGCCCGTCGGCAACTGACGCGCCAAAAAAAACGCCGCAGAACGCGGCCCATCCAGATCAAGCTTGCCCGCCACGGAGCCGGCTTTGCCGGTCCGTCAGCGGACGGCCCCCTCGGGGGGGGCGAGCCCGCACCGAGGCAGCGCTTGCGCGCTGCCCAGTGGCTGGCGAGTGGCTGGCCAGCGTCGGGCCGCCTGCAGACGGCCCAGCAGCGAGCGCCAGCGAGCTTGGGGGCCCACTTTCACAGCCAGTAGACCAGGAAATAAAGACCCAGCCACACCACGTCCACGAAGTGCCAGTACCAGGCGGCACCTTCAAAGCCAAAGTGCCTCTCGGGCGTGAAGTGACCCTTCATCAGGCGCAGCGTGATGAACAGCAGCATCAGCATGCCCACGAAGACGTGAAAGCCGTGGAAGCCGGTCAGCATGAAGAAGGTGCTGCCGAAGATGCCGCTGCTGAGCTTGAGGTTCAGGTCTCGGTAAGCATGGATGTACTCGAAGGCCTGCACGCCCACGAAGATGGCGCCCAGCGCCACCGTGATCCACATCCAGGCAATCGTCTTGCCACGCTGGCCGGCGATGAGCGCATGGTGCGCGATGGTCAGCGTGATGCCGGAGGTCAGCAGCAGCGCGGTGTTGATGGTCGGAAGGGGCCAGGGGCCGATGGTGCTGAAGGCCTCCACCGTGCCGGCCGGTGAAGCCGTGGCGCCGCCACCGGCGCTGGGCCAGATGGCCTTGAAGTCGGGCCACAGGATCTGATGGTCCAGGTTGCCCAGGGTCGGCACCGAATGCACCCGGGCCCAGTACAAGGCACCGAAGAAGGCGGCAAAGAACATCACCTCGCTGAAGATGAACCAGCTCATGCTCCAGCGGAAGGACACGTCGATGCGGTCGGAGTACAAGCCACCCTGGCTTTCGGAGATGGACTGGCTGAACCACTGGAACAGCACCGTCAGCCACACGGCCATGCCGGCCAGCAGCATATAAGCGCCCCAGCCCGCACCGTTGACCCATTGGCCGGCGCCCAGGATGACCAGAAAAAGGCCGAACGCCACCAGCACCGGGTGGCGCGACGGCGGGGGCACGAAGTAGTACGGGGTGTGCCCCGCGGGGGTGGCTGCTGACATCTGGAACTCTCTCCTCGATCCCTCAAAACTATCGCTGGTGTGGCTCAGGTGGCCACGCCGCTGCTGACGACCCAACGCACGAGCAGCAAGATGGCCATCACAAAAAGTGCGGCGCCGACGATGCCGCCGATCACCACGTGCACCGGGTTGAGCCTTTGCACGTCTTCCTCAAGCCCTGACGAACGGCGGATGCCCAGGAACGACCAGGCCACGGCGCGCATGGTCTGCAACAGCGAGGCCGGGCGCCTGGCGGCGTCTTTCAGCTCGTTCATGCCGGCATCGCGGGCATCGCGGGCATTTTGGGCTGGACCTTCGGCGTCACACCCACCGAGCCCACCGGCGCTGGCGGCACCTTGCCGCCCACCTCGAAGAAGGTGTACGACAGCGTGATGGTCGTGACGTCCTTGGGCAGCTTGGGGTCGATGACAAACACCACCGGCCACTGACGCGCCTCACCGGCAGCCAGCGTGTATTCATTGAAGCAAAAACACTCCAGCTTGTTGAAGTGCGGACTGGCCTGGCGCGGCGCGTAGCTGGGGATGGCCTGCGCGGCCATCGTGCGGTTCTGGATGTTCTTGAACTCGTACATCACGGTGGCCATCTCGCCCGGGTGCACCTGCAGCGACCGCTGCGCCGGCTTGAAGTCCCAGGGCCCGCGGGCGTTGGCGTCGAACTCCACCGTGATGGTGCGCGTGGTGTCCACCTGCGTGTTGCTGGCGCTTCGTTTGCCGCTCCAATTGCCGGTGGCCGCCCGCTGCTCGGCCAGAGACAGCACATTGATGCCCAGCGCTTCGCAGATGGCACGGTACATGGGCACGAGTGCGTAGCCGAAGCCGAACATCAGGCCCACCACCACCAGCAGTTTGCCCAGCATGCGGCGGTTGTCGGACAGGATCAGGCGAGCGCGGCTCATGTTCGCCTGAACCTCAGTTCGGTCCCATGGTGGTGATCTTGATCACGAAGCCGATCAGGAACATGACCGCCACCGAAGCCAGGATCAGCGCCAGCCGCACGTTGGCCTTGCGTTGTGCGTCTTTGGGTGTCATGACCATGCAGCTTCAACCCACCACGCGCGTGGCGGTGGCGTCCAGCTTGGGCGGGTTCTCGAAGGTGTGCCAGGGCGCGGGTGACGGCACTTCCCATTCCAGACCCTCGGCCGCTTCCCAGGGCTTTTGCGGCGCTGGCTCGCCCTTGCCACGCATCATGGGCACGACGACAAAGAGGAAGAAGTACACCTGCATGATGCCGAAACCAAAGGCGCCGATGCTGGCCACCATGTTGAAGTCGGCAAACTGCATGGGGTAGTCGGCATAACGACGTGGCATGCCGGCCAGACCCAGGAAGTGCATGGGGAAGAAGGTAATGTTGAAGAAGATCAACGAGCCCCAGAAGTGGATCTGCCCGCGTGTCTCGGAGTACATCACGCCACACCACTTGGGGCTCCAGTAGTAGTAGCCGGCAAACAGGCCGTACAGCGAACCGGCCACCAGCACGTAGTGGAAGTGGGCCACGACGTAGTAAGTGTCCTGCAGCTGGATATCGATGGGCGCCATGGCCAGAATCAGACCCGTGAAGCCGCCCATCGTGAAGACAAAGATGAAGCCGACTGCAAACAGCATGGGTGTCTCGAAGGTCATCGAGCCCTGCCACATGGTGGCCAGCCAGTTGAAGATCTTCACGCCCGTGGGCACCGCGATCAACATCGTTGCGTACATGAAAAACAGCTGGCCCGTCACCGGCATGCCGGTGGTGTACATGTGGTGGGCCCAAACGATGAACGACAGGATCGCGATCGATGAGGTCGCGTACACCATGCTGGTGTAGCCGAAGAGGCGTTTGCGCGCGAAGGCCGGAATGATGGCGCTGACGATGCCAAACGCCGGCAGGATCATGATGTAGACCTCGGGGTGGCCGAAGAACCAGAAGATGTGCTGGTACATCACCGGGTCACCGCCGCCGGCGGGGTTGAAGAAGTTGGTGCCGAAATGGCGGTCGGTCAGCGTCATCGTGATGGCACCGGCCAGCACGGGCATGACCGCGATCAGCAAGTAGGCCGTGATCAGCCAGGTCCAGCAGAACAGGGGCATCTTCATCAGCGTCATGCCGGGTGCGCGCATGTTCAGGATGGTGACGATGATGTTGATGCTGCCCATGATGGAGCTGGCGCCCATGATGTGCATGGCAAAGATGCCGGCGTCCATGCTGGGGCCCATTTGAAGGGTCAGCGGCGCGTACAGCGTCCAGCCGGCGGCAGGCGCGCCACCGGGCATGAAGAAGCTGCCCACCAGCATCAGTGCGGCAGGAATCAGCAGCCAGAAGCTGAGGTTGTTCATGCGCGCGAAGGCCATGTCCGCCGCGCCGATCTGCAATGGAATCATCCAGTTCGCAAAGCCCACGAAGGCCGGCATGATGGCGCCGAAGACCATGATCAGGCCGTGCATCGTGGTGAGCTGGTTGAACAGTTCGGGGTTCACGAACTGCAGGCCGGGCTGGAACAGCTCTGCCCGGATGCCCAGGGCCAGCACACCGCCCACCATCAGCATCGCGAAGCTGAACAGCAGGTACATCGTGCCGATGTCCTTGTGGTTGGTGGCGTAAAGCCACCGACGCCAGCCATACGGGTGGCCATGGTCGTGCTGGTGGTCATGCGGATGGTCTTGACCGTGCGGGTCCAGAACTGCGCTCATGGGGCTTCCTCGATTCGGCGGCGCTCGATGGCGCGAGATTTACTTGCGGGCGGCAACCAGTTCGGCAGGCTGGACCAGCTTGCCGGTTTTGTTGGACCACGCATTCTTGGTGTAGGTGACGACGGCGGCGAGCTCCGTGTCCGACAGCTGTTTCCAGGCCGGCATGGCGCCATTGGCGGCACCATTGAGCAAAATGGCGATCTGCGCCGATGGGTCACCGGTGACGATGGCGCTGCCGTCCAGCGCCTTGATGGGGCCGGCGCCCTTGCCGTCTGCACGGTGGCAGGCCGCACAATTGGCGTTGTAGACCTTCTCGCCACGCGCCACCAGGTCGTCCAGCGTCCACACCTTGGCCGGGTCATCGGCCGCGGCGGCCATTTCCTTCCTCTTGCCCTCCACCCACAGCGCGTAGTCGGGTTGACTCACCACCTTGACGTGGATCGGCATGTAGGCGTGTTCCTTGCCGCAGAGTTCAGCGCACTGGCCGTAGAAGTCACCGGTTCTTTCTGCGCGGAACCAGGTGTCGCGCACAAAGCCTGGAATGGCATCCTGCTTGACCCCCAGGCTGGGCACCATCCAGGCGTGGATGACGTCGTTGGCCGTGGTGACGATGCGGATCTTCTGGTTGACCGGCACCACCAGCGGGTTGTCCACCTTCAGCAGGTAGTTGTCGATGGGCGGCGGCTTGCCGCTGTTGGACATCTCGCGGTGCGCCACGTCCAGCGTCGAGACAAAGCCGATGCCTTCGCCCTCGCCCTTGAGGTAGTCGTAGCCCCATTTCCACTGGAAGCCGGTGGCCTTGATGGTGAGGTCGGCGTTGCTGGTGTCCTTCATGGCCACCACCGTGCGCGTGGCCATGGCGCCCATGGCGATGACGATCAGCAGCGGCACCACGGTCCAGGCGATTTCAACCGCCACGCTTTCGTGAAAGTTGGCCGACTTGTGGCCCACCGATTTGCGGTGCTTGAGGATCGAATAGAACATCACGCCGAACACGGCGACAAAGATCACCACGCAGACGATGAGCATGAAGTTGTGCAACCACACCTGCTGCTCACCGATCTTGGTGACCGGCACGTGCAGGTCGATCTGGTTCACCGCCGGGCCGCCCGGCAGGTCTTTGACGGCGGCAAAGGCGGCACCCGAGCTCATCGCCACGCCCAGAGCCAACGCCAGGCGCGAGATCAGCTGTGCGCCGGACTGCACACGTGACTGCGCGCACGAGGGCTCACACGGGGGCCAAAGAGAGGTCTTGGTCTTCATCGTCATCGTTTCAGTTCGGATCATTCTGGGGCTCGTGGCTGTCGCCGGATTGACGCAGCGTCTGGCGAAGCTCTTGCGCAAAGGCGCCCCGCCATTCGGGGCGCAGGTGGCGGCCAACACGCACCGTCTGCCCGCGGCCACTGATTTCGACCAGCGAACCCTGGCCGGCGGCCGGCTCCACAGTCAGCCAGTCGGCGGGCAGGTGGGTTCGCGCAACACGCGGGCCCACACACTGCTCCACCATCAGCGAGCGACCCACCAGCGTGAGGGTTTCGCGATCGCCGGCGTGGCGGGCAAAAACCAGCATGGCCAGGCCCACGGCCAGAAGTTCCAGGCCAGCAAAGGCCGCCACATAAGGTGCGCCGTGCCAGAAAAAGAAGGCGGCGATGAGGGCCGAAACAGCGCACAAGGACAAATAAGCGTGAGCCAGTTGCTGCGGCGACAGCGAGCAATTGCGCTTCAACAGCCACTGCACGGCAGGGGCCGCGCCATCCACCACCAGACGACGCCCGAAGACATGCGGCGAGCGCGGTGCCAGGGGCCAGTTGCTGTGGGCGAAGGTGGCAGACATGAACGGGGTGACAGGGTACGGCAGGGGACTCGGGTCGCAAGTGCTGCGGCGCCTGGTGCAGGCGGCCACGGCTTCAGCCGGCAACCACCCTGGAACAGCCCAGGCACAAGCCCCGAATTCTAGCCCAGGCGCCTGCCGCGCTGCACCATGGCGCGCATGTCCACAAGCGGCACTTCGGTACGTTCGGCCAGGCGGGGGCGGGGCAAGGG
Organism: Burkholderiales bacterium; assembly: GCA_038204775.1. Taxonomy (GTDB): domain Bacteria; phylum Pseudomonadota; class Gammaproteobacteria; order Burkholderiales; family Burkholderiaceae_C; genus Rubrivivax. The sequence continues at coordinate 52,212 of JBBRCN010000011.1, read as the reverse complement.
CTTGAAGGCATGGCCGTAGACAATTTCAAAGTCCATCGCGATGCGGCCGCTGCCGTCAGCATTTCGATTCAGGGCCTGCGCCAATCGATCGCGCCAGCGCGGCGTGCGCAGGCCCGGCCAGCGGCGCGGGTCGACATTGCCGCCCAGCTGACGCAGCTCGGCCAGCAGCTTGTCGGCGTCGGGCCAGGTCAGCGTGACCGTTTCCTGGTCCATCACCGGGTCGGCAAAGCCGGCCTGCACCAGCATGTCGCCCAGATCGTGCATGTCCACCAAAGGGGCCATCGGTGGCGGCCAGTTCAGGCCGGCGTACAGCGCGCTCAGCTGACACAGTGTGCCTGGGCCCAGGGTGGAAAACATCAGAAAGCTGTCGACCGCCAGCGCCCGCTGCCAGTCTTGAAGCAGCGCCTGCGGATCGCTGGCGCCGTGCAGCGCCATGTTGGACCACAGCAACTGCGTCCGTCCTGGCAGAACCTGGTCCGGGCTCAGCACCTGCGCGCTGGTTTGCCAGGGCCGCCACCAAGGCACCTGCCCTGCGGCAACGGCGATCGCACGACGCTGGGCATCGGTCTCCAATGCCAGCACCTGAGCCCGGGGGTAGGCCTTGTGCAACAAGGCGCGGCTGGCGCCCAGGAACGAGCCCCAGTCCAGCACGCGTTCGGGCTGCATGCGGATGACAGGCAGGCGCTGGACCATGCGCCGCGCCACTTCGCCATGCAGCCAGGGCGCTGCGGCAGCGCGCTGCAGCCGTGCATTCACACGCGCCAGGGCTACCGCATCGACCGGTCTGGGGGCACTGCGATCGGGCGCATGGGCTGGCATGGGCGGGCAGTATATTGAGCCGATGCCGAGTGATGCACAGTCTGCCGCACAGTCAGCTGCACAGTCGGCTGCACCACACACCGCAGCCAGGAACCCGCCGCCATGACACTACCCAGCCAGTGCGAGGTCTGTCGGCAATGGGACAGCGCGGCGCTGTGCGGCGCCTGCAGCAGCCGCTTCGGCCAAGCCGTGCCACGCTGCGCACGCTGCGGCTTGCGCATGGGCCTGGCCAGTGCCGCTTGTGGCGCCTGCCTGCGCGAGCCGCCACCCTTTGAAAGCACCAGCTGCGTGGCCGACTACAGCTTTCCCTGGGACCGGCTGATCGTGGCCTTCAAGTTCGAGGGCCGGGTGGAGTTGGCCGATGTCCTGGCCCAGGCGCTGCATGAAGCGGTTGTTGTGCAAACACAGGCGCGGGGCGGCACCGTGCCGGGGCTGGTGCTGCCGGTGCCGCTGTCACCGCAGCGCCTGGCAGAACGTGGCTACAACCAGGCCTGGGAACTGGCGCGTCGCGTGGCACGCCGGCTGGGCACAAGGGCCCGGTCCGATGTGCTCTTGCGCCCTGGTGAAACCGCGCACCAGGCCGATCTGTCGCGCGCCGAACGCCAGAGCAACCTGCGCCGTGCCTTCATGGTCGACCCCCGTCGACGCCCGGTGGTGTCGGGTCTGGCGGTGGCCCTGGTGGACGACGTGATGACCACCGGCGCCACGGTGCATGAAGCAGCATGCGTGCTGCTGCGTGCGGGCGCGGCTTCGGTGCAGGTCTGGGTCGTGGCGCGCACGCCCGAACGTTGAAGTCGAACGCAGAAGACACACCATGTTCCACATCGTTCTGGTGGCCCCCGAAATTCCGTCCAACACCGGCAACGTGATCCGGCTGACAGCCAACACCGGCTGCACTCTGCATCTGGTGGAGCCCTTGGGTTTTGCGATGGAAGACAAGCTGCTTCGGCGCGCCGGGCTGGACTACCACGAGTGGACGCCTGTGTTACGCCATGCCAGCTGGCCCGCCTTGTTGCAGACCTGCAACCCCGATCCGGGCCGCGTTTTTGCGTTCACCACCCGGGGCTCGCGGCCGCTGCACCAGGTGGCCTGGCAGCCCGGCGACTGGCTGGTGTTTGGCAGCGAAACTGCCGGCCTGCCGGCCGACTTGCGCGACAGCTTCGATCCCGCGCAGCGTGTGCGGTTGCCCATGCGGCCGGCGCAGCGCAGCCTGAACCTCAGCAATGCCGTGGCCGTGGCGGTGTTCGAGGCCTGGCGGCAGAACGGCTTTGCAGGCGGCGTGTAGGCAGCAGCAGCAGCTAACCGCCCACCGACTCCGACCGCGCCTGTCGCGACATCAGCGCAGCCATGGCCTGCGCCGGGGCCAGGCGCCCTTCCAGCACCTGCACCACGGCCGCCGTGATTGGCATCTCCACACCCAGCGACTCGGCACGCGCCAGCACGGTCGCGGCGGTCAGCACCCCTTCGGCCACGTGGCCCAGATCGCGCAGCACCTCAGGCAGCTGCCGGCCCGCTGCCAAACCCAGGCCGACACGCCTGTTGCGTGACAACTCGCCGGTTGCAGTGAGCACCAGGTCGCCCAAGCCCGACAGGCCCATGAAGGTGTCGGCCTGCGCCCCCAGGGCCAGCCCCAGGCGGGTCATCTCTGACAGGCCGCGTGTGATGAGCGCCGCGCGAGCGTTCAGGCCGGCAGCCGGCATGCCATCGACAATGCCGGTGGCGATGGCCAGCACGTTTTTCACCGCGCCTCCCACCTCCACACCCACCACGTCAGACGAGGTGTAGACGCGCAAGGCATCGCTGTGGAATGCAGCAACGGCGGCAGCCGCGAGCCCTTCGTCATCGCTGGCCGCCACCAGCGCTGTGGGCAAGCCACGCGCCACCTCGATCGCAAAACTGGGGCCTGACAACACACCGCCCGCCACACCGGGCCGCACGCTGCGCGCCACTTCGTGGCCGAGTGCGCCAGTGCCGGACTCAAAACCCTTGCACAGCCACAGCGCAGCACGGCCGGGCGGCAGGTCCAGCAGCGCCTGCCGCAGCCCCGCCATCGGCGTGGCAATGATCGTGAGGCCGCCTTCGGCATGGGCCACGGCCTCAGCGTAATCCGACGACAGGCGCAGCGCCTCGGGCAGCGGTACTTCTGGCAGGTAACGTGTGTTGCAGCGCGCCTGACGCATCGCATCCACTTGGGCCGCATCGCGCGCCCACAACATCACCTCGTGACCCGCAGCCGATGCCGCCATCGCCAGCGCGGTGCCCCAGGCACCAGCCCCCAGCACCGAAACCCGGGTGCTCATCGCGATCTCGAAGGAGAGAGGGTCGCCCGAGCCCTTCGAGCCCCTTTCGGGGGGGCGACACATGCGAGGCACGGGAAGCTTGGATCAGGGGGCGGTCAGTTCGCGCCAGTGATGATGCGCGAGCCGCCGTTGGCCGCAGCTGCGGCCTGCTGCTGCTGGGCTTCGAACATGGCCTGGAAGTTGACCTCGGTGAGCAGGATGGGCGGGAAGCCGGCACGGGTGCAGACGTCAGAAACGATGGCCCGCAGGTAGGGGTAGATCATCTGCGGGCAGACGATACTGATGATGCCCTGCATCTGCTCTTCGGGCACGTGGCGGATCTCGAAGATGCCGGCCTGCTTGGCCTCCACCAGGAACAGCACCTTGTCCTTGACTTTGGTCGTGACGGTGGCCGTGACGGTGACTTCGAAGATGCCGTCGGTGACCGGGCTGGCGGCCATCGCCAGGTTGATGTCCACCTGGGGCTGCGCTTGTTCCAGCAGGATGCCGGGCGAGTTGGGCTGTTCCAGCGACAGGTCCTTCAGGTACATGCGCTGAATCTGGAAAACTGGGGTCTCGTCGGCCATGGTGTGTCTCTGAGTGAAAGAAAGCCCGTCGCCACCTGGGCGTCGGGCCGGAACCGGGCATTATCAGTCAGGGCCTGTGACGCCCGGTGCTTTGGCGGCGGGCCGATCGCACGGGCCGATCGCACGGGCCGAGTGCACGGGCCGATCGCACGGGCTGGGCACCGTTCGGCAAGCCCGCGCGGTGCTTCAGCGGCCCAGCATCGGCAGCAGGCCACCACGCTGGTCCAGCGCCATCAGATCGTCGCAGCCGCCGATGTGGGTGTCGCCGATGAAGATCTGCGGCACCGTGCGGCGGCCGGTGGTGGCCATCATGTGCTGGCGCTGCGCCGGGTCCAGGTCGACCCGGATCTCTTCGATCTCTTCCACACCCCGCTGCCTGAGCAGCGCCTTGGCGCGCACACAAAACGGGCACACCTCGGTGGTGTACATCTTCACCGCGCTCATGCGGACCCCTCAATGACTTGAAGCAACGGATTGTCCGGCTTCCGGCCGCGCCTTGCTGGACTGTGCTCAGGCGGCCTTGCTACCTGCTTTTTCGGCCTTTTCAGCCTTGTCGGCCACTTTGCTGATCGGCAATTGCGCTTCGCGCCAGGCTGCCGTGCCGCCCGCCACTGCCACCGCCTTTTCGTAACCGGCCTTGCGCAACAGCGCCGCCGCACGGCCGGACCGTGCGCCGGTGGGGCACATCACCAGCAGCGGCACCGTCTTGTTGCTGGGCAGGTCCTTGGAGCCTTCCAGTTGGCCCAGTGGCACGTTGCGTGCGCCGCTGGCATGGCCAGCGAGGTATTCGGCCGGCTCGCTGACGTCGATCAGCACACCTTTTTCGCGGTTGATCTGCCGCACCGCTTCAGTGGCGCCCACCGAACCCGAGCCCCCTGCGCCCTTGCGCATCACCGGCCACAGCAGCAGGCCGCCCGAAACCAGGGCCACCAGGATGAGATGCCAGTTGTCGATAAAGAAGTTCAAGGGGGCCCGCCGCAGATGTGCAAAACAGCGAATTATAGAATCCGGGCCATGTACAAACTTGTCCTCATCCGCCACGGTGAATCAACGTGGAACCTCGAGAACCGCTTCACCGGGTGGGCCGACGTGCCGCTCACGGCCACCGGCGTGGCCCAGGCGCGGCAAGCCGGCCAGTTGCTGCGTGAAGGCGGATATGAGTTTGATGTGGCCTACACCTCGGTGCTCAAGCGCGCAATATGGACGCTGTGGCACGCGCTGGACGAGATGGACCGCACCTGGCTGCCGGTGCAGAACGACTGGCGCCTGAACGAGCGCCACTACGGCGCGCTGCAGGGCCTGAACAAGGCCGACATGGCCAAACAGTTCGGCGAGGAGCAGGTGCTGATCTGGCGCCGCAGCTACGACACACCGCCGCCGTCACTGGACCCGTCGGACCCGCGCAGCGAACGCAACGACTTGCGCTACGCCCAGCTGGCGCCAGGCCAGGTGCCGCTGGCCGAATGCCTGAAGGACACCGTGGTCCGGGTGCTGCCGTTCTGGAACGAACACATCGCACCGGCCATCCTGAGCGGCCAGCGCATCGTCATCGCCGCCCATGGCAACAGCATCCGCGCAATGGTGAAATACCTTGACGGCATTGCCGACGACACCATCGTGGGGGTCAACATCCCCAACGGCATTCCGCTGGTGTACGAACTGGACGCAAAGCTGAAGCCCATCCGCAGCGGCTACCTGGGTGACGCGGAAGCGGCGGCCCAGGCGGCGGCCGCGGTGGCATCACCGGGTCGGTCCAGGGCCTGAACGGTCTGAACTGCAGCTGCCAGCAGCGGCACCACGCTGACGGCGTTGCTGCTGTGCGCCACGCAGTCGGTGCTCCAGACATGGCGCACCCCGCAAGCCTGCACCTGCTGCAGTGCGTCGCCGACAAAGAGCGCGTGTGTCACCGCCACGTCCACGCTGAGCGCACCCTGAGCCAGAGCGCCGCGCGCAGCCGCGATCAGCGTGCGGCCGGTGCTGGCCACGTCGTCCAGCAAGACCACGGCACGGCCGCGCACATCCTGGTCGGGCAGCGACACTGCCACGTCATGGTCGCCGTGGCGCTGCTTGTGGCACACGGCGTGGTCCAGCCCGTGCGCTGCGGCGGCGGCCCGCACCCACTGGCCGGCTTCTTCATCGGGCGCCATCAGCAGCGCGCCGGGCACAAGCTGCGCCACCAGCCCGCCCAGCAGCGGCGCGGCCGTCAGCGCCACGCCGCGCCGGCCGGGCACCACATCGTCCATCGTTGCCACGCGATGCAGATGCGGGTCGACCGTGATGACGGCGTCAAAGGCGCCGGCCAGCAGCCGGCCCAGGTGGCGCTGACTCACCACTTCGCCTGGCGTGAAGGCCATGTCCTGGCGCATGTAGGCGAGATAAGGGCTCACCAGTGTCAGCCGTTGTGCGCCCAGCTCGCGCGCACCGGCGGCGGCCAGCAGCAAAGGGGCCAGCTTGCCGTTGGGGCCTTGCAGTCCGCGCAACACGGCGGTGTGCGGTGGCAGCACGGGCGGCAGACGCAAGCGGGTCTCGGCGTCGGGGAAGGTGTGCACCTCCACCAGCGACAACGTCCAGCCCAGCGCCGTGGCCAATCGCCGGGCCAGTTCGGCTTCGTCGGCAAAAGCCAGCAGCAGGCTCATTGTCTGGCCTTCATGGGTTCACCAGCCGCTCGGCGATCAACTCGCGCAGGTGTTCGGCCAGGCGTCGGCGGTCGGCATGCTGTGTGCCCACGGGCGACAGCAGCTGCACTTGCACACCCAGTTGCCGTGCCGACGCGATGCGCCAGATGCTTTGCAGCAGCGTCGTGTCGCCGACAAAGGTCACGTCACTGCTGAAACGCTGCTTGTCGTCGAAGAAGCGCAGCACCACCGGCTGCACCGGCGTGCCAGTGGCCACGGCCGCCTGCAGCAGGTTGGCGTGAAAGGGCAGCAGCTCGGGGCCTTCACCCGTGGTGCCTTCCGGGAAGACGGCCACGGTTTGCCCGCGTTGCAGCGCTTCGGCCATCACATGCACCACACGCACCGCATCGCGCTTGCGTTCACGTTCGATGAACAGCGTGCCGGCATTGCGGATCAACCAGCCCAGCAGCGGCCACCGCAACACGTCGGCCTTGGACACAAAACGTGCGTGCGGCGCGGCGGCGTGGATGGCGGCGATGTCCAGCCACGAGATGTGGTTGGACACCATCAGCGTGGCACCTGGCCTGGCCGTGCCGCTGATTTGCAGCGTCAGCCCCATGGCCTGCACCAGTCCCGCCGACCACCAGCGGATGCGCTCGTGGCGGCCGGCTTCGTCCAGCACCGGGAAGCGGGTCATGACCAGCATGCCGTGCAGCACGTGGACGGTGGCACGCAGCAGGCGCCAGGCCGCAACCACGGGCCGCATCAGCCGCCCAGCGACAGCGGCAAGGATTCATAGGCCACGGTGCCGGCCACCAGCGTGGCCCGCACACGACCCGGCAGCGCCATGCCGGTGCTGGCAAAGGCAAACGGCGTGTGTTTGCCCCGGCTGGCCAGCTCACCCCGCTCCACTGCCCATTCGCTTGCAGGGTCGAAGATGCAGATATCGGCCACACCCCCTTCCACCAGGCGGCCGGCGCTGGTGGCCAGCGAGCCGATGGCGTCGCCCAGCACGCGCACCGGATCTTGTGTCACACGCGACAGCGCGGTGGCCATGGGCAGGCCGCTGTCCGCGGCCCAGCGCAGCGCCAGGCTCAGCAGCAGCTCCAGCCCCGTGGCGCCCGGTTCGGCTTCGCCAAAGGGCAGGTTCTTCATGTCATCGGCCACCGGGTTGTGGTCGGACACCAGTGCGTCGATGGTGCCGTCGGCCAGGCCCTGGCGAAGTGCCTCGCGGTCGGCACCCTGGCGCAGGGGCGGTGTCAGGCGCATGTCGGGGTTGAAGTAGCCGATGTCCACATCGGTGAGGTGCAGCGAATTGATGCTGACATCGGCCGTCACCGGCAGCCCCTGGGCCTTGGCCGCACGCAGCAGTGCCACGCCAGCGGCGCTGGACAGGCGACACAGGTGCACCCGCGCCCGCGTCACGCGCACCAGTTCAAACAGTGTGTGCAGCGCAACCGTCTCGGCAATCACCGGCACGCCCGACAGCCCCAGGCGCGTGGCCACGGCCCCCTGGGCCGCCACGCCCTTGCCCAGGAATGCGTCCTGCGGCCGCAGCCACACGGTGTAGCCGTAGGTGGACGCGTACTGCAGCGCACGCTGCAGCACCAGCGTGTCGGACAGCGCCACGTCGGCCTGCGAAAAACCAACGCAACCGGCTTCGGTGAGCTCGACCATCTCGGTCAGCGCCTGGCCTTCCAGCCGGCGCGTCAGTGCGCCCAGCGGGAAGAGCCGGCAGCGCGACAGCTTGCGGGCGCGGAACTTGAGCATCTCCACCAGGCCGGGTTCGTCCAGCACGGGGTCGGTGTCGGGCGGGCAGACGAGGCTGGTCACACCACCCGCAGCAGCGGCGGCGAGTTCGCTTTCGAGCATGCCTTCGTGTTCTTGACCCGGTTCGCGCAGGCGCGCGGCCAGGTCCACCAGGCCGGGCGCCACCACCAGTCCCGTGGCGTCGATCTCGCGGTCGGCGCTGAAGTCGCCCGCCGCGCCGATGTGCACGATGCGGCCCGAGGCGATGGCGATGTCAGTGACTTCGTCACGACCCGAAGCAGGGTCGATGACGCGGCCGTGGCGAATGAGGATCTTCAAGCTTGATTTCCGGCGATCGTGCTCATCACCGCCATGCGCACCGCGATGCCGAACGTGACCTGCGGCAGGATCACGCTGTGGCTGCCATCGGCCACCGCGCTGTCGATCTCGACCCCGCGGTTGATGGGCCCCGGGTGCATGACGATGCAGTCGGGCCTGGCCAGTGCCAGCTTTTCGGGTGTCAGGCCGTAGCTCTTGAAAAACTCACCCGCGCTGGGCAGCATGGCGCCGCTCATGCGTTCGTTCTGCAGGCGCAGCATGATGATGACGTCGGCGTCCCGGATGCCATCTTCCATGCGGTGGCACACGCGCACGCCCATGCCGGCCAGGTCGCCCGGCACCAGCGTCTTGGGTCCGACGGCGCGGATCTCGGGCACACCCAGCGTGGTCAGCGCGTGGATGTCGCTGCGTGCCACGCGGCTGTGCACGATGTCGCCGACGATGGCCACGGTCAGGTTGTTGAAGTCCTTCTTGAAGTGCCGGATGGTGTACATGTCCAGCAGCCCTTGCGTCGGGTGGGCATGGCGGCCGTCACCGGCATTCACCACGTGCACATGCGGCGCCACGTGCTGGGCGATCAGGTAAGGCGCGCCACTTTCTGCATGGCGCACGATGAACATGTCGGCATGCATGGCCGACAGGTTCGCAATGGTGTCCAGCAGGCTCTCGCCCTTGGCCGTGCTGCTGCGAGCGATGTCCAAGTTGATGACGTCGGCGCTCAGGCGCTTGGCCGCGATTTCGAAAGTGGTGCGTGTGCGTGTGCTGTTTTCGAAGAACAGGTTGAACACGCTCTTGCCACGCAGCAAGGGCACCTTCTTCACGTCGCGGTCGTTGACGCTCAGAAAGGTGCCGGCGGTGTCCAGGATCTGCGTCAGCACGGCCTTGGGCAGGCCTTCGATGGACAGCAGGTGGATCAACTCGCCGTGAGCGTTGAGCTGGGGGTTGCGGCGCATCAACATCAGGCTGTCTCGCGCACGCTGAAAGCAAAACTGCCGTCTTCGGCTTTGGTCAGCGACAGCTTCTGCGTCGCCGGCAGCACGATGCGGGCTGCAGCAAAAGCGGCTGCCATCGGCAGTTCACGCCCGCCCCGGTCCACCAGCACCGCCAGCGTCACGCTGGCCGGGCGGCCGAAGTCGAACAACTCGTTGACCGCGGCGCGGATGGTGCGGCCCGTGTAGAGCACGTCGTCCACCAGCACGATGTGGCGGCCATCGATGGCAAAGGGCAGCCGCGTGGCGTCCGTGCCGCCCAGGCCGCGCGCCGAAAAGTCGTCGCGGTGCAGCGTGCTGCTGATGACGCCGTAACCCTTGTCACCGCCACTCAATGCCAGGTCGCGTTGCAGCCTTTCGGCCAGCCAGGCGCCGCCGCTCCAGATGCCCACCAGAGCGGCGTCGGGGCGCAGCAGGGCCCGCACGCCTTCGCGCAGTTCGGCGTACAACGATTCGGCGTCAAACCATTCGGCGTCAAGCGGCAGCATCGTTGTCTTGGGGCAGCTTGCGAAAGTACTGGTCCAGGATGAGGGCCGCCGAGATTGCATCGACGCCGGCCCGGCCAGAGCCCAGGCTCAGCGCCTCGGTGGTGGTGTAACGCTCGTCCACTTCGTGCACCGGCAGCTTGAAGCGCCCCTGCAGCTGGCGCGCAAAACGCCGTGCGCGCACCGTGTTGTCGTGCGCCGCGCCATCCGGGTGGAAGGGCACACCCACCACCAGGGCGCTGGGCTGCCATTGGGCAATCAGCGCCTGCAGTGCCACAAAGCGGGCTTCGCCTTCGGCGGCCACGGTCTTCAGCGGCTGCGCTCGTCCCAGCAACGTATTGCCCACCGCCACGCCGACGCGGCGGGTGCCAAAGTCAAAGGACAGAAACGTTTGTACCGCCACGGTCAGGCATGCCCCGCCTCTTGCGACAGCATGCGCGGGTCGATGCCCAGCAGGCCGACTGCCCGGTCGTAGCGCTTTTCGATCGGCGTGTCGAAGATCACCGCCGGATCGGCGTCCACCGTCAACCAGCCGTTGCGGCCCAACTCGTCTTCCAGCTGACCGGCTTGCCAGCCGCTGTAGCCCAGCGTCACCAGCACCTTGGCCGGGCCACTGCCGTCGGCCAGGGCTTCGAGCACGTCCTTGCTGGTGGTCATGTCCAGGCCGCCGGGCACCGACAGCGTGGAGTTGTAGGGCGTGGTGTCGCTGCTGCGCTTCTCGTGCAGAACAAAACCGCGCTCGGTCTGCACCGGGCCGCCAAAGTACACCGGCTGCTCGGCCAGTTCTTGGCGGTCCAGCTGCAGGTCGACCTTCTCGAACAGGTTCTTCAGCTTGATGTTGATGGGCTTGTTGATGACCAGGCCCAGGGCACCTTTTTCGTTGTGTTCGCACAGGTAGACGACCGAACCCTCGAAGGCCTCGTCGGCCATGCCGGGCATGGCAATGAGGAACTGGTTGGTCAGATCGATGCGCGAGGCGGTGGACATGGGCGGCATTCTAGGGTGTGCGGCACACTGCGCACCGTGGACAAACCCCCCGATCGACCCTTGCACCGGGCCCTGGTCTGGCTGCGCCGAGACCTTCGTGTGGACGACCACGCGGCGCTTTACCACGCGCTGCGCTCGGCCCGCCTGGTGTGGTGCGTGTTTGTCTTCGACCGCGACATCCTGGATGCGCTGCCGCGCAGCGACCGCCGCGTCGAGTTCATCCGCGACAGCCTGGTGGGTGCGGACGCGGAGCTGCGGGCCCTGGCGGCCTCGCACGGCATCGAAGGTGCAGGGCTGATCGTGCGCCACGGTTGGGCTCACGAAGAAATCCCGGCCCTTGCCAACACACTGGGCGTGCAGGCGGTCTATGCCAACCACGACGACGAACCCGCTGCGCTGAGCCGCGACGCACGCGTGCGCGGCCTGCTGGCCGACCAGGGCGTGGTACTGCACACCAGCAAGGACCATGTGGTCTTTGAGCGCAAGGAAGTGCTGACCCAGTCCGGCGGCACGTTCTCTGTCTTCACACCCTACAAAAACGCCTGGCTCAAGAAGTGCGACCCGTTTTACCTGAAGAGCTACCCGGTGGCCCGCCACGCCTCGGCGCTGGCGCCGCGGCCGGCAGAACAAGCCGGCGTGCCCACCTTGCAGGCCCTGGGCTTTGAAACCACCAACCTGCACCAGTTGCGCCTGCCAAGCGGGCCAGCCGGCGCGCAAGAACTGCTGGCCGACTTTGTGGATCGCATCGACCGTTACCACGAGACCCGCAACTTCCCCGCCGTGAAAGGCCCCAGCTACCTGAGCACGCACCTGCGCTTCGGCACGGTGTCGATCCGCCAGCTGGCACGCGCCGCGCACCAGCGGCGCGAAGGCGGCTCGCGCGGTGCCGAGGTCTGGCTGTCCGAGCTGATCTGGCGCGACTTCTACCACCAGGTCCTGCACCACCACCCGCATGTCGTCACGGGCGCCTTCAAGCCGGAGTACGACCGCATCAAGTGGGACCACGGCAAACACGCCGATGCACTGATGGCCGCCTGGTGCGAAGGCCGCACCGGCTACCCGCTGGTGGACGCGGCCATGCACCAGATCAACCAGACCGGCTACATGCACAACCGCCTGCGCATGGTGGTGGCCAGCTTCCTGAGCAAAGACCTGGGCCTTGACTGGCGCCGTGGCGAAGCCTACTTCGCGCTGCACCTGAACGACTTCGACCTGGCCGCCAACAACGGCGGCTGGCAGTGGGCGGCCAGCAGCGGCTGCGACGCCCAGCCCTACTTCCGCATCTTCAACCCGGTGAACCAGAGCGAGAAGTTCGACCCCGACGGCCGCTTCATCCGCCGCTACCTGCCGCAGTTGGCCGCCCTGCCCGACAAGTTGATCCACGCACCCTGGCTGGCGCGGCCGGTGGACCTGGCGACCGCCGGTGTCACGCTGGGCGGCAACTACCCGGCGCCAGTGGTGGACCACGGCGCCGCGCGCCTGCGCACGCTGCAACGGTATGCGGTGGTAAAAGAGAAAGAACGAAATACATAACTTTTTTGTGTCATGGTATGTCGGCCCGAAATCGGTTCCGCTCCGCGGGATATCCCGCTGGCCTGCAAGACGAAGCGGCTCTAGCGTCGGACAGTGGCGGGCACTTCCTGCCGCTGTGAGCCCGACGAACACCAGAAGTCACACCACAACAAACGGCACCGGCAAGACATGCCCGGGCCACCAGGAGACAGACGCATGAGCCAATGCACCGAGATGCCCGCCAAGGGCGCCGACACCTCCCTGCCACGGCGGCGCACGCAACGCCCCGCAGCGGCGCTGACGCTGCTGTGTGCAGCCACCCTCGCCTGTGCTGCGCAGGCCGCGCCCGAAGCGGCCGCCGCCAAACCCGCTGTGCAGGCCGCGTCGGCGCGCGGCGCCGTGGTGCTGCCACCGGTGACCCCCGGCCGTGAACGTCTGCGCGTGCTGTCCGGTCGCGCCGACCAGGTAACGGGTGGCGATGCGCGCGTTGTCATCGACGCCCCCTCCGCCACGATGCCCCTGCTGTCGCTGTGGCTCAACGGCGCACCCATCGCGCCGACCTTCGTCACCACGTCGCGTGGCCGCGAGGCCGTCGTCACGGGCCTGAACCTGGGCCCCAACACGCTGGAAGTCAGGATGGCCAGCAACGGCACCGTGCGCGACCGACTCACGCTGGTCAACCACCCCGTCACCGGCCCCATCTTCAGCGGTCCGCAGCAGCACCCCTTTGTGTGCACCACCATCCAGGGCGGCATCACACGCCAGCCACGGGTGGACACCCCCGTGCCACCCGGCTACACGGTGCGTGACGCGGCCGGCAACGTCATCGGCTACAGCCGCGATTGCAGCATCGACACCTTCGTCACCTACCTGTATCGCCGCAACACCGGCGGCAGCCTGGTGGCCCTGCCAGCCGGTGCGCGCCCGGCCGACATGGGCACGACAACCTTGCCCGACGGCCGCACGGTGGACTTCATCGTGCGCCGCGAAGTGGGCTCGATCAACCGCTTCCTGTACAGCATCGCGATGCTGTCGCCGGCACCGGCGGCCGACAACGCCGCCCAGAACGACAGTTCGCTATGGAGCGGCAAGCTGCTGTACTGGTTCCAGGGCGGCGTGGCCATCGGCCACAGCCAGGGCACGGTGCACAGCGGTTCGCTCAACCCCGACGTGCTGGGCCAGGGCATGGCCATCGTGCACAGCAGCGGCAACAACACCGGTACCCACTACAACATGAATCTGGCCGGCGAGACCGCGCTGATGACCAAGGAGCGCTTTGTCGAACGCCACGGCGTGCCCACCTACACCGTGGGCCTGGGCGGCAGCGGTGGTGCCATTCAGCAGTACCTGATCGCGCAGAACCACCCGGGCGTGCTGGATGGTCTGTTGCCGGTGCAAAGCTACCCTGACATGGTGACCCAGACCATCCACGTCGGCGACTGCGAGTTGCTCGAGCATTACATGGACGCCACCGACCGCAGCAACCCGAAGTGGCAGGTCACGAAAAACCGCAGCTGGCTGGTGGGCATGAATGCCGAAGAAGGCTTCACGCGCGTCAACGATGCCCTGCGTGACCTGAAACTGGCCCTGGGCTATGCCAGTGCCGTGGGCAGCACCGAGTGCATCCCGGCCTGGCGCGGCCTGACGCCGCTGACGCTGAACCCGCTGTTCGGACAGGTGCCGAATCAGCAGTTCTACGAACCGCAGAGCGCCATTGCAGCCATCCGCTGGACCCACTACGACGATGTGCGCAATGTCTACGGCGTCGACGAAACCGGCGCCGCCCGCATCACGATGGACAACGTGGGCGTGCAGTACGGGCTGAAGTCGCTGCAGGCCGGGCGAATCACGCCGGTGGAATTCCTGCACCTGAACTGGCACATCGGCAGCTTCAAGCACCCCAGCGACATGCTGCAGGAGACCTTCCCCTTCTTCGGCACCTCGGCAACCGAGATCAACAAGGCGCTGACCATTCCGGGCTACTTCGACCCCTGGAGCAAGAAGAACATGCGCCTGGGCAGCGCCGAGACACCGGCCCCTCGCGCCGAGGGCAGCCTGCCCGCCCAGCGCGCCGTGTATTCCACCGGCCACGTCTTCGACGGCCGCCTGAACGTGCCGGCCATCGACCACCGCCAGTACATGGAGCGTGAGCTGGACATGCACAACTCGCACCAGAGCTTCGCGGTGCGGCAGCGGGTGCAAAACCGCATGGGCCACAGCGACAACCTGGTGATCTGGTTCACCGACACCATTCCCGAAACCCCCAAGGTCAGCCAAACGCTGCAGGCCCTGGCGGTGATGGACCAGTGGCTGATGAACATCCGATCCAACCCGAAAAAGACCGTGGCCCAGAACAAGCCGGCCATGGCGGCGGACGCCTGTTTCGACCGCTTCGGTTCGATGCAGGCGCTGGGCACGGGGGTGTGGGCCGGCGTCCTGGACACGCTGCCGGCCGGTGCCTGCACCGCACAGTACCCGCTGTACAGCACCAGCCGCATCGTGGCTGGCGCACCGATCACCGGCGACATGTACCGCTGCGCGCGCAAGAGCGTGGCCACGGCTGTGGCCGACGGCACCTACACGCCCTGGATGCCCAGCGCCGAGCAGGTGGTCACGCTGAACCAGATCTTCACCGGTGGCGTGTGCGACTACAGCCAGCCCGACCAGGCGCGGCCTGAGCTGGCATCTCGCTTGCGTTGATCGCGGCGGCGAGGCTTGCGCCACGCGCGTGCCTGCGCCGGGGCGGGCGGAGCAGCGGAAACGGCAGCGGCCCTGGGTGGAAGGCCTGGCGCGGCACCACGCGCCGTGGCTGGCTGCCCGCGCCTCAAGCCCCCGGTGCCGTGAAGCGCGCCAGGATGGCGTCGTGTTGCTGAGGCCACAAGGCCAGTGCCGAGCCATCGCCGTCCAAGACCGCCCGCAAGAATGCGAGCGCCAGCGCGCGCGTGGCTGTTTTCACCTGCGGGTTCAGCGTGGCGCCGCCGGTGCCGCTGCGGTCGGTGAACATGCTGTGTGAACCGCCCTGGTACACGGCCAGCCACTTCTGCGTGCTGCCGGTGGCGTCGAAGACGGCCACCCGGTCTTCGACGCCGCTGAAGTAGCCGGGAATGCGGATCACGTCTTCGGTGGCCGTGACATGCAGGCTGGGCACGGTGACCGTGTTCAGGATGCGCGCGGGCTCGGCCTCGCCGTAAAACGGGGGCGCCGAGATCACGATGGCGGCGCGCACGCGGTCATCGGCCAGCGCCATGATCTGGCCCTCGCGTTCGACCCGTGCACCGCTGGCCAGCAGCGTGGTGTTGGCGCCATAGCTGTGGCCGGCGGCGACGATGCGGGTGGCGTCCAGGCGCGGCGCCAGTTCACCCGTCAGCAGCGTATCCAGGGCAAAGCGCAGGTCCTGCACACGGGCCAGGGCTTCACGCTCGTGCGCTGCGTCTTGCAGTCGTCCCACCAGGCTGAAGACGTTGCCGGTCCACAGCTGGCGGTCACTGCCCACGTGCTGCAGGTGCAGGCTGGCGAATCCGTTGCTGGCCAGGTGGTGCCCCAGCCAGCTGTAGCCGCGGCGCGAGCCGCCGATGCCGTGTGAAAACACCAGCAGCGGCACGGGCCGCGCGGCCGAGGCGGCCGTCGGCAGATGCAGGCGCACGGGCACCTGGCGCTGGCGGCGGGAATCGGTCCAGTCGAGGTCCACGGTCTCGAAGGTGCGCGCTGGGGTGGCCTCTTGTGCGCGCAGCGGCCAGACGCTGGCACCGGCACAGGTGGCAGCCGCCGCTGCGGCCAGCTTCAAACAGTGACGTCGTTGCGGGTTCATGCACTCACCTCTTGCGCCTTCAAGGTGGGCGGGTTCTTGCGGCGCAGCAGCTGCTGCAGCTTCTGGATGAAGTCATCGACGTAGGTGAACAGCACCGGGATCACGAGCAGGCTCAGGAAGGTGGAGGTGATGAGCCCGCCAATGACCACGATGGCCATCGGTGCGCGGAAGCTGGGGTCGGTGCCCAGGCCCAGCGCGATGGGCATCATGCCGGCGCCCATGGCGATGGTGGTCATGACGATCGGCCGCGCGCGCTTGTGGCAGGCGTCCAGCACCGCGTCCCGGCGCGCCATGCCGTGGTCGCGCCGGGCCATGATCACGTAGTCCACCAGCAGGATGCTGTTCTTGGTGGCGATGCCCATCAGCATGATGAGACCGATCATGCTGGGCATGGACAACGCCGTGTGGGTGATGAACAGGGCCAGGAAAGCACCCGGGATCGACAACACCAGCGCGCCCAGGATGGTGGCCGGCTGCACGAAGTCCTTGAACAGCAGCACCAGCACGATGTAGATGCACAAGACACCCGTCAGCATGGCCAGACCGAAGCTGGCAAACAGCTCGCTCATGGCCTCGGCGTCGCCGATCTCGGTCTGGATCACGCCCGGCGGCAGGTTCAGCAGGCTGGGCAGCGACAGTGCGGCTTGCTGCACTTCGCCCAGCGGCTGGCCATTGAGTTCGATCTCGAAGTTGACGTTGCGCTGGCGGTTGTAGCGGTCGATCTGCGCCGGCCCGCTGGCGATGGTGAGCGTGGCCACGTTGCCCAGCATCACGGGGCCGTTCTTGCCCGGCACCGGCAGGCGCGACAGCAGGTCCAGGTCGGCCCGCGCCTGCGCCGGCAGGCGCACGACGATGGGGATCTGGCGCTGGCTCAGGTTGAGCTTGGGCAGGCTCTGGTCGTAGTCACCCGCCGTCGCGATGCGCAGCGTGTCGGCGATGGCCTGCGAGGTCACGCCCAGGTCGGCAGCGCGTGCGGCGTCGGGCCGCACGATGAGTTCGGGCCGCACCAGGCTGGAGCTGGACGTGACGGCGCCGATGCCAGGGATGGCACGCAGTTCACGTTCGACCACCGCCGCGTGTGCGCCCAGCGCCGCGCCGTCTTCGCCGGCCAGCACCAGCACGTACTTCTCCGCGCTCTGGCCGAAGCCGACCTTGACACGCGCGCCCGGCAGCACGGCCAGCATCTCGCGCAACTGCGACTCGATGGCCTGCTTGCTGACACCACCGCGGTCCGAGCGATGTGTCATGTTGATGGTCAGCGTGGCCTTGGTGACCTCGGGCACACCACCACCGGGCGTGAAGGTGTCGGCACCGGTGCTGCCCGCGCCCACCGCCGTGTAGACCAGCTTGACGTGTTCGTGCTGCTGCACCAGCACACGTGCCTGCTCGGCGGCTGCCAGCGTCTGTTCATAGGTGCTGCCGGGTGGCAGCGTCACCGTCACCTGGGTCTGGCTCAGGTCGTCTGGCGGCAGGAAGCCCGTGGGCAAGTAGGGCACCAGAGAAAACGAACCGACAAAAAACACCGCCGTGGCCAGCAGCGTCAGCACCCGGTGCTTCAGGCACCAGCGCGCCCAACGCAGGTACTGGGTCATCCAGGCGGCGTCTTTGTCTTCGGCCTTGGGCGGCTTCAGGATGTAGGCCGCCATCATGGGCGTGAGCATGCGCGCCACCACCAGCGAGAAGAACACCGCGATGGCCGCCGTCCAGCCAAACTGCACGAAGAACTTGCCCGGCACACCGGCCATGAAAGCCGTCGGCAGGAAGACAGCGATCAGCGTGAAGGTGGTGGCAATCACTGCCAGGCCAATCTCGTCGGCCGCTTCCATCGCCGCCTGGTACGGCGTCTTGCCCATGCGCAGGTGGCGCATGATGTTTTCGATCTCGACGATGGCATCGTCCACCAGGATGCCGACCACCAGCGACATGCTCAGCAGCGTGACCGTGTTGAGCGTGAAGCCGAAGATGTAGTGCATGGCCGCAAAGGCCGGGATGATCGACAGCGGCAGCGCCGTGGCGGCCACCAGCGTGGCACGCCAGTCGCGCAGGAACAGCCACACCACCAGCACCGCCAGCGCCGCGCCTTCCAGCAGCAGGATCATGCTGCCCTCGTAGTTTTCGACCACCGGGTCGACGAAGTTGAAGGCCTCGGTCACCGTCACGTCGGGGTGTTCTGCACGCAGCTTGTCCAGCGCCGCACGCACACCGTCGGCGACATCGGTTTCACCGGCGCCGCGGCTGCGCACGATCTCGAAACCCACCACCGGCTTGCCGTTGAGCAGCGCACCGCTGCGGCGCTCGGCCACGGTGTCGCTGACGGTGGCCACCTGGTCCAGGCGGATGCGGCGGCCGTCGCTGAGCGCCACTTCCAGGCGCGCCAGTTCGGCCGCACTCTGCACGGTGGCGATGGTGCGCACGCTCTGTTCGATGCCGCCCACGTCGGCGCGGCCACCGGCCGCGTCTTGCTGCACGGCGCGCAGCTGGCGTGAGATGTCGGCCGCGCTGGCGTTCAGCGCCAGCAGGCGCGCCGGGTCCACTTCGACGCGCACTTCGCGCGTGACGCCACCCACACGGGCCACACTGCCCACGCCGCGCACCGCCAGCATCACCTTGGTGACCTGGTTGTCGACAAACCAACTCAGCGCTTCGTCGTCCATGCGCGTGCTGGCCACCGTGTAGGTGAGGATCGGCGCGCCCGCCAGGTCGAGCTTGCTGATGGTGGGGTCGCGCAGGTCGGCCGGCAGGTCGCTGCGCACACGGGCGACGGCCGAACGCACGTCGTCCAGCGCTTCCTGCGTGGGTTTTTCCAGGCGGAATTCCACCGTCACGATGGCCACGCCGTCTTGCACCTTGGTATAGATGTTCTTGACGTTTTGCAGCGAAGCGACCGCGTTTTCGATCTTGCGCGCGACCTCGGTTTCCATCTGCGCCGGCGCTGTGCCGGGCAGGCTGGCGGTGATATTGATGGTGGGCAGGTCGATGTCGGGGAACTGCTGGATCTTCATGGACTTGAAGCCCATCACACCGGCCAGCGTCAACATCACAAACAGCATCACCGCCGGAATCGGGTTCTTGATGCACCAGGTCGAAACGTTCATGGCTGCTGGCTCCGCTTCACTTGGGGACGGCCGTATTCACGGGCTTCATGGGCCTGTCCACCACCCGCACGGTGTCGCCATCGGCCAGGAAACCGGCACCACTGGCCACCACGCGCGCGGTGTTGTCCAGGCCGCCAGTGATCTCGATGCGGTCCCCCACCCGGCGGCCCACGGCAACCTTGGTTTGTGCGACCTTGTTATCGGCGCCGACGCGGTAGACGTAGCTGAAGCCATCGCGCAGCAGCACCGCGCTCTGTGGCAGCGTCAGCGCGCTGGAGCTGCCGGTTTCGAAGTCGCCGCGCGCAAACATGCCCGCCTTGATGACCCCGGGCTGAGGCAGGTCCACATAGACGATGCCGTTGCGCGTGGCCGCGTCCACGGTCGGCGCCACCATGCGGACCTTGCCGGCCACGGGTGTGCCGCCCGCAGCTTCCACACGCACGGTCTGGCCGGGCTTGATCTGCGCCAGCTCACCGGCCACCACTTCGGCCCGCCACTCCAGGCGGCCCTGCCGGATCAGGCGGAACAGCTCCATGCCCGCCGGCACCACCGCGCCCACGGTGGCGCTGCGTGCACTGATGACCCCGCTGTCGGGCGCCAGCACCTGCGTCTGCGCCAGGCGCAGCTGTTGCACCTTGGCGCCGGCGCGCAGCGCATCCAGTCGCGCCTGAGCAGTGCGTTCTGCGGTCAGCAACTGGTTGATCTGCTGGGCACTGAGCGCACCGCTGGCCTGCAGGTCGCGGGCGCGCTGGGCGTTGGCGCTGGCGTCGGCCAGCGTGGCTTCGGCTTCGGCCACTGTGGCCTTGCCTTGCGCCAGATCAGCCTGCGCCATGTCCGACACAAAGGTGGCCAGCACCTGGCCACGCTTGACGACATCGCCCACGTTGACACGCACCTCGGCCAGCCGCATGCCGTTGCTCTCGGCGCCGACGATGGCTTCCTGCCACGGCGCGATGTTGCCGTTGGCTGACAGCGCGGTGGCCAGGCTGCTGCGCACCGGCAAGGTCGTGGTGACGGTCAGCGCTGCCTTGGCCGCGGACGTTGCGGCGGCGGGCTTGGCCACCTTGTCGTCGGCCTCGTTCACGGCCGTGTTGGCCAGCAGCGCCAATCCGGCGCCGCCGGCCAGCAAGACCGCTGCGGCAACGATGCGGGTGCGTTTGCTCAAAGTTGGCAGATGGATCATGGTCGAGTTTTGTTTCCAGGTCGGGCAGCGGCAGACTGGGTAACCAGTTCGGTGGCGGACCAGCCGCCACCCAGTGCGCGGTACAGGGCGATCCATGCCGTCACCCGTTCGCGCTTGAGTTCAATCAGTGTGCTCTGGGCCTGCACGGCGTTGCGGCGCGCGGCTTCAAGGTCAAACAGGCTGGCCAGGCCGCCTCTCTGACGCGCCTGCGTGGCCACCAGCGAGGCTTCAAAGTCCCGCGCGGCGGACAAGGCATCCACTTCACGCTGTGCCGTGGAATCCAGCGCCACGAGCGCGGTTTCCACCTCGCGCACTGCGCGCCGCAGTTGCGCGCCATACAGCGCCACGGCTTCGTCATAACTGGCGCGCGCGGCGGCCGTGTTGGCCGCACGGGCGCCGCCGTCGAAGATCGGCAGGCTCACCACCACCGGGCCGATGGACCAGACCGCGCCGTTGCTGCTGACGCCGCCGCTGCGCAAGCTGGCGCCGGCCAGCAAGCCGGACAGGCTGACCTGCGGCCGCTCGCGCGCCAGGCTTTGTGATCGGTCCGCAGCCGCGGCCACCACGGCGCGTGCTGCTTCGGCCAAGTCGGGGCGCTGCGCCAACAGCCCTGCGGGCAAGGCCGTCAGCGACAGCGCGGCCGGTTGCGGCAAAAGCCCGGCGCCGGCTGCCAGGCGCTGGCGCAGGTCGGGTTCGGGCAGGTCGGTGATCTCCACCAGGCCTTTGATCAACGTGTCGCACTGTGCCTGCTGGCTCAGCACCTGGCCACGCGACTGTGCGGCACCGGCACGGGCCAGTGCCGCATCGGCCGGGGCGGTGAAACCGGCACGCGCGCTCTGGTCGGTGAGGCTGGCGGTTTCTGCGCGTGAACCGGCGTCCAGCCTGGCCTGCGCCAGCTGGGCCTCGCAGGCGCGCAAGGCGGTGTAGCTGGTGGCTACCTCGGCCGCCACCGACACACGGGCCTCGTGCCAGCCGGCCTGGGCGCCTTCAAACCGGGCTTGCGCGGCCTGGCGACCGGCGGCGATGGCGCCGAACAAGTCCAGTTCCCAGCCCGCCTGCAAGCCCAGGCTGGCCAGCTGCGTCGTGGGCTGGCCCGGTGTCTGGCGCGACGCGCTGGCGCTGGCCACGGCGTTCAGTTGCGGCGCACCGACTGCGCCAGCGGCAACGCGAGAAGCGCGCGCACGTTCGATGCGCGCGCTGGCGCTGGCCAGGCTGGGGCTGGCCTTCTGTGCAGCGTCTTGCAAAGGCAGCAGCACGGGGTCGTTGAAACGGGCCCACCACAGGGCCAGGTCTGCCGTGGCGCCACCGTGCGGCAGAGGTGCCTGCCAGGCGGCCGCCAGGCCCGGGCTCGAAGGTGCAGGTGGTGTGTCGGGCGCGGTGGCGCAGGCCGACAGCAAGGCGGCTGAGGCCCAGGTGGTCACTGCGCAGGCGGTTCTGTTCATCGTTCAGTCCAGTCCAGCTGAGTCCATGCCGCGGCGCACGGCTTCGGCGCGCACCATGGCCAGTCCGAACAGCACCAGCCGTTCGGACCAGGTGTCCAGGGCCTGCGCACCGTCGTTGATGCCCGGCACCAGCGCGTCGCTGATGTCGCGGCCCACGTGCATGTGCACACCCAGGCCGGCCAGGCAGATGGCCAGGCGCTGCAAGTCGGTGTCGGGGCCCCTCAGCTTGAAGTGGCGGCACAGCTGGTCCAGCAGGGCTTCGTGCAGAGGCCGGATGCCGTCGGTGATGCCCAACTCGCAAAGGCCCGTGGGTTCGAGCATTTCGCGGAAGTGCAGCTTCATGCACAGCCGCGCTTCGTCGCCCCGGCGCAGGGGTTCCAGAAAACTGTCGTAAAAGCCACGCAGCACTTGCGTCAACGTCAGGTCTGTGCCGTTGAATCGGGCCAGGTCGGCTTCTGGCGAGCCCATGGGCTCGATGAACACGGCGCGGTAAAGGCCCGCTTTGTCGCCGAAGTAGTAGCTGATCGACGCGACGTTGACACTGGCCGCCTCGGCCAGTTCACGCGTGCTGGTTTTGCTGTAGCCCTGCTGGGCAAACAGGTGCAGACCCGCCTGCAGCAGCCGGGCACGTGCGTCTTCGCTCGGCCTGCCAGCCTCTGGCGCGGGCTCCTGCAAGGGATTGGGCTGAATCGGTAGCGACATGCCCCGATGCTAGGGCATGAATCAAACGTTTGTTTTAGCCGACACGGGATTGGGGTTTTCCCGGCATGGCCACCCTTGGACCTGGCCTAGAAAAACTCCACGTCCCCGGCGTCGTGCGTTTCTTCGCTCAACTTGCCGGTGGCCACCAGGGCGGCGTGGTGCGCCACTTGGTTGCGGCCGTTTTCCTTGGCGTAGTACACAGCCTTGTCGGCACGTTCGAAGGCGCTGCTGGGTGAATCGCCCGGCCGCAGTTCGGTGAGGCCCGCGCTGACCGTGATCCGCCCCACTTGCGGAAAAGCATAGCGCTCGACATTGCTGCGCAGCCTTTCGAAGGCTTGCGCCGCGTCAGCGGGGCCGCCGCAGCGCATCAGCACCACAAACTCTTCGCCACCAAAGCGGTACAGGTGGTCGTGAAAACGAAAGCAGGTGCGCATCAGGCGCGACAGCAGCAACAGCACCTCGTCACCGATGAGGTGGCCGTGGTTGTCGTTCACGCGCTTGAAGTGGTCGATGTCGATCAGGCCCAGCCACGACCCGCCTGTGGGCCCCAGCCGGCGCGCTTCGCCACGCGGGTGGTTGGCCGGCATCGACGGCTGCGCGGCCACACGCAGGAAGCTCTCGTCAAAGGTCTTGCGGTTCAGCAAGCCGGTAAGCGTGTCGCGCTCGCTGTAATCCAGCAGGCCCTGGAAGTTGCGGTAGATGCGCAGGATGCTGCACACCAGCCGCACCTCTTCATGGGACAGCGGCAGCGCGGTCTGCAGTTCAAGAACGCCCACGGGCTCACGGTCGGTGGCCAGCGGAAAGTAGGACATGGCCGGCGTGCCGTCTACCGTGACGGCCTCGTGGCGCTGCAGGCAGGCATGGCGGTCGGCATGGTCGGCCAGGCGCGGCAGCATGGCGGGGTCGGTCCACAAGGGGTCGGCTGTGGCCGTGTTGTCGCCCGGCGCCAGCCGCGCGCGAGTGAGCCAGCGCTGCTCTTCTGCCTCACCCACACAGCGGTAGATGGCCACGGCCTGCGGGCGCAACAGGTCCTTGAACGCGCCCACCAGGGTCACATCAAGGACATCCCGATCGCGATAGCCGGTCAAGTCGGCCAGGTGCTCTACGACGCTGGACATGGCCCCTCGACAAGTGCTGGGAGTGGCTGACCGGACACTCCGGCTATGGGCAACACATTGTCACCGAATGTCATCAGGCTGCAGAAGCTGCAGTCTGGGCGCTGACGTAGCCGGCCACCAGCGACAGCAGTTCTTCTTCAGAGTACGGTTTGCCCAGGTAGTGATCGACACCCAACTCGGCAGCGTAGTCGCGGTGCTTCTGCGCAATGCGCGAGGTGATCATGATCACCGGCAGGCCACGCAGCTTGGCGTCGGCGCGCACATTGCGCACCAGATCAAACCCGTCCATGCGCGGCATCTCGATGTCCGACAGCAGAACCGAGGGTCGCTCTTCGGCCAGCCGCTCCAGCGCGTCCAGCCCGTCCTTGGCGGTGACCACGCGGTAGCCTTCGCGCACCAGCAAACGCTGCGTGACGCGGCGCACGGTGAGCGAGTCGTCCACGACCAGCACCATGGGCGACACGCTGGCCGCTGGGGCGGTGGGCGTCGACGTGGTTGAGGTCTTCAGCAAGGCAGCTGCCGCTGACCGAGCCAGGCCGCGTGCGGTCTCTGCATACACCGTGGCCAGCGCCACCGGGTTGTAGATCAGGGCCACGGCACCGGATGGCAACAGCGTCACACCGGCCAAACCGGGCAGGCGCGACAGCTGCGGGCCGACGTTCTTGACCACCACTTCCTGGTTGCCCACCACTTCGTCCACGTGCACCGCGACGCGTTGCGCCGCACTGCGCACGATGACAACGCTTTGGTTGCGGCCCTTGTCCGGTCCGCGAGAACCCACCTGCAGCAGCGACGCCAACCAGAAGAAGGGCACGGCTTCGCCGCCGAAGTTGAGGTGGCCGTCCGCATAAGCCTGCTCCACCTCGGCCGTGGGCACCCGCCGCACCACCTCGATAAGCGGCGACGGCACGGCCACGGTGGTGTCGGCACAGCGCAGCATCACCACCTGCGTGACGGCGGTGGTCAGCGGCAGCAGCAGCCTGAAGCGGCTGCCGCGGCCCGCGTCGCTGTGGGTCTCGATGCGCCCGCCCATGGCGTTGACTTCGGCGCGCACCACGTCCAGACCGACCCCACGGCCCGCCAGTTCGGTCACCGCTTCAGCGGTGCTGAAACCGGGCGCGAAAATCAGCTGCGACAGATCGGCGTCGCTGGGCTGCGAGTCGGGCGCGAGCAGGCCGCGTTCGATGCCACGCTGGCGGATGCGTCCCAGGTCCAGGCCGGCCCCGTCGTCGGCAAACTCCACCGCCACTTCGTTGCCCGACTGCGCCACCGTGACCGTGATCAGGCCACCCGCCGCCTTGCCTGCACGTTCACGTTCGGCGGCTGTTTCGACGCCATGCGCCACGCTGTTGCGCAGCAGGTGCTCGAAGGAGCCGACCATGCGTTCCAGTACACCACGGTCGATTTCGATGCCACCGCCCACGATGTCCAGCCGCACCTGCTTGGCGGTGTCGCGTGCGGCCTGGCGCACGGTGCGGTACAGGCGGTCGGCCATGCTTTCGAATTCGACCATGCGTGTGCGCAACAGGTCGTCCTGCAGCTCGCGCGTCAACCGCGCCTGCGCCGCCAGTTCGTCTTCTGCCGACTGCAGCGTGCGCTGCAGGCTGCGCTGCAGAGTGGCCACATCGTTGACCGATTCGGCCATGAAACGGGTCAGCTCCTGGAAACGCGTGAAGCGGTCCATCTCGAGCGGGTCGAAGGTCTGCGACGAAGCCTTGGCGGCTTCCAGCCGACTGCTGATCTGGGTCTCGGCCTGCACTTCGATGTCACGCAACTGGCGCCGCATGCGTTCCAGGCTTTCGGTCAGTTCACCCAGCGAACCCTGCAGCAGCCGCACGTTGCTGTCGATGCGCGAACGGGTGATGCTGACCTCGCCCGCGTTGTTGACCAGGCGGTCCAGCAGCGCCGCGCGCACCCGCACGGCCGCGCCCTGGCCACCGATGCCTCGATCGGCCGTGGTGCTTGCAGGCACAGCGGCGGTGCCGTAGGAAAAACGGCCCCAGTCGATGGGCTCCAGGACCACAGGCGCGACAGGAGCTACCGCCGGAGCGGACCCGGGATCGACGTCGAAATCGATGTCCAGCACGGGCACGGGCTCGGGCTCGGGCTCAGGCTCACGCGCGGCCGCAGGATCGGCCAAGGCAGGCAGGTCGTCGGCCACTTCGGCAACGGGCAATGCGGTGGTCTCAGCCGGCGAGACGGCCACTTCATCGAACGATGCTGCAGCTGCAGGCTCTGCCAAGAGCAGATCAACTTCAAGCGCGGCCGCCTCGAGCGGCGCGACCACAGGTTCGACAGGCGCAAGGGCGGATGGCGCAGCGGGCGCAGCGACTGGCATCGCTGGCCGGCGACGCAAAGCCTCAAACGCCATGACCATCGCATCAGCGCGGGCCAGCAGCGGTTCAACCTGCGCCGCCTGCGGGCTGTCTTGGGCGCTGAGGTGTTCAATCTCGGACTCCAGCAGGTGCGCCATCTCGCCCAGGCGCATGGCGCCGGCCAGACGCGCACCGCCCTTGAAGGTGTGCAGCGTGCGCATGCAGGCCGCCGGAGCGCCGGGGTTGCCCGGGTGGTCGTGCCATTCGCGCAAGCGGCCTTGCAGCTGCGGCAACAGCTCTTCGGCTTCTTCTTCGAAGATCGGGAACAGCTCGGTGTCGATCGCATCGACGGCGTCGATGTCGTCGTACAGTGCGAAGGACGCGTCGTCGTCGGTGACGCCGTCGATGGCACCACGCTCCAGCAACGCCGGCTGCGACGCGCCGTAGTCGGGCGCTTCGTATCCGGCTGCCGGCTCGAGGGCGGCCAGCACGTCGGCACTGGCGACGGGCAGGCGCTCGTGCGCGGCCAGCTGTTCGGTCAGCGAATCGTCCACAGGCCGCAGGAAACCGGCGGCAAACTGGTGCAGCAGGCGGCGGACTTCTTCGGCTACAGCGGCAAACAGCTGCGCTTCGCCAGGCCGCCCGTGGCCCGCCGAGGCGGACCGCATCAGCGCATGTTCCAGCGACCGGGCCAGCGCCGACAGCTCGGCATAACCCACGGTGGCAGAACTGCCCGCCAACGAATGCGCCAGCGCCACGGCCGTGTCCGACACCGGGTGGCGGTCGGCTTCGAGTGCCCACTCACCCAGCTCGGCCACCAGACGCCTGGACAGCTCGTCGGCTTCGTTGAGGTAGATATTGAACAGCGGGATGCTGATGCGCAGCGGACCGATGACCTTGACCTGCTCGTCGGCGTCGGCGTCGGTGTCGGTGTGCGCTTCAGTCCGCGCATCAGCTTCCGCATCCATGTCCTCATCGATGTCCGTGTCAACGTCCGTGCCAGCGTGGGCAACCGCACCGCTGTCCACGTCCACCGCCTCGACCACCGGCGCGTGACCCTGCTGGGACACCGCACCGGTGGGCGCGTCGGCAAAGATGTCGCCCAACTCGTCGAAGTCGATTTCCAGCGATTCGACCCCGCCTGCGGGCACGGTCGGTGTGTCACCTTCCAGCAGCAGGTCGGGGGCGTCCAGCGCCAGATCCGTGGCTGCGGTGGGCGCCGCGTGGGCGCTGGCGCCTGACGGCGCCGGTTCGTTGAAGTCGCCCAGGTCCAGCTCGAAGCTCAGGTCGTCATCGACTGGCGTGGACACGCTGGCCAGCGGCACAGCCGGCGTCCCCGGCTGCCTGAGATCCAGGTCGGCCGCGCTGGGCAATTCGGGGATGCGCTGCGCCAGGGGCTGCACGTCGGCCACCACACGCGGCGAAGGTTCTTCGTCCAGGTCGGCCAGGGACAGCAGAAAGTCCGGCTCTGGCGGCGCCGGTGCAGATGGATCGTGCAGCGGATCGTGGCCCGGGTCTTCGACCAGCGTGGATGCAAAGGGCAGCATCTCGGTGACGGGCTCTGCCAGCGACTCATCTGCCGGCACCTCATCGGCCGCTTCGCCCACCGACTCGGCAGGCGGCTGCGCTTCGAAGGCCGCCGCGGGTGCGTCAAACGTCGACACCGAGAACTCTTCGATGGCTTCGGCAGCCGGCTCGGGCACCACCTCCGGCACCGGCAATCTCTCTGCTTCGGGCGCAGGCGCTGGCGAAGGCTCAGGCACTGCCTCGGGCTCAACCACCAGTGGCGCCCTGGGCATGATGATCGTCGGGCCGTCGTCCAGCCGCTCGGTGCGCACCAGCGACACCGTGGTCTCGCCCACCGGGGCCGGCGGCCGGGCCAGGATGATGGTGGTGTCTTCGGGCACCACGGCCGCAGGCACGGCGAACTGCAGCGTCTGATCTGGCGCAACCGAGGTGGGCAACTCGATGGGCACCCGTGCGCCTTCCAGGCGCAGGGCGTCGGCCGAGCGCGCCACGTCCGTGGCTTGATGGCCGTCGTTGCGGCCGCTGGCAATGGCCTCCACCCAGCTGCCCATGTAGGCCAGGGCTTCGGAGGTGCACAGCCGCAAGGGCGGGTCCATGTGCGGCGCTTGTGCCAGCCGGGCATTGAAAAGCTGCTCGCAGGCCCAGGCGGCTTCACCAAAGTCGCGCAGGCCCAACATGCGTGAACTGCCCTTCAAGGTATGGAAGGCACGCCGCACGGTGGTCATGTCTTGTGAGCTCTCGGGCGCGGTGTGCAGGCGCTCGACCGCGGCAGTGGCGTCGGCCACGACTTCGCGTGCCTCTTCGATGAAGATGTCGCGCATCTCCGGGTCGTCTTCCAGGCCTGTGCCGCCTTGCGGCGCGGGCTTGGGCGGCGGCACCGGTGCGCTGGGTGCAACGGCCTCTGGCGCCACGGCGCCCAGGCCAGCAACAGCGGCGCTCAGCTCGGCACGCAGCGTCAGGCGGGCCTGCGGGTCGGCAGCGGCGTCGCGCAGGCCGCGATGGGCGCTGGCCAGCAGGCGCGCCAGTTCGGGTTGGTCGGCGGCCAGCGCTTGCTGGGCCAGCCTTTCGGCGTCGCGTGCCAGTTCGGCGTCGCTGACTTGCGCTTGCGCGGCCGCGGCACCGAGTGCCTGCAGTTGCACCAGCAATGGTGCGGTGTTGCCCGCGACAGCCGCGGCGGCTTTTGCCCCTGGCTCGGCGTCGTCCAGCTGAGCAAAGGCCGACACCCGTTCGGACTGGCCCATCACCGCCGTCAGCAAGCCGGTCTCGGGGTCAAAACGGAACAGCGACTTGGCCAACTGCGGCTGCACGCTGAGCATGTCGATCAAAAAGCTCAGGGCGCCCAGGTTGTCGGCCAGGCGGTCGAAGGTGCCGGTCTGGATGGCACGCTGCGGGTCGACTTCGGTCTGTGCCAAGGCATCCACGTCGTCGCGCATGAACAGCGCTGCGGCCGAGGCCTGGTCCATGCCCAGCACCGACAGCACGCCGCGCATCGACGACAGCTGCGCCGGCACCGGGATCAGCACCTGGCGCTCGGCCGGGTTGCGGAAATAGTGATCGATCTGCTTTTCAACCTCGGACAGCGAGGCGCGCAGTTCCTGCACCACGCTGCCCATCGTCTGGCGGTCGCTGACGCGGCGATACAGCTCCTCCATCCAGATGTCCAGTGGCTGCGGATCGCCACCCTGGCGCACCCTGTCGATGCGGTTGGACAGGTGCTTGATGCGTTCGCCCAACTCAGGCTGGTCCAGCTCGCCGTCTTCAAGCGACGCGTCCAGGTACAGGATGCCGGTGGCCACTTCCATGGCCAGCGACGCGGGCGGCGACTGGCCCGAGCTGACGGTCATCGCCACGGTGGCTTGCAGCGACTGGGCCAACACTTCACCGCTGGGGAACAGGCGTTGCAGCGACTCACCCACCAGCGCAAACTGTTCGGGCAGGCCGGTGATGCGGTGTTGTTCGCCGCCGGCCACGGCCGACCAGGCGTCCTTGGCTGCGGCCACCCGCTTGCGCGCGAGCAGCAGGTGCGAAGGATCGAAGCGCCCCAGGCGAGGTGTTTCGTAGTCCGCCACCGGGTGGTCTTGCAGGCGCCACGTGCTGCGCACGGCGTGAAGACGCGGTGCGTTGGCGGCATCGGCCGGCACCCGGGAATGGCTGCAGAAAAACAGCAAGTCTTGGGCCAGCCGCACCGAAGGCTCGGGCTGGCCGCGCACCGTGCTGCGCAGCTGCGCCAACAGCCGCGACGCCAGGCGCTTGCTGTAGACATCGGCGCTCAGCAGACCACGGGCCTGGGCTTCGAACACCGCCGCCGCCAATTGCCACACCGTGCCCAGGCCCGCGCCGCCCTGTTTCAGGCGCGCGCCTGCGGCCAGATCGGCGCACAGGTCGCTGATGCGTGACAGGGCCGCGCGGCTGGGCTCGCGCATCAGCGCCAGCACCTCGGTTTCCATGGCACCGCGGGCTTCGTCGTCGGCAGCACGGGGTGTGGCACGTCCATCCTGCGGCATTTCCAGCCACTGGAAATCAACCTTCCACAGGTCGGCCGGGTGCACACGGTCGGCGCCCGCCAGCTGCAACGCGGCGCGGTACTGCGGGAACAGCATGACGGGCGACACCGGCTTGCGCGCCAGCAAACGCGCCAGGTAGTCCAGCAGCGCGAAGGACACACGCTCGATGACCTCGATGGCCTGGGCGTTGACCAGCGCCGGCTTGCTGACCATGCGCTGGACCGCACTTTCGCTGGCCCGCAACACGTCGGCCACAGCGGGCAGGCCCACCAGTTCCAGCGCGCCCACGCCCTGGTGCAGCTGGGTGCGGGCACCCCTCAGCACCGAAGGATCGACAACGTCCAAGTCGCCGCCGATGGCAGCCTCGGCCTCCTTGAGGTAGCGCCGCAGCGCCTTGTGGGCCGTCTCCAGCGAACGGCGCAGTTCGCCATGCACCCAGGCCAGCGCGCTGAGGTCGTCGCCAGGAAGGCCGTTGAATGCGGCGGTCTCGGTGTCCATGGTGTCCTGCATCGCTTGGGGGCGGTTCGCTGCCGCGTTCAACTGATCTTGAAGCGCGAGACCGAGGTCTTCAGTTCTTCGGCGCTGCGCGACAGCTCACGCACCATCTGCGCCGTCGAACGTGTGCCTTCCGAGGTCTGCTCGGTCACGGCAAAGATGTGCTGGATGTTGGCCGCCACCACGTTGGCCGACTGCGCTTCTTTCAGCGCTTCGGCCGAGATGCGCGCGATCAGGTCCGACAGCTCGCGCGTGACGCGGTCGATGTCGGCCAGCGCGGCGCCGGCGGCGTCTGACAGCCGCGCCCCTTCCACCACACCCTGCGTGCTGCGCTCCATGGCGCCCACGGCGTCCTGGGTGTCGGTTTGAATGGTGCGCACGATGGCCGCAATCTGGCGCGTGGCATCGGCCGAGCGTTCAGCCAGCCGTTGCACTTCTTCGGCCACCACGCTGAAACCGCGACCGGCTTCACCGGCGGACGCGGCCTGGATGGCGGCGTTCAGTGCCAGCACGTTGGTCTGCTCGGTGATGTCCGAGATCAGCTCGGTGATTTCGCCGATCTCCTGCGAACTTTCGCCCAGCCGCTTGATGCGCTTGGAGGTGTCCTGGATCTGGTCGCGGATGGAGTTCATGCCGCCGATGGCGTTGTTCACCGCCGCCAGGCCTGTCTCTGAGGCCTTCAGCGACTGGCGCGCCACGCTGGCGGTTTCTTGCGCCTGCGCCGACACGTCGTTGATGCGGCCGGCCATCTGCAGCACTTCTTCGCCGGTGTCGCGAATCTCGCGCAGCTGCTCGGTGGACGCGGCCAGCAGTTCGGTGGACGTGTTTTCAACCTGCGCCGTGGTTTCGGTGACGCGGCCCACCGTGGTCTGCACCTGCTCGACCAGCGAGCGCAGTTCTTCCACCGTGTAGTTCACCGAGTCGGCGATGGCGCCGGTGATGTCTTCGGTTACCGTGGCCTGCTGCGTCAGGTCGCCTTCAGCCACCGTCTGCAGTTCGTTCATCAATCGCAAGATGGCGGCCTGGTTGGCGTCGTTGACACGCTTGGCTTCCTGCTCTTGCCGTTCGGCTTCCTGGCGCTGCACGTCGGCCGACCGCATCCGTGTGTTCTGGTCCATCACGAACAGGCGGAACAGGCCCAGCGCGCCAGCGATCAGCAGCAAGGCCGACAGCAGACCCAGAAACAGCCGGCCACCGCCAAAACCGGTGGTGGCGGTCAAGGCGGTCTGCAGCTTGTCCAGGCCCAGGCGCAAGGGCTCGGAGTCGGCCACGATGGCAGTCTGTGCCTCACGCGCGGCCACCAGCCCCTGCAGGTTGCCCAGAATGGCGCTGGCCTCGGTGCGTGTCTGTTCGTACTGCGTGAGCAGTTGCTGCAGCTTCTCGCGCACTTGCGGGTCGCGCGTGCCGGGCAGGCGCAGCTCGGCATTGCCAGCGATCACGCCCTGCGCAATTTCCTTGAAGGAGTTCAGGTCCTTGCCCAGCAGGAACACGGCTTCGGCGCTGACACCTTCGCTGGTCAGGAATTCGTTGGCGCTTTTGCCGATGCGCTGCGTCAGCATCACCAGCTGGCCCACGGCTGACAGTTCGGCAGCCGAGGCACCACTTTGCAGCTTGAGCGCGGACACGGTCTCGGCTGTTTCCAGCAAGTCGGCACTCTGGCGGTTGATGGCGCGCAAAGCCTGGCCCACCTGCGTCAGCGTCTTTTGCTGGCTCAGCACGACGGCGGCGTTTTTCTCGGCACGGTCCACCAGGGGCACCAGCACGTCCAGTTGATCCTGCAGGTCCGCGGGCGCTGCCGGCACGTCGCCTTCGCCGGTCTTCAGGCTGCGCACGTTGGCGGCCAGCACGTCGATGCTGTCTTTCACCTCCGGAAAAGCCGCCGCGCTGCCCACCAGGGCCTGCGACACCGACTTGGCCAGCCGTTGCGACTGCGTGGTGGCCTGCCCGGCCGCCGCCACCTGGCGCGAACCGCTGCTGCCGGACAGCAGCACCAGCAATACCGTCAACAAGATACCCGCCAGGCCCACGCCGGCGGTGATGACCAGCGCACGCTGCTGCCGGGCCAGCGGCCAGGTGCCGATGATGGGCAGGCCACTGGTGAAGGTGTCGCTGTCCGGGCCTGCACCCGGCATGCGGGTTTCGCTGAACTCTTGCGCCAGTTCGGAAGGCGCAGCCTCGGAGATGATGGACGAATCCCCACTGTCCCGGCTGCCGGGTGACAGCGTGCTCTGACCCAGGCGCACCGTCACTTCGGTCGGTCCGGCAGGCGAGGCCATATCGTCAAAGGGTGTCGAAGGCAAGGCAATGTCAGCCTCCGGCTTGGCGCGGCCTGCGCCCTTGATGCGGTCCAGCAAGCTCATGGCATCCTCTTCATGGCTGTATCTCTCGTCCACGGCATGGCGCCGCAGCTTGGGGCAAGTCGGCCACGCATCACGCGGCGATGGCAAGAAACTGTTCGTGGCGGGCCAGCGCGGCAAGGTCGATCTCTTGCCAGACACGCCCTTGTTCGTCCAGCCAGCGAGCGCTGGCGAAGGCG
The DNA here is from genome assembly GCA_038204775.1 of Burkholderiales bacterium. Classification (GTDB taxonomy): domain Bacteria; phylum Pseudomonadota; class Gammaproteobacteria; order Burkholderiales; family Burkholderiaceae_C; genus Rubrivivax. The sequence goes on along the minus strand of JBBRCN010000011.1, from coordinate 19,126 downwards.
GGGCGCAGCGGGGTCGCGGCCTCGCCGTCCGACCCAGCCTGCGCCGGCTCGGCTGTCAACTGTGTGGCGCTGCGCAGGCCGGCCAGGCGGTCCACCAGAACCGCGCTGTGTGATCCCAGGCCCGGGTTGAAGGCCAGCAGGCGCGCCTGTTCACGCACGGCATCACGCGCCAGCGGCGCACGCAGACCCAGAAAAGCCGCCAGGTCCACGACCCCGTGCAGACCGCCCCGCAGGTTGGCCACGCCCAGGAACCAGGGGTTGGTGTGGGGCACCGGCAGCAGGGTGCCCACGGGAAAGATCTCGCCCGCCGTGGCCAGCGGCACCAGCAGCCCGTGGCCGGCACATTCAAGGGCCAGCCACGAAGCCTTGCGCGTTTCGGTGCGCGCGGCCTGCAGTCGCTCGGCAAGCCGGCTTTGCAGCTGTCGCAGCGCTTCGCGGTTGGCCATTCAGCACCCGCCCGTGGAAGGAGCCGACTCACCAAGCTTGCCGCCACGGAACCGGCTTCGCCGGTCCGTCAGCGGACGGCCCCCCCGGGGGGCAGCAAGCGCCAGCGAGCTGGGCAGCATCATCTAGTAGTCCGTTCCGCCAAACCGATTACATGAAATCGCGCCTTCGTCCGCCATGCGTCGTTGCAAATCCGCGCCATAGCTGCAGCTATGGCTGTGGTTTGCGCCTAGCCTGACGAACGAATGCATCAATTTCATTTGTAATCTCATTGACGGAACGGACTACTAGTCGAAGGCCTTGATCTTGGCAATCAACTCGTCGGCATTGACGGGCTTGACGATGTAGTCACGCGCGCCTTGGCGCATGCCCCAGACCTTGTCGGTTTCCTGGTTCTTGCTGGTGCACATGATCACCGGCACGTCGGCAAAACGCGGGTCGCGGGTGATGGCGCGGGTGAGCTGAAAGCCGTTCTGGCCCGGCATCACCACGTCCATCAGAATCAGTTGGGGCTTGTCTTCTTCGAGACGGCGCATGGCTTCTTCGCCGTTTTCAGCCGTGCGCACGGTGTAGCCGCGCTTGCCCAGGATGTCGGACAAGTGATGCAGTTCGGTCTTCGAGTCATCGACGACCAGGATCTTCTGGATCGGCATCGTGGGGTCCTTGGGTTTCAGGCAGCGCCGCGACGATAAGCTTCGACGGCACGCAGCAACTGCTCTTTGGTGAATGGTTTGGTGAGGTAGTCCTCGGAGCCGACCATTCGTCCACGTGCCTTGTCGAAAAGCCCGTCCTTGGACGACAGCATGATCACCGGCACGTGCGCAAAACGTGGGTTGCGTTTGATGATGGCGCAGGTCTGGTAGCCATCCAGCCGCGGCATCAGGATGTCGCAGAAGATCAGCTCGGGCGCGTGATCATTGACTTTGGCCAATGCGTCGAATCCATCTTCGGCCAGCACCACTTCGTGGCCACCCTGGCGCAAGAAGATTTCGGCACTGCGGCGGATGGTGTTGCTGTCATCGATGACAAGCACCTTCGCGCCAGTTGCTGCCGGTGCGCCGGTTTGAGGCCCCTGAATCTCCAAGCGCCGTTCTCCTCGAAGACCCTCGGCGCACCGCAGATTGCGGCGCCGGGGTCAGATCTGGACCATCTCGAAGTCTTCCTTGCGCGCACCACACTCGGGGCATGTCCAGTTCATCGAGACGTCGGCCCACACGGTGCCGGCTGGAATGCCATGCTCGGGATCGCCATCGGCTTCGCTGTAGATCCAGCCGCAGATCAGGCACATCCAAGTCTTGGGTTCACTCACGGTAAGACAGTCACCTCACTACAATGGATCACGATTGTAGCCACGCATTTCCGGAGAATCTTGAGGATTTGTGAGGACCTACGCACCATTCCTCACAATCCGCTAGAGGTTTGAAGCAGACCCGGCCCGGGCCTTCAAACGTACCGATCCCCAGTCTCACACCGCGCCAAGGCCTGCCCCATGACCCCCGAACCCACCCCGGCCGCGGACCTCGAAGGCCCGGCACTTGAACCCCCGCCACCCGCTTGCGTGATGTGTTTCAACGCCAGCGACCCCAGCGGCGCCGGCGGCCTGGGCGGTGACATCGCCACCATCGCGGCCATGGGCGCGCATGCGCTGCCCATCGTCACGGCAATCGTCATGCGCGACACGGCCGACATCTTTGATCAGCACGAGATCGACGCCGACGTGGTGGCCGAGCAGGCGCGCACCATCCTGGAAGACATCACCATCGCGGGCTGGAAGGTGGGCTTCCTGGGCAGTGCCGACAACGTGGCGGCCGTGGCCGAAGTGCTGAGCGACTACACCGACATCCCGCTCGTCAGCTACCTGCCCAACCTGTCGTGGCTGGAAGAAGACCAGTCGCAGCCCTACCTGGACGCCTTCCGCGAGCTCATCCTGCCGGCCACCGAGGTGCTGGTGGGCAGTCACAAAACCTTGCAGGACTTTTTGCTGCCCGAGTGGGACAGCGAACGCCCGCCCTCGGCGCGTGAACTGGCGGTGGCAGCTGGTGAACACGGCACCCGCTACGTGCTGGTGACCGGCGTCATGCTGGCCAGCAAAGGCACCGAGCAATTCATCGACAACGTGCTGGCTTCGCCGCAAGGCGCCATCGCGGGCGAAAAGTTCGAGCGCTTCGATACCAGTTTTGTCGGCGCCGGCGACACGCTGGCGGCCGCACTGGCTTCGCTGCTGGCCGCCGGTGGTGAACTGCAGGCCGCCGTGGGCGAAGCGTTGAGCTTTCTGGACCAGACGCTGGACGCGGGCTTCCGCCCCGGCATGGGCCACATCGTGCCCGACCGCTTTTTCTGGGCCCTGCCACCGCCCGAAGAAGGCGAAGAAGGGGAAGGCGGTATGCCCGAGCCCGAACCTGAAGGCCCCGGCGGCAAGGGCGCGCCGCGCAGAGTGCACTAGGCCCCCAAGCTCGCTAGCGCTCGCTGCCCCCCGAGGGGGGTGCTCCGATGGCGGACCGGCGGAGCCGGTTCCGCGGCGGGTAACTTGATCACAAGAGTCCAACATGGCTACCAACGAAGAACTGTTTGCCCGTGCGCAGCGTGTCATTCCTGGCGGTGTGAATTCGCCGGTGCGGGCGTTTCGCGCCGTGGGGGGCACGCCGCGATTCATCGCGCGGGCCGAAGGGCCGTACATGTGGGACGTCGAAGGGCGGCGCTACATCGATTACATCGGCAGTTGGGGGCCGATGATCCTGGGCCACGGCCACCCGGCGGTGCTGGAAGCTGTGCAGCAGGCAGCCCTGGACGGTTTCAGTTTTGGTGCGCCGACTGAACGCGAGATCGAACTGGCCGAGGCCATCATCGCGCTGGTGCCCAGCGTCGAGCAGGTGCGGCTGGTCAGCAGCGGCACTGAAGCCGGCATGAGCGCGCTGCGCCTGGCGCGTGGTGCCACGGGCCGCACCAAGATCATCAAGTTCGAAGGGTGTTACCACGGTCATGCGGACGCGCTGCTGGTCAAGGCCGGGTCAGGCCTGGCCACCTTCGGCTTCCCCACCAGCGCCGGGGTGCCCGAAGACGTGGTCAAGCACACGCTGGTGCTGGAATACAACAACCTGGCGCAGATCGAAGAGACCTTTGCCGCGCAGGGCGACGAAATCGCCTGCGTGATGATCGAGCCCATCGCCGGCAACATGAACTTCGTGCGCGCGTCGGTGCCCTTCATGACGAAGCTGCGCGAGCTGTGCACGAAGCACGGCACGATGCTGGTGTTCGACGAGGTGATGTCGGGCTTCCGCGTCGCCCTGGGTGGGGCGCAAAGTGTCTACGCGCAACTGATCCCCGGCTTCAAGCCCGACATGAGCGTGTTCGGCAAGGTCATCGGCGGCGGCATGCCGCTGGCGGCCTTTGGCGGAACGAAGGACGTCATGAGCCAATTGGCGCCCCTGGGCCCGGTGTACCAGGCCGGCACGCTGAGCGGCAACCCGGTGGCCACGGCCTGCGGCCTGGCCACGCTGCAGGAAATCAGCAAGCCGGGCTTCTTCGAAACGCTGTCGGCCAAGACGCAGTCGCTGGTGAAGGGCCTGGAAGGCGCAGCGCGCGACGCGGGCGTGCCACTGGTCGGCGACAGCCAGGGCGGCATGTTCGGCTTTTTCTTTGCCGCGTCATCCACGAGCCCGCTGCCGCAGAACTACGGCGAGGTGATGGCCACCGACAAGGATCGCTTCAACCGCTTCTTCCACGGCATGCTCGACCGCGGTGTCTACCTGGCCCCGGCCTTGTACGAAGCGGGCTTCGTGAGCGCGTCGCACAGCGCCGACGACATCGCCGCCACGGTGCAGGCTGCAGCGGCCGCCCTGCGCGCCTGACCTGTTCAGGGATCAGCGCATGGCCGGCGCAAGCAAGCAGTCGGCCACGCTGGCCTGCGGCAACTGCGGCCAGCCGATGGCGGCGCTGCAACTGCGGGGCCACTACGACCGCCAGGTCGAGATCGACCTTTGCGCGCCCTGCCACCTGGTCTGGTTCGACCCCATCGAGTCAGCCCGACTGGCCGGCCCCGGCCTGCTGGATTTGATCGGCCACATGGCGCAGGCGCAAGCCCTGGCCCACACCGCAGCCCGCCCCGACATGCACTGCCCGCACTGCCGCGGCAGGCTGAACACAGTGCACAACCGCACCCGCTGGGGCCAATCGCAGCAGCTCGAATGTGCGGCCGGCCATGGCACCTGGCAGACCTTCGGCCAGTTCCTGAACGAAAAGGGCCTGCTGCGGCCGATGTCCATGCCCGACCGCGCACGCGCCCACCAGGGTGGCGCCCAGCCGCACTGCATCAACTGCGGCGGCGCGCTGGCGGTGGCTGACGTGGACTGCAGCTGGTGCGGTTCGGTGCGCGCGCTGGTGGACGTGGCGCGCCTGGCGCATGCGCTGGACCCGGAATCGGCCATCGCCACGCATGCCGTGCACCACACGGCGGCGGCCCGCACGACCTTGCAGTGCATGGCCTGCGGCGCTGCGCAGCCCGCCGACGGCGGCTGGCAATGTGTGCAGTGCGCCGCCACGCTGGCCGCGCCAGGCCTGGCCGAAGCCCATCGCCAGGTCAGCGCGCTGGGCCCGGCATTGAAAGCCCATGCCGACAAACCCGCGCCGCACGTGGTGCAACGGCGTCTGGCCGCACAAGAGCCGGCCATGAAGCGCCAGCGCGAAGGAGCCGCGTCAATGCAGGCCGAGGCCGACCAGCGCATGGGCCGGGTGCCGATTGAAGGACGCGACCCGGGGCCCATCTGGCCCTGGCCCGGAGGCCCGCAACGCTGGGGCGGTGGGCTCCTGGGCCTGGCCCTGTTGCTGCTGTGGTGGTGGTTGGCCTGAGACCACCGGCCGGCCCGATCAAGCCGGTGATGAACGAAGTGCGTAGGTCTTGCTGCCCAGGAACAGGTACTCCACACGCAGGATGGCATCGCCCTTTTCACCCGTGAAGGTGAAGCCCAGCATGGCCACCGTATCGCCCACCTTGATCTCGGGCACCGACCAGGCGTTCATGCGCGACAGCGGCGCCAGTTCGATCTCCCAGCGCCGGTCCTTGCGCGTGGGCAACTGCGCCGCCTTCAGCAGCGCCGGGCCGTCCACCGGCGCGCTTTGTGCCGGCAAACTGCGCGTGGCCAGGTCCGCGGGCAGTTTCAGCCCTTCAGCCGGCAGGTCCAGCTGCATCTCGGCATGCGGGTTGCGCCAGGCCACCTGCGCGGCCTTGCCTTCCAGGTAGATCGGGCGGTTCTGGTCAAAGCTGCTCCAGCCGTGGTGCGCCCAGGCGGGCAGCGCAAGCGTGAAAGGAAGCGTCAAGGGAAGGGCGATCAGGGTGCGTCTTCGCATGGCGGTGTCCTTGGTCGGAGGTTGGATGCCGGGTCACAGGTAGGCGATCCAGCGGCCGCAGATGATGGCCGCCAGCCAAAGCCCCGTCGACAACACGGTCTGCAACCGCGCCATGCCGTCACAACGCGCCAGGCTGTCCCGTCCATGGAACCAGGCCGCGTTCAGCCCGGCCAGCTGCACCAAGGCCAGCTTCAGCAAAAAGGCCCGGTTGGACAGCATCTCGGCCGGGTTGGCGGCAAACATCAGAAGGCCGCTGAGCAGCACCAGGCCAAAACCCGTGGCCGTGACACCCAGCGCCAGGCGGGCCAGGGGCCGCACCGGCAGCGCCGCACCGAGGCCCCAGACACGCAGTTCCAGCACCAGCAGACTGCCCAGCAGCAGCGCGATGCCGGTGATGTGCACCACCTCCAGCGCCGGGTAGGCGATCGGGTGCGAAGCGATCCACGGGATGGCGACAAAACCCGTGAAAGCCCCTAGGGCCGAGGTTTCCATGGCCTCACGCTAGCAGATGCGTAACGCACGCCCACTGGCCCCGCGCCGCCGGGGCCGGCTCCTAGAATGCCTGCACATGCACATCCACATCCTCGGCATCTGCGGCACCTTCATGGGTGGCCTGGCCGCTTTGGCGCGCGAGGCCGGACACCGCGTCACCGGCTGCGATACCGGTGTCTACCCGCCCATGAGCGAGCAGCTGAGGGCGCTGGGCATCGATCTCATCGAGGGCTTCGACGCCGATCAGCTGGGGCTCAAGCCCGACACCTTCGTCATCGGCAACGTCGTGAAGCGCGGCAACCCCTTGATGGAAGCCATCCTGGACGCGGGTGCGGCCTACACCAGCGGACCGCAGTGGCTGGCCGAACACGTGCTGCAGGGCCGCCACGTGCTGGCGGTGGCCGGCACCCACGGCAAGACCACCACCACAGCGATGCTGACCTGGATGCTGGACCAGGCCGGGCTGCAGCCGGGCTTTCTGGTGGGCGGGGTGCCGATGAACTTCGGCGTCTCGGCACGCCTGGGGCATTCCGGTGCCGCCACTGCGGGCAGCGTGGGCTGCCCCTTTGTCATCGAAGCCGACGAATACGACACCGCACTCTTCGACAAGCGCAGCAAGTTTGTGCACTACCGGCCGCGCACGGCCGTGCTCAACAACCTGGAGCACGAGCACGCCGACATCTTTCCCGACCTGGCGGCCATCGAAACCCAGTTCCATCACCTGGTGCGCACGGTGCCTTCCAGCGGCCGGCTCATCGTCAACGCCCGCGATGAAGCGCTGCAGCGGGTGCTGGCCCGCGGCTGCTGGAGCGAGGTGCAGCGCTTCGGCACCAAACGCGAAGAACCCGGCGGCCTGTGTGCCCGCGGCGACCCGCAGTCTTTCGATGTGCTGCGCGGCAGCCTGAAGCTGGGCCACGTGCATTGGGGCCTGATGGGCGAACACAACCAGATGAACGCCTTGGCCGCGGTTGGCGCCGCTGAACACGTGGGCGTGACGCCCGACGTCGCCTGCGCCGCCCTGGCCACCTTCCAGAACGTGCGGCGCCGGCTTGAACTGCGCGGCCAGGCCGCCGGCGTGAGCGTCTACGACGACTTCGCCCACCATCCCACCGCCATGCGCACCACGCTCGACGGCCTGCGCCGCAAGGTGGGTCTGAACGCCCGCATCCTGGCCGCCTTCGAGCCGCGCTCCAACACCATGAAGCTGGGCACCATGAAAGCGCAGTTGCCCTGGTGTCTGGAAGAAGCCGACCTCAGCTATTGCCTGCAAGGCGACTACGGCTGGAGCGCCAGCGAAGCCCTGGCGCCGATGGGCGCCACGGCCATGGTGGCCGACAACGTGGACGCGCTGGTGGCGCTGATCGTGCGAGATGCACGTCCGGGCGACCAGGTGCTGTGCATGAGCAACGGCGGCTTTGGCGGCATCCACGATAAGCTGCTGGCTGCACTGGCGGTCTGAATCATCGCCGTTCGGGCCGTCGTTCGGGCCGTCGTTCGCATCGCCGTTCGCATCGCCGTTCGCTTCGCCGTTCGAACCGCCTTTCTCACCACCGTTCGCACCCCCATCCGACGCACCCGTCGCATGCCCGGATGGCAGCCGGCCGCAACGCCGCTGCCCTCGCGCCCTTGAAAATCTCGCGGACTTGTTGCCGCGCAAGCCACCCCCAATTGAGGCCGTCACCGTCCATGAAGTCCCGCCTTTCGAGCGCCCAGTCGCAATGCCCCGCCAGCCTGGCTGCAGCCGCCGCTGCCCTGCTGCTGGCCGGTTGCGCCACTACAGCATCGGCCCCTCCTTCCGCTGCCGCCGCCACGGCCCAGGTCACGCCTGCAGCCGCACTGCTGCCCGCGCTGGGCGCTTCTGCACCCACGCCGGCCACCACGCCCACGGGTGCGCCTGTGCGGCCACCTGTGGCGGGCCAGCCGCCGCCCTTTGCCGAGGTGACTCGCGGCGCCAAGCGGGCCGACGGCTATCTGCCACTGTGGACTCGCGACGACAAGACCTGGCTGGAGATCCCCGCCAACCGCCTTGACCAGCCCATGTTCTTTGGCGCCTCGATTGCCGGCGGCCTGGGCGAGCGGGGCTTTTTCCCAGGCCTGATGGGCCGCGAACACGTGGTGGTGTTGCGCCGCGTGGGCAACGCGGTGCAGTTGGTCGCCCGCAACATGCATGCACGTGCGCCGGCTGGCACGCCGCTGGCGCAGGCGGTGGCAGAAAGTTATTCCGACAGCCTGCTGGGCGTGGCTTCTTTGGCCGCGGCGCCGCACCTGCAGAACCAGGCGCTGCTGGTGGATGTGTCCACACTGTTCGGCGGCGACCTGGTCGGCCTGCAGACCGCGCTGGAATCGAGCACCCGCATGCCCTACGGCCTGGACCGCGCCAATTCCAGCATCGAACGTGCACGTGCCCAGCCCGGCGGCCTGTTCCTCACCGTGCGTCAGCACTACGCCGTGCCCAAGTTGCCCGCAGCGCCCGTGTTGGCGCCTGGCGCGCCGCCGCCCAACCCGGCGGCCCTGCCCAACCCGCCGTCTTCCTTGCCCGACGGTCGCAGCCTGTTCCTGAGCCTCACCTTCAACCTGGTGCCGGTGCCTGCGCAGCCCATGGCCACACGCAGGGCCGACCCGAGAGTGGGCTACTTCACGCAGTCCTTTCTGAACTTCGGCGACGACACCCAGGAAGGCCGGCGCACGCACCTCATCGAACGCTGGCGGCTGGAGAAAAAAGACCCGGCTGCGGCCCTGTCCGAACCCAAAGAGCCGATCCGCATCGTGCTCGACCGCAACATCCCGGAAAAGTGGCGCGCGCCTTTGCGCGAAGCCGCGCTGGAATGGAACAAGGCCTTCGAACGCGCCGGCTTCAGCAATGCCGTGACCGTCGAGCAACAGGCCAAGGACGCCGACTGGACGACGCTGGAAGGCACGCGCATCCTGGCCGTGCGCTGGTTTGCGCAAAACGGGCCGGGCTCCATGGCCGTGGGCCCCAGCCAGTCCGACCCACGCACCGGCGAAATCCTGCGCGGCGCGGCCATCATTGACGAAAACCGGGTGCGGGTGTTCCGCGCCCGCGCCGCCGAAGTGGTGCCGCGCTGGGCCGACACGGTCAGCGCATCGACCGATGGCCAGCAGCCCAGCGCGTTTGCGCAACGCCTGCTGCAATGCAACTACGCCGAAGAGGCTTTTGACCAGGCCCAGTTCGCCATGGAACTGCTGGCAGAACGTGGCCTGCTCGACCCCGGCAGCCCGCAAGCCGAGCGCTACATCGTTGACGCGCTGAAGAACGTGACGATGCACGAGATCGGCCACACGCTGGGCTTGCGCCACAACTTCCGCGCCTCCACCGCGGTCACCGCCGCGCAACTGCGGGACCCTGCCTTCACCGCCAGCAACCCGATCTCCAGCTCGATCATGGACTACAACGGCCAGAACCTGCCACTCAAGGGCGAGCCGGTCACGCCCTTCAACGCGAGCACACTGGGTGCCTACGACCTCTGGGCCATCGAGTACGGCTACCGCGAGTACGCCAGCGCCGAGGCCGAAAAGAAGGGCCTGCAAGCCCTGGCCGCGCGCGCTGAACGTGAGCCCGCTCTGGCTTACGGCACCGACGAAGACCTGGGCAACAACGACCCGCTGGTCAACCACCGCGACATGGGCGACGACCCACTGGCCTTTGCACAACGGCAGATCACGCTGGCGCGCGAGCTGTACCAGCTGACCACCTCACGCCAGCTGGCCGCAGACGAAGACCTGTCGATCTACCGCCGTGCCGTCAACCGCGTGCTGGGCACGCTGGGTGTATCGCTGCCGCTGGCCACCAAGTACGTGGGCGGCACCTACACCGAACGGGCGCTGGCCGGCGCCAACAAGCCGTTGCTGGTGCCGGTGCCGGCAGCCCGTCAACGTGCTGCACTGGAGCTGGTGGTGGCCGAACTCTTCACCAGCGCCAGCTTCAAGTTCGACCCGCAGGTCATGAGCCGCCTGGGCGTCGACCAGCAAGAACGCTCCGGCCCCAACCGCGGTGCGGGTGTCGACTTCAGCCTGCCCGGCGCCGTGCTGGGCCTGCAGCGCGGCGCGCTGGACCAACTGATGTCCGACGGCCTGGCCGGCCGCCTGGCCGACGCAGAAAGCAAGGTCGCCGACCCGCGCCAACTGCTCAGCTATGCCGAGGTGCAAGAACGCCTGAGCACCGCCGTGTGGTCGGAACTGTCGCCTGGCGCTGCAGGCAAGGGCGACATCGACAGCCTGCGCCGCAACCTGCAACGTGAACACCTGCGCCGCCTGGCCAGCGGCCTGCTGCGGCCGGGCTCGGCAGCAGCGGCCGATGTGCGGGCCGTGCACCGGCAGGCCGCGCTGCAGTTGCAAAAACGTTTGAGCGGCGCGGTGGCCGCCGGGCGGCGCTCTGGCATGGCGCGTGCGCACCTGGAAGACAGCCTGGCGACGCTGAACGAAGCGCTCAAAGCACCCTTGATCAAACAGGGCGTGTGACCCCTTGAGCGAAGCCATCACACACCTGCTGTACCTGCACGGCTTTCGCTCGTCGCCCCTGTCCTTCAAGGCGCAGCGCCTGCACCACTGGCTGCAGGCGAATAGGCCCGAGCTGACCTGGTGGTGCCCGCAGCTGCCGCCGTCGCCCTGGGCAGCGATGGCCCTGCTGCAACAAGGCATCGCGGGCTGGCCGGCACACGGCTCGGCGGTGCTGGGCAGTTCTTTGGGCGGCTTCTACGCCACCGTGGTGGCTGAAGCGCCGGGCCGCGAACACTGGCCTGTGGTGCTGATGAATCCGGCGGTCGAGCCGGCGCGTGACCTGGTTGCCCACATCGGCGAGCAGACCGCGTTCCACGCACCCCAAGAACACTTTTTCTTCAGCGCTGACCATGTGGACGAACTGCGGGCGCTGCAGCCGCCGGCCATCACCGGCCGCGAACGCTACCTGCCCTTCATCGCCAAGGGCGACGAAGTGCTGAGCTGGCAAGAGATGAGCACACGCTACGCCGGCAGCCCGATGCATCTGATCGAAGGCAGTGACCACGCGCTGTCCGACTTCGAAGACCACCTTCCCCACCTGCTGAGATTTCTGAAGCTATGCGACTGAACTACAAGATCTGCATCGTCACCGGTGCCGCCCAGGGCATCGGCGCGGCCACGGTGAAAAAGTTTGCCGACGAAGGCGCCACCGTCATCGCCTGCGACCGGCGCATCGGCCCCGTCGAAGGCGCCGCATTCACCTTCGCCGTCGACGTCACCGACCGCAGCCAGCTCGATGCCATGGTGGCCACGGTGCTGGCGCAGCACGGCCGCATCGATGTGCTGGTCAACAACGCCGGTATCACCCAGGACGCACGGCTGCAGAAAATGACGCTGGCGCAGTTTGACGCCGTCATCGACGTCAACCTGCGCGGCGTTTTTCATTGCGCGCAGGCGGTGGCCGACGCGATGGTGCAGCAGCGCAGCGGCGTCATCCTCAACGCCAGCAGTGTGGTGGGCATCTACGGCAACTTCGGCCAGACCAACTACGCGGCCAGCAAGTTCGGCGTCATCGGCTTCACCAAGACCTGGAGCCGCGAACTGGGCCCCAAGGGCATCCGCGTCAATGCCGTGGCACCGGGTTTCGTGGACACACCGATCCTGGCCACCATCCCCGACAAGGTGCTGCAACACATGAAAGACCAGGTGCCGCTGGGCCGCCTGGCGCGGGCTGAAGAAGTTGCCAACGTCTATGCCTTTTTGGCCAGCGACGAGGCCAGCTACATCAACGGCGCGGTCATTGAAGTCAGCGGTGGCATGACCGTTTAGCTTCAGCGGCCCAGGTGTCAACAGTCATGTTGGCACCGGCAGGCCGACGTGCGATCGAATCCTGAGCCTGACTCGGACCATGCCGCGTCATGCCGACACTTCGCCCGCCCCGGCGATGCCTGCGGTTCCTTCGCGGCGGCTGCGGGCGCGCTGCGTCAACACGATCAGGCCCAGCACCGCCAACGCGGGCAGGAACATCCACTCCTTGTCGGGCCTGTCGGATGGCACTTCAATGCTGGCCACCTTGAAGCCTTGTTCGATGCCGAGCTTTTCTGCTCGCGAGCCGAACTTGACCTGTGCGATCTGCATCTCGTCGCCCAGCGGCACCACGGTGAGGCCAATCTTGCCCAGCCGATCCCGCGCGCTGCCGGCCTCACCCAGGGGCAGCAAAACCCCTTTTCGGATGTCCTTGCCGTCGATGTTCGTGCCCTGGATCCAGACGCGTTTGCTCGCGCCGGCCGGCGCTTGCTCAACCAGCTTCATCAACTGCGCGGCGGGCACGTCCTGGAAGGGCGGGTAGGCCATGTCCCACCAGAAACCGGGCCGGAAGAGCGTGAAGGTCACCAGCAGAAGCGCCAACGACTCCCACCAGCGTGAACGGGACAGGAAGTAGCCCTGGGTCGCCGCGGCAAAAATCAACATGGCGGCAGTGGCGCTGACCACGGTGAGCGCCAGGTGCCAATAGCTGTCGATGCCGATCATCAGCAACTGGGTGTTGAAGATGAACAGAAAAGGCAAGATGGCCGTGCGCAAGCTGTAGAAGAAGGCCGTGACACCGGTTTTGATGGGGTCGGTTCGTGCGATGGCGGCCGCGGCAAATGAGGCCAGTCCCACGGGCGGGGTCACGTCGGCCATCAGGCCGAAGTAGAAGACGAACAGGTGCACCGCAATCAGGGGCACGATGAGCCCGCTCTGCGCACCCAGCTCCACCACCACCGGCGCCATCAGCGTGGACACCACGATGTAGTTGGCCGTGGTGGGCAGGCCCATGCCCAGGATCAAGCTGATCACGGCCACCAGCACCAGCATGATCATCAGATTGCCGCCCGAGAGCAGCTCGATCACTTCGGTCATCACCAGCCCGATGCCGGTGAGTGACACGGTGCCCACGATGATGCCGGCGGCGGCCGTGGCCACGCCGATGCCGATCATGTTGCGCGCGCCCACTTCGAGGCCGCTGACCAGGTCGGCAAAACCTTGTTTCAAGGCCGCGCCGTAGTTGCCGCGACCCCGCAGCGCCGCGATGATGGGGCGCTGGGTGAGCATCACGAAGATCATGAACACGGTGGCCCAGAACGCCGACAGGGCCGGTGACATCTGCTCGATCATCAGGCACCAGATCAGCACCACGACCGAGAGCAGGTAGTGCAGGCCGGACTTCAGGGTGGGAGCGGTTTCGGGCAGCTCGAACACGGGCGCGTCCGGGTCATCAAGCTTGAGCTCGGGCTGGCGCGAGCCCACCCAGAGCAGGCCGATGTAGGCAGCCAGCACAGCCACGCCGATGGTCCAGATGGCCGCCGCGCCCAACGCGCCCTTCATCCAGCCAATACCGTAATAGACCACTCCGGACAAGACCACAAAACCGGCCACGGTCATGGCGAAAGAGACCAGACGTTGAACCGCCGTCGCCTTGGATCGGCGCGGAAGCCCCTGCAAGTTGGCTTTCAGGGCCTCGAGGTGAACGATGTAGAACAGCGCAATGTAGGAAATGATGGCTGGCAGAAAGGCATGCTTGATGACCTCGGTGTACGGAATGCCCACGTACTCCACCATCAGGAACGCTGCCGCGCCCATCACCGGCGGCATCAATTGGCCGTTCACTGAACTCGACACTTCAACTGCACCGGCCTGGTCGGGCCGATAACCCACACGTTTCATCAGCGGGATGGTGAAGGTGCCGGTGGTCACGACGTTGGCAATCGATGAACCCGAAATGATGCCCGTGGCGGCCGACGACACCACCGCCGCCTTGGCTGGACCCCCTCGCATGTGGCCCAGCAGCGCGAAGGCCGACTGAATGAAATAGTTGCCCGCACCGGCTTTGTCGAGCAATGAGCCAAACAGCACGAACAGGAAGATGAAGCCGCTCGAAACACCCAATGCCACTCCGAAGACACCTTCGGTGGTGAGCCACTGGTGTGACATGACCCGCGACAGGGACGCCCCCTTGTGCGCGATCAGGTCGGGCATGTATGGGCCGGCAAAGGTGTAGGTGAGGAACACCAGCGCAACGATGACCATCGGCAGCCCGAGCGCACGGCGGGTGGCTTCAAGCAACAACACGATGCCCACGACACCCACGACCAGGTCTTGCGTGATGGGTTGGCCCGGTCGGGTGGCCAGATCCCGATAGAACACGAACAGGTAACTTGCGCAGGCGGCGCCGACGATGGCAAATATCCAGTCAAGGGCAGGTACGCGGTCCCGTGGCGAGCGGCGCAACGCGGGGTAGGCCAGAAAGGCCAGAAAAATGGCGAAAGCCAGGTGAATGGCGCGCGACTGCGTGTCGTTGAACACGCCAATGCCCAAGGAAAAAGGCAGCGGCGAGGCGATCCACAACTGGAACAGGCTCCAACACAGGCACACACCCAGGATCAACTTGCTGACCAGCGGGCCGGCGTTGCGGCCGCCGGCATCGTTCTCGGCGACCAGCTTGTTGACGTCGACTTCCGGCGCCTGATGTGAATCTTTCGTTCCCGCCATGGCTGGGTCTCCTGTGGCTTGGCTCAAAGCAAAAGGCCGCACGGCTCAAAAGCACGTGCGGCCGGAATCAGCACAAACTGCGCCGGGCCGCTTACAGCCAGCCCTTCTCCTTGTAGTACTTGATGGCGCCGGGGTGCAGCGGAGCCGAGTTGCCGTTCTTGACCATGTCCTTCGGGTCAAGATTGGCAAAGGCGGGGTGCAACTTCTTGAACTCGTCGAAGTTCTCGAACACGGCCTTGACCAGTTCGTACACCGTGGCGTCCGCCACTTTGGCCGAGGTCACGAACGTGGCCAGCACGCCATAGGTGGGCGTCGGGTTGGGGTTGCCGGCATACAGGCCGCCAGGGATGTTCACCTTGGCGTAGTACGGCGCACCAGCAACCAGCTTGTCCACCGACGGGCCGGTCAATGGCACCAGCCTGGCGCCGCAGGTGGTGATCGGATCCTGGATGTTGGCCGAGGGGTGCCCAACGCCGTAGAAGAAGCCGTCGATCTTGTTGTCGCACAGTGCGGCGCCGTGCTCGTCGGCCTTCAGTTCCGATGCGAGCGAAAAATCGCCCATCTTCCAGCCCATGACCGACAGCAGTTCTTCCATCGACGCGCGGGTGCCCGAGCCGGGGTTGCCGACGTTGAAACGCTTGCCCTTCAGGTCTTCAAACTTGGCGACATTGGCCTCTTTGCGGACCAGCACCGTGAACGGCTCGGGGTGCACCGAGAACACCGCACGCAACTCCTTGAACGGGCCGTCTTTTTCGAAAACCTTGGTGCCTTTGGTCGAGTGATACTGCCAGTCGGACTGGGTCACACCGAAGTCGAGTTCACCGGCGCGGATGGTGTTGATGTTGAACACCGAGCCGCCGGTGGATTCCACCGAGCAGCGGATGCCGTGTCTGGCGCGGTCCTTGTTCATCAGGCGGCAGATGGCGCCGCCCGCCGCGTAATACACGCCCGTGATACCACCGGTACCGATGGTGACGAACTTCTGCTGCGCGACGGCGGTGCCATGCGGCAGGGCGAGCGCAAGTGCCGCGGCACCAAAGGCCACGCGAAGCGGGGTCAGGTTCAGTTTTTTCATCTTCAAAGCTCCTCAGGGTTGGGAAGGGAGAGCGGCCGTTGTGCGGCCGCCGAGAGAGAAAGTCAACTGGCACTGGCCAGCACGGGCTTTTCTGCAAGCGCGGCATCGATGGCTTGCACCAGGCGATCGACGATGGTGTCGACCTGGGCGTCGCTTGCAATGAACGGCGGCGCCAGCAGCACATGATCGCCGCGTTGGCCGTCGATGGTGCCCCCCGTGGGGTAAACCATCAGGCCGATCGCCATGGCTTGTGCCTTGATGCGGGAGTGAAGGCGCAACTCGGGTGCAAAGGGCGCCTTGGTGACGCGGTCTTGCACCAGTTCGACGGCCCGAAACAAACCGCGCCCACGCACATCGCCAACATGAGGATGGCTGCCGAAGGCGCGCGCCAGTCCGGTGGCCAGGCGTTCACCTTGGCGCACCACGGCATCGAGCAGCTTGTCGCGCTGGATCACCTTCTGCACCGCCAAAGCCGCGGCGCAGGCCACCGGATGGCCGATGTACGTGTGGCCGTGCTGGAACAGCCCGCTGCCGCGGCGGAAGGCTTCCACGATCCGTCCTTGGGCCAGCACGGCGCCAATGGGCTGATAGCCTCCGCCCAGGCCCTTGGCCACCACAAGCAGATCGGGCACCACGCCCTCTTGCTCGCAGGCGTGCAGCGTGCCCGTGCGGCCCATGCCGCACATCACCTCGTCCAGGATCAGCAAGATGCCGTGTTGGGAACACAGCGCACGGATCCCGCTCAGGTAGCCCGTCACTGGTGTGAGCGCGCCCGCCGTAGCGCCGACGACCGTTTCGGCAACAAAGGCAATCACTTGCTGCGGGCCGAGCTTGTCGATGGCGTCGGAAAGCTCGCGCACCAGACGCTGCCCATAGGCCTGTGGTGTTTCATCGGCCTGCCGCTCGCGATATTCGTAGCAGGGCGACACATGGACCACGTCCATCAGCAGCGGTGCAAACTGGCGACGCCGCCATTCGTTGCCGCCCACGGCAAGCGCGCCCAGGGTATTGCCGTGGTAGCTCTGCCGGCGTGCGATGAAATGACGGCGCTCAGGCTGGCCGATCTCGACGAAGTATTGGCGAGCCATCTTCAGTGCCGCTTCGACGGCTTCGGAGCCGCCCGACACGAAATAGGCGTGGCTGGTGCCAGCCGGCGCGCGGGCAATCAGCGTGTCGGCCAGTTCCTCGGCGACATCGGTTGTGAAAAAGCTCGTGTGGGCATAGGCGACGCGGTCGATCTGCGCATGCATGGCGGCCAGCACGTCGGGGTGGCCATGGCCCAGGCAGGAGACGGCTGCGCCGCCCGAAGCGTCGATGTAGCGGCGGCCTTCAGCGTCAATCAGATGAACGCCGTCAACTGCCACGGCGCGAGGCAGGCCGTGCAAAAGCGTTCGATGAAGGATGTGGCTCATGGGGTGATCGGCTCCCGCGGGCTGCCGAAGCGGGTCACCCCTTGAAGGCGTTGTGGGGACATGGTTGGATGCGAATTGCAACAAGAATGCCACAGGCCTATTGATGATCCAACTGTTGCAGACCCTGGACCGCCCCTGTGGCCTGGCTTGCTGCCGGCGCGTTGGCATGACCCGGCGCCGGCTTTGCCCGGCCACCGGCGCTTGCCCTGCCGAGGGAGCGGCCGATATTCGCAAGGGCCAGCCGCAGGGGTCGGGCCGTCAGCGGCGACAATCGCCCGATGTATGCACTGTTCGACGACGCTGGCAAATTCCACGCCGGCCGCGTGATGTCCGAAGCCGAGAGCTCCGTGCAGGTGGAGCTCGATTCGGGCAAGCGGGTGAAGGTCAAGTCGGCCAACGTCATGCTGCGCTTCGAAAAACCCTCACCGGCCGAGCTGATGGCGCAGGCCCAGGCACTGGCCACGGAAATCGACCTTGATCTGGCCTGGGAATTTGCGCCCGAAGGCGAGTTCGGTTTTGCCGACCTGGCGCGCGACTACTTCGACGCCAAGGCCGGGCCGGAAAAACAGGCCGCGGCGCTGCTGTGCCTGTTCGAGGCACCGCACTACTTCCGCCGCCTGGGCAAAGGCCAGTTCAAGAAGGCACCTGAAGACACGGTGAAGGCCGCCCTGCTGGGCATCGAACGCAAGAAGCAGGTGGCGGCGCAGATCGAAGCCTGGGCTGCCGAACTGGTGGCCGGCCAATGCCCGCCTGCGGTGCGCGAGCAGCTGTTCCGCATCCTCTTCAAGCCCGACAAGAACGGCCCTGAATACAAGGCCGTGGTCGAAGCCAGCAAACGCGCGCAGCGCGCGCCGCTGGACCTGCTGACCGCCGCTGGCGCCATCGAAAGCCCCTACCAGTTCCACTGGCGGCGCTTCCTGTTCGACCAGTTTCCCAAAGGCCACAACTTCCCGGCCCTGGCCGCGCCGGCCATCAAGGACGAACTGCCCATCGCTGCCGTTCAGGCCTTCTCGATCGACGACTCGGCCACCACCGAAATCGACGACGCGCTGTCGGTGCAGGGCCTGGGCACGGGCACCGTGGTCTTTGGCGTGCACATCGCCGCGCCGGGGCTGGCCATCACACCCGATTCGGCGCTGGACAAGGTGGCCCGCGAGCGCCTGTCCACCGTCTACATGCCGGGCTGGAAAATCACCATGTTGCCCGACGACGTGGTGCAGGCCTACACGCTGGCCGAAGGCCGCGACTGCCCGGCGGTCAGCCTGTACGTGACGCTGGACGAAGCCACGCTGGACATCCGCAGCCACGAAACCAGACTGGAGCGGGTGCCCATCGCGGCCAACCTGCGCCACGACCAGCTGGACGCGGTGGTCACTGCAGCCTCACTCACTGGCGAAGCCCCCGCCGACTACCGCTTTGCCCCCGAACTGGCCTTTGCCTTCCGCCTGGCCTGTGAGCTGAAGGCCCGCCGCGAGGTGGTGCGGGGCAAACCCGAAACATTCAATCGGCCCGACTACAACTTCCGCCTGCTGCGCGACGCAGCTGGCAGCGCCGAAGAACCCGCCGGCGACGAACCGGTGCAGATCAGCACCCGCCAGCGCGGCGCGCCGCTGGACCTGATCGTGGCCGAGGCCATGATCCTGGCCAACAGCACCTGGGGCGGTTGGCTGGCCGAACACGGCGTGCCGGCCATCTACCGCAGCCAGGCCAGCCTGCTGCCGGGCATGAAGGTGAAGATGGGCACCAAGCCCGCGCCGCACGCCGGCATGGGCGTGCCGCAGTACGCCTGGAGCACGTCGCCGCTTCGGCGTTATGTCGATCTGGCCAACCAGTGGCAGATCATCGCCTGCGCCCGCCATGGCCGCACCGC
>JBBRCN010000010.1:0-74516 GCA_038204775.1 Burkholderiales bacterium | reverse complement strand
CTAAGTTGTTGATTCATAAAGACCGAAGGCGGTTGGCACACCGCTTGCTCATACTGGGCAGCGGGACGGTCCCGGCGAGCACTTCAGCAAGGCAAAGCGCTCCAGTCAGTCCGGACACCCATTCTTCAGCTTTCTTCTAGGAGTAACTTAAATGCACAAGATCTTGACCAAGGTGGCGATGGCCGCTGTTGCAGTGGTTGGCGTGAGCACCTCCGCTCAAGCCTATGTGTTCATGCGGCTCGCCGACCTGAATCCCGTGGACGCGACAATCCAAACTCAAGTGGTCTGCCGCACCGACTTGGCGCAGAACAACGCAGCCGGCGGCAACTGTTCCACCACTGACGGCTTCGCGGGTTACTCGTTGGGAACCAACACCATCCTTTTCCTGGGAATGGTTGGCAACTGGAACGTGTCCACTACTTCGGGCGTCGCCAACGTTCCCGGCACGCCGATTGCTGCCACGCTGGATTCGTCATCGACCAGCGTCGTGAACAAGTCCGTCGCTTTCGACAGCTTCTACATCGACTTCCGCGGCTTTGACTTCCTGTTCCCGGCCGGTGAAGACAAGACACTGTTCGGCACCGCTTCGCACAGCACGTCGACCGTGGTGGCCGGAGCCGCCGCGACTGTCAACACCTTCTTCTATGCTGACCCGACGAACGCGGGTGGCACCACCGTCGCCGACAGCTGCTCGATGGTCTTGAGCACCAACGACAGTTGCAACTCGGGCGCTCCGATCGTCTGGAGCGACGTGGGTCTGGGCACTTTCTCGCTGCGCAGCCAGCAGTTCTTCAACGTCAACGGCGGCCAAGTGGTCAATTCCACGGCCACCGTCACGGTGGGTGCCATTCCCGAGCCGATGACCCTGTCCCTGGTGGGCGCTGCCCTGCTGGGTGCCGGCCTGGTGTCGCGTCGCCGCGCCAAGAAGGCTTAAGCCACCAGCGCCAAGAGCTGAAGAAGCGCCCAGCCAGCCAGGCCGGGCAAACCCCGAGAAAGTCACCGCCAGGGCGGGCTTCTCGGGGTTTTTCCGTTTTGCGGCCGGCACCCGATCGGCGGCCAGCGTCACCTGTCCTGGCCCCAACAGCCAGGTGCCTGACGCGGTTTCAGCCGCAGCCACCAGAACATCCGCGACTTCCTACCGCCGGGAGCCAGCCCCCCCGTTCGCGGGGATTGCTGCGACGCTTGGCTGACTCGTACAGTCCGCCCAAAGGCTGAACATGCCTCTACAGCCCTGCGCAGTGCGACAGAGGCTGGTGCAAGGAGGGGCATTTACAGAACCGACGCGAACCTTCGCCCACGCGGTCAGCCTGACACGACGCGGTCACCATGATTCGAATATTCAATCACTACGTGCACCGATCGGCGCTGCGCGCCATCATTTTCGACCTGGGCCTGGTGTTGTTGGCGGCCATGGCGGCCGTGAGCCTGAACCTGGGAAGCATCAACCAGGCCTTGCCGCTGGCTGGCACACACGTGGTGTCTTTTGCCGCCTGTCTGTTCGTGATCAACAGTGCCTCCGGTCTGTACGAAACGACAGCTCCAGGAACGCTCGGCAAGTCCCTCGCCCGCGGCGTGGTGGTGCTTATGGTTGCCCTTCCACTGGCCTACATCATCTTCGGGCTTTTGCCTGCCAGCTTTGTGGATCGCTCCAGCATCCAAATGTCGATGATGGCGGGGGTTTCGGCGCTCATCTTGCGCCGGGCCTACCTGGCCCACGCCGCGGGGACACCCGCCAAACGAACCCGGCTGATGATCTTTGGCGCAGGACCCGCTGCCCACCTTGTGGGTGAAACCTTGCGCAAGATGGACCCAAATGCCGACATCGTGGGCTATGTCGCAGGACCCAACGAACGCGAAACTGCTGTTCCGGCGCATGAAATCCTCAACCTGAGTGGGACCTTGCAGGAAACGGCGCAACAGTTGGGTGTCGACGAGATCGTGGTCGCACTCACCGAAAGACGCGCTGGCAGCATGCCCTTGCGGCAGTTGCTGGATTGCAAGGTTTCGGGAACCAAGGTCTACGACCTGAACACCCACTTTGAGAAGACTTTGGGCCAGATTCGCATCGACTTTCTCAGCGCCAGCTGGCTGATCTTTGGCGACGGGTTCAACCAAGGGGCTGGACGCACGGCCGTCAAGCGTGTCTTCGACATCGTCTGCGCTACAGCACTTTGCGTGCTGGCTGCGCCGATCATGGCTGTCGCGGCTGTGCTCATCAAGCTGGAAAGCGCCGGCCCGGTGCTGTATCGCCAGGAACGGGTGGGTCGGAACGGCCGCACCTTCAGCATTGCCAAGTTCCGCAGCATGCGCACCGATGCGGAAAAGGACGGCAAGCCACGTTGGGCAAGCGCGAACGACGACCGGGTCACCCGCATCGGCCACTTCATCAGGCGCATGCGCATTGACGAGCTGCCCCAGCTGTTCAACGTGCTCAAGGGTGACATGAGCCTGGTGGGGCCCAGGCCCGAGCGGCCGTACTTCGTCGAGCAGCTCACGCAGGAGATTCCCTTCTATGCGCTTCGCCACAGCGTCAAACCGGGTGTCACCGGGTGGGCGCAGGTTCGTTACCCCTACGGCGCAACGGTTGAAGACTCTCAAGAGAAGCTTCAGTACGACCTGTACTACGTCAAGAACCACACGCTCTTCCTCGATCTGGTGGTGTTGATGGAGACAGTGGGCGTTGTGCTGACCGGCAAAGGCGCGCGCTGAAACTTGGACGCACTGACGCCACTGGGATTTTTTGCAGTGGCGTCTACGGCAGACAAGGGCTAGATCCCGTCCATGGCCACAAGCGCTGAAGGGTTTGCTGTCTACGGCTACGGCCTGGCCTTTGTCGCCTATGCCTCTTTTGCCGCCTACCTGGCGATCGTTGAGCGGCCATTGCAGGGCGACAAGCGCGCAGGCTGGCCCCTGCTGGCTGCGCTGTGGTCTTCGTCCATCTGGGCAGGAGCACTTTTTCTGGGCCAGTTCTGGAGCGACAGGTCCACGGACTGGGTGGCGCAATTCGCCGACTTGGCACGCTACGTGTTCTGGTTCATCTTCTTGTTCGCCCTGCTGCCACGGCCGGGGAGCGAAGAAGAGTCCAGACCTTCAACGGTGCTGCGAGTGGCTGCCTTCGGATGCGCTGGAATCGCCGCAGCCCTCACCGCCGTGGAAATCACGACTGGCGCCGACGTCGCCCGCCTGAAGATCGCGGCTTCTCTTGCCTTGCCCGTCAGTGGACTCTTGATCGTCGAACAGTTCTTTCGCAACCTGAGCGAAGACTCACGCTGGAACGCCAAGCCCGTCTGTCTGGGATTGCTTTGTGTCTTTGTCTTTGATGTCTACCTGTTCGCTGAGAGTCTGCTCTTTGGCACATTCGATGAAGATGCACTCCAGGTCCGCGGAGCCATCCATGCGCTGGCAGTGCCCTTCCTGATCGTGGCTTCGCGGCGTGGGCCCGACTGGATCGGCAAGATCCATGTGTCCAGAACAGCGGCCTTCTATTCAGCAACGCTGGTGTTGGCAGGCTTGTATCTGCTGTTCGTCTCAGGCGTCGGCTACTACGTGCGCTTCTTCGGCGGCAGCTGGGGCCGGGCGCTGCAACTCAGCCTGCTGGTGGCGGCCTTCGCCTTCCTGGGCATGTTGATCTTCTCGGGCGCCCTGCGCTCATGGCTGCGGGTGTTTGTTGGCAAACACTTCTACAGCTACCGCTACGACTACCGCGAAGAGTGGCTGCGTTTCACCGCCATGCTGTCGGCCGAGCGCACCCCTCAAGAGATGGGCCAGATGATCGTGCGTGGCCTGGCCAAGATGGTCGAATGCCCCGCCGGCAGCCTGTGGACCCGCACCGGGCCCGACACCCCGTTCGCGCAGACCGCTGACTGGAACATGCCGCGCGCAACCCAGACCGAGGCGGCTGACTCTTCGCTGTGCACGTTCTTGCGCGCCAATGGCTGGGTCATCGACCTGGACGAGTTCCGCGCATCGCCCCGCCGCTATGGTTCCCTGGCATTGCCGACCTGGCTGCTGGGTGCCAGAAACGGCTGGCTGGTGGTGCCGCTGCTGGTGGGCGAGGACCTGCTGGGCTTCGTGGTGCTGGCACGTCCGATCACGGCCATCAAGCTGAACTGGGAAGTGCTGGACCTTCTCAAGACGGCGGGTAGACAAGCCGCCGGTTACCTGGCCCAGATGCAGGCCACCGAAGCCTTGCTGGATGCGCGCAAGTTCGATGCGTTCAACCGCATGTCGGCCTTCGTGGTGCACGACCTCAAGAACATCGTCACCCAGCTGTCCTTGATGTTGAAGAATGCGGAACGGCTGCACGACAACCGGGAGTTCCAACAGGACATGTTGTTGACCGTGGAGAGCTCGCTTGAGAAGATGCGTCGGCTCATGCTTCAGCTGCGTGAGGGCGCAACGCCTCCGGGCGGCAGCCGGGGTGTCGAGCTCACGCCCATCCTGCAGCGCTTGTCCAAGCTGGCGCAGAACCAGGGACGTGTGCTGCAACTCGAAGAGGGCGACCGTTTGTCCACCCGCGGTCATGAAGAACGGCTGGAGCGGGTTTTGGGCCATCTGGTCCAGAACGCCCTGGATGCCACGCCACCCGAAGGACGTGTATGGATACAGGTGCGGCGGTTCAGCGGTCAGGTCAAGGTCGAAGTCGGTGACACCGGTGTCGGCATGACCGACGAGTTCGTGCGCACGCGCTTGTTCAGGCCCTTCAACACCACCAAACACAACGGCATGGGCATCGGAACCTACGAGAGCTTCCAGTACATCCGCGAACTCGGTGGCACGATCGACGTCAGCAGCCGCGCCGGTGAAGGCACGACGATCACCGTGCTGTTGCCGGTGTTCGATACCCAGCACGGGTCCGATCTCGTGCGGCCGGGTGCGGCATGACAGCAATGGACACGCCCCTGCTGATCGTCGAAGACGATCTGGCGCTGCAAAAGCAGATCAAGTGGTCGCTCGACCGGTTTGAGTCGGTGACCGCCAGCGACCGCGAGAGCGCCCTGGTTCAGATGCGCAGGCACCAGCCCGCCGTGGTCACCATGGACCTGGGGTTGCCGCCCGACCCTGACTCCGTGTCCGAGGGCTTCAAGTTGCTGGAGCAGATCCTCGACATCGAACCCGCCACCAAGGTCATCGTGCTCACCGGCCAGAACGACCAGTCCCACGCCCTGCGCGCGGTGGCGATGGGTGCCTACGACTTTCTGGCCAAGCCGTTCGAACCCGACGTGCTCAACCTCACCGTCGATCGGGCTTGCCGGCTGGCCGAACTTCAGGCCGAGAACCGCCGTTTGCAGTCGCTGCATCAACCCGACGCGCTGGCCGGACTGATCACCCGCGACACCGAGATGCTGCGCATCAGCCGCACCATTGAACGTGTGGCCTCCAGCGACGCCACCGTGCTGCTGCTCGGCGAAAGCGGCACCGGCAAGGAAGTGCTGGCGCAAGGCGTGCACACGGCCAGCAAACGCGCCGGCCGCTTCGTGGCCATCAACTGCGCGGCCATCCCCGAGAACCTGCTCGAAAGCGAACTCTTCGGCTACGAAAAGGGCGCCTTCACTGGCGCGGGCAAGACCACGCCGGGCAAGATCGAGACCGCGCACAACGGCACCTTGATGCTGGACGAAATCGGCGACCTGCCGCAATCACTGCAGTCCAAGCTGCTGCGCTTTTTGCAGCAACGCACGATCGAGCGCCTGGGCGGGCGCAGCGAAATTCCGGTCGACGTGCGAGTCGTGTGCGCCACCCACCAAGACTTGAAGAACCTGATCGCCGAAGGTCGTTTCCGGGAAGACCTTTACTACCGATTGGCCGAAATCGTCATCAACATCCCGCCGCTGCGCGCGCGCAATGGCGACGCAGCGCTGCTGTCGCACGCGTTTCTCAGGCGCTTTGCCCACGACCAGCGGCGCGGCAACCTCCACTTCACCGATGAGGCCTTGCAAGCCATCGAGCAGCATCGCTGGCCGGGCAATGTGCGAGAACTGCTCAATGCCATCAAGCGTGCGTCGATCATGGCCGAAGGCGACCGGCTCACCTGCGACGACCTGGGGCTGCCGTTGCCCGCAGGTGCAGAAAGTGTCCGTGCGTCCGAGCTTGATCTGCGCACCGTGCGCGAAGCGGCGGAGCGACAGGCCATCGTGGCCGCACTGGCACGCACCAACGGCAACATCGTCAAGGCTTCCGAACTGCTGGGTGTGAGCAGACCCACTTTGTATGACTTGATGAAAAAGTTGGCAATCAAGTAGAGGTCCTTGCCCCGTGGGCACAGCCCTCAGTGCTTGTTGGGCTGCGCAACCCACCGGCCCGTCACTAGACTTGCCTCCCGCCCCCTTCGCCAGCCAGAGAAAATTCCCATGGTCAAGACATCTTCCAGCCTCTTGCGCCTGTCGTCCGCAGCGTTGTTGATCGCGGCACTCCTGGCCGGCTGCGGCGGCAAATCCGAAGCCGAACTCGAGGCTTCTGGCAGGAAGCTGATGGAGACCAAGGACTACGCCGGCGCCATTATCCAGTTCAAGAGCGGCTTGCAGCAGACGCCCGATTCCCGGTCTCTGCGGCTGCTGCTGGGCAAGGCGCTGCTGGACAACGGCGACCCGGTGTCTGCGCTGGTTGAACTGCAAAAGGCGCAGGAGCTGCAGGCAGGGGACAACGAGGTTGTTCCCGCCATTGCTCAGGCGATGGTGATGGTCGGCGACGAGACCAAGCTGTTGGCACAGTACGGCAACACCCGTCTCAGCGACAAGGCGGCCTATGCTGACTTGTTGTCGTCGGTGGCCACCGCACATCTGGTTCGCGGCGACATCGACCGCGCACGTGCAGCCATCAGCCAGGCCCTGCAAGAACAACCCGGGCACCTGCCGGCCACTGTTCTGCAGGCACGCCTGAAAGCGTCCGAAGGTGACTTCGACGGTGCCTTGGCCTTGCTGGATGCAGGCCTGGCCAAGAACAGCGGCGACGTCCGTGCGGGCCTGCTGCGCGGCGAGATCATCTGGCAGTCGAAAAAGGATCTTCCGGCAGCGCTGGACGCCTTCAGGAACGTGCTGGCCGCCAACCCGAAATCCGTAAGCGCGCACACGTCCAGCATCTCGATCCTGAATGCCCTTGGCAAGCAGCCCGAAGCCAAGTTGCAGCTGGCCGAACTCAAGAAGGTGGCGCCCAACCATCCTGAAACCCTGTTCTTCGACGCCCAGATGCTGTTCACGGACGGCGAGTACAAGGCATCGCGCGATGTCATCGACCGCCTGCTGAAGATCCTGCCGGACCACGCCCGGCTGCTGGAACTGGCGGGTGCGGCCGAGTACCGGCAGAAGCAATTTCCACAGGCCGAGGCCTTTTTGCTCAGGGCGCTGAAGAACGCACCGGGCCTGCTGCTTTCCCGGCAGTTGCTGGCACAAACCTATCTGCGCACCAACCAGCCCGCCAAGGCCGTCGAGGTCTTGCAGCCGGTGGTTGAGGGCAAGACGCCGGACGGCACCAGCCTGGCCCTGGCCGGCGAAGCCTGGATGCAGTTGGGTGAGATCAAGAAGGCCGAAGCGGCGTTTGCCTTGGGGTCCAAGGTGGCGCCAGCCGATCCGCGCGTGCGCACCTCGGCTGCGCTGGCGCAGATGGCACGTGGCAACAGCGACGCCGCCATCGGGCAGTTGGAGTCCATTGCCGCCGAAGACAAGGGGCCGCGCGCCGACGTGGCCCTGATCAGCGCCAGGCTCAAGAAGAACGACATCGCCGGTGCGTTGAAGGCCATCGATGGCCTGGAAAAGAAAATCCCCGATCGGCCGGTGGCCTACAACCTGCGCGGCCGTGTGCTGCTGCTCAAGCGCGACCTGGAAGGTGCGACCAAAGCCTTCGAGATGGCATTGAGCAAGGACCCGAGCTACTTTCCCGCAGTCGCCAGCCTGGCGGCCATGGACTTCAGCGCAGGCAAAGTGGACGCCGCCCGCAAGCGGTTTGAGGATCTGACCAAGGCCAAGCCCAAGTCACACGAGGCCTGGATGGCGCTCAGCGAACTGGCCGTGCGCACCGGTGCGCCGCCCGAACAGGTTGTCAAGCACATGCGCGACGCGATCCAGTCCAATGCCGGCGAGCCGGCACCGCACCTGGCGCTGATCAACCACATGATCAGTGCCGGTGATGGCAAGGCTGCGCTGACGGCCGCACGTGAAGCCACGGGCGCCCTGCCCAACAACCTGCTGGTGATGGAAGCGCTGGGCCGGTCACAACTGGCAGCAGAAAACGCCGAGCAGGCCGTCACCACCTTCCGTCAACTGACGACGCTGCAGAACACCAACCCGATGCACCAGGTGCGCCTGGCCGAGGCCTTGCTGGCCAACAAGGACGCCGCCGGCGCACGCCGCGCCCTGAACCAGGCGCTGCAGATCAAGCCCGACCTGATCGTGGCCAAGCGGGCCTTGGTGTCGATGGCGCTGATGGAAAACAAGCCGCAAGACGGTCTGTTGCTGGCCCGCGAAATGCAAAAGCAGACCCCCAAGGACGCCAACGGTTTTGCGCTGGAAGGTGACATCGAGATCGCACGCAAGAACCACGACGCCGCCATCACGGCCTACCGCACCGCGCTGTCGCTGAACAAGTCCACCGAAGTCTTCGTGCGCCTGCACACGGCGCTGCGTCTGTCGGGCAAAGCCTCCGAGGCCGACCGCCTGGCGGCCGACTGGCTGAAAGAACGCCCCAAGGACGCCGCCTTTCGTTATTACCTGGGTGACGTGGCCCTGAGCCAGAACGATTTGGTCAACAGCGAGGCGCACTACCGCGCGGTGCTGGAGATGCAGCCGCGCAATGCTTTGGCGATGAACAACGTCGCCTGGTTGATGGTCAAACAAGGCAAACCCGGCGCCGTGGCCATGGCTGAAAAGGCCAACGAGTTGATGCCTGGCAAACCGCCCCTGATGGACACCCTGGCCACCGCACTGGCAGCCGACAACAAGATGCCCAAGGCCATCGAGATGCAGAAGGCCGCCATCGCGCGCAGCCCGTCCGACCCATCGCTGAAGCTGAACCTGGCCAAGCTGCTCATCAAGTCCGGCGACAAGGCCTATGCCCGAGCTGAACTGGAAGACCTGGCGAAGCTGGGTGACAAGTTTCGCGCCCAGGCCGAAGTGGCGGCGCTGTTGAAGACGCTGTGAGCGCCGTCTAGGTGATCAAGCCATTGCAGGGGCGCCGACAAATCCTGCGCTGGGGCCTGCTGCGGGGCTTCAGCGTGGCGGCTGCGTTCGCGCTGCCCATGCTGCCGGCCCGCGCCGACCTGGCTGCGGTGATTGCAGGGGCCAAACCTTCGGTGTTGCCGGTGGGCACTTTCAGCCCGACGGCCAGCCCGCGTTTCACCTTTCGCGGCTCGGGCTTCGTGGTGGGCGACGGCAACCTGGTAGCCACCAACTTCCACGTGCTGCCCGAAGGGGCTGAAGCCGACAACGGCCCCACGATGATGGTCATGGTCGGCCGCAGCGGCGGCACCGGCCAGTTCAGCCGTGCCCGCGTCGTGGCCACCGACCGTGCGCGGGACCTGGCGCTGCTGCGCTTCGAAGGCACGCCGCTCGCGCCACTGACGCTGGAAGAACCGCGCACCGCAGCCGAAGGGCTGTCCATCGCGCTGATGGGCTTTCCGATCGGCGGCGTGCTGGGCTTTGCCGCTGTCACCCACCGCGGCATCATCGCGTCGGTGACCACGGCGGCTTTGCCGGCGACGACTGCAGCCCAACTCGACCCGCGCGCCTTGATGCGTTTGCGCGAAGGCAACTTCGAGATCTACCAACTCGACGCCACCGCCTACCCCGGCAACAGCGGCGGGCCAGTGCTGGACGCCAGCAACGGCCGCGTGGTGGCCATCGTCAACATGGTGCTCATCAAGGCCGGGCGCGAAAGTGCCTTGAGCAGTCCCACGGGCATCAGCTATGCGATCCCCGTGCGGCACCTGCACGACTTGCTGAAAACCGCGCGCTGACGGCACGGGTTGACGCGCCGCGTTGCGGGGCTGCTCACGGCCGGGGCCGCTCTCCAACCTTGTAGTAATCGCGGTACCAGTCCACGAAGCGGCCAATGCCGGTGCGGATGTCGGTGGCCGGCGCAAAGCCGGTCCAGGCGGTGAGCGCATCGACGTCGGCATAGGTGGCCGGCACGTCGCCATCCTGCAGCGGCAACAGGTTCTTCTGCGCCTTCTGGCCCAGCGCGTCTTCGATGCAGCCGATGAAGTCCAGCAGGGGCACGGGGTTGTGGTTGCCGATGTTGAAAACACGGAACGGCGCGTTGCTGGTGCCCGGGTCGGGCACATCGGCGCGGTAGGTCTCATCCGCGGTGGCCACACGGTCGAGCACCCGGATCACACCTTCGACGATGTCGTCGACGAAGGTGAAGTCGCGCTGCATGTTGCCGTGGTTGAAGACATCGATCGGTCGCCCTTCGAGGATGGCCTTGGTGAACAGGAACAGCGCCATGTCCGGCCGCCCCCAGGGCCCGTAGACGGTGAAAAAGCGCAGGCCCGTGGTGGGCAGGCCAAACAGATGGCTGTAGGTGTGGGCCATCAGCTCGTTGGCCTTTTTGGTGGCCGCGTACATGCTCACCGGGTGGTCCACGCTGTCGTGCTCTGAAAACGGCATGCGGGTGTTGCCGCCGTAGACGCTGGAGCTGGAGGCGTAGACCAGATGCTGCACGTGGCTGTGGCGGCAGCCTTCCAGGATATTCATGAAGCCGACGATGTTGCTGTCGACATAGGCGTGCGGGTTCTTCAGCGAATAGCGCACGCCGGCTTGCGCGGCGAGGTGGATGACCCGGTCGAAGCGCTCCTGCGCGAACAGGGCTTCGATGCCCGGCCGGTCGGCCACGTCCAGCTTCACAAAGCGAAAGGCCGGGTGCGGTGTCAGGCGCGCCAGGCGGTCGCGCTTGAGTTGCACGTCGTAGTAGTCGTTCAGGTTGTCCAGGCCCACCACATTGTCGCCGCGGGCCAGCAGGCGCAGCGTGGTGGTCATGCCGATGAAGCCGGCGGCGCCGGTGAGCAGGATTTTCATGAAGGTCGCTAGAAGACGGCCTGGGCCAGGGCGCTGTGCACAAGGGCGCGGCGGGTGCAGAGAGGCCGCTGCCACCCATGCCAAGGCATTCTGGCATGCAGGTCGTGGTGGGCTTGCGGCCTCTGCGGCGCGCCATGGCAAGGTTCTCACGCTTGCTGCCGTGTTGGGGACTGCCCTCTTGCGGCGGATCAAGTGTCAGTATATCTTGTCACTTCAATGTGTAAGCACCTCATGACACACGCTGCCGCTCGGACACCACCCGGCGGCCGGTGCCCGGCATGAACGTCCTGGCTCTCAGCCTGAACCACCACCACACGCCACTGGACCTGCGCGGCCGGTTGGCGTTTCGGCCCGACCAGTGTGCTGCGGCGCTGCTCAGCTTGCGCAGCCGCTTGCGCAGCGCGGCCCCAGAGGCCGCCTTGCTGTCCACCTGCAACCGCACCGAGTTGTACCTGGTGGGGCCCGCAGCGCAGCCCGACATCGTGGAACCCGCACTGGCCTGGCTGGGCGAACAGGGCGCGGTGGGCGCGGCCGAATTGCGCCAGCACACCCGTGTCGTGCACGACGAAGAGGCCGCTCGCCACGTTTTTCGCGTCGCGGCCGGGCTGGACTCGATGGTGCTGGGCGAGCCGCAGATCCTGGGTCAGATGAAAACGGCCGTTCGCGAGGCCGGCGCCGCCGGCACGCTGGGCAGCACGCTTCATCAGCTGTTTCAGCGTTCCTTCTCGGTGGCCAAGGAAGTGCGCACGCGCACTGAACTTGGCGCCCACTCGGTCAGCATGGCCGCTGCAGCGGTTCGCCTGTCCGGCGAACTGTTCGAGGACCTGGCGCATCTCGACGTGCTGTTCGTGGGCGCTGGCGAGATGATCGAACTGGTGGCCACGCACTTCGCTTCCCGGCACCCACGCTCCATGACGCTGGCCAACCGGCGACTGGACCGCGCGCAGTTGCTGGCCGACCGCCTGGGCGCGCACACGCCGACACCGGTGAAGACGATGGCGTTGACCGATCTGCCGCAACAATTGCACCGCTTTGACGTGGTGGTGTCATGCACCGCCAGCTCGGTGCCGCTGATTGGCCTGGGGGCGATCGAACGTGCCATCAAGCAGCGCCGCCGCCGGCCCATGCTGCTGCTTGACCTGGCCGTGCCACGCGACATCGAACCCGAAGTGGCGCGCCTGCAGGATGCCTATCTTTACACCGTGGACGACCTGTCCGACCGGGTGCGCGTGGCCGGCGACCGCCGACAGGCCGCCGTGCAAGAAGCCGAGGCCATCGTCGATGCAGGCGTGCACGGATTTTCGCAGTGGTGCGCGCAGCGCGGCAGCGTGCCGCTGATCCAGGCCTTGCAGCAGCGGGCCGACGAGTGGCAACACGCCGAGGTGCAGCGTGCCACCCGCTTGCTGGCGCGCGGAGAGAACATCGACACCGTGCTGCAGGCGCTGGCCAGCGGCCTGGCGCACAAGATGATGCACGGCACCTTGCGTGCATTGCAGGACGCGGAAGATCACTTGCAGCGCGATGAGTTGTCTCGCACGGCAGCGCGACTTTGGTTGCGTCAAGCGGCCGAAGGGCGGCGAACGGCTTGACAGCGTCTCGCTTGCAGCCGGCCTGCGGCAAGGCCGGGAGGCCGGTCGATCAGCAGAAGACCTGCCGGCTCAGGCCCGCCAGGCGACGGGCTGCGCGGCGCTGACCATTTGTGCAGCCCGTGTCGGCGCGACGTTCAGGTCAGCGGGGCACAGGTCGGCCCCGACTTCGCCCGCCAGTTGCGGCCGCAGCACAAAGAGCGGGCCGCCCACCATCACCAGAAGCTGGCGGTTGCAGCTGGCCGTGCGCACGGCTGAAATTTGCTGGCGCAGCCAGTCCAGCTGCGCTTCGCCACCCAGTGAAAAACCGACCACATCGAAGTGCCTCACCCTGGCGCGGGCTGCGGGTGCCGCGGCCACGTCACCCACCCCACCGGTTACATGCCAACCAGCCTGGCTGAAGAACTGCGCCACGATCGACAGACCCATGCTGTGCTGCTCTTGCGGTGGCTGCGCCAACAACAGTTGAAGACCGGCGTCGGGACCTGCTGGCCGCAGCCAGGCGGCATGCGGCAAGGCGCGCAAGAGGCGCTGCATCTGACCCACGCCCAAGGTCACGGCGGCGAAGTCGCAACGGTCGTCGTTCCACATCTCGCCCAGGCTGCGTGCGGCCGGCGCCATCAGGTCCAGGCACAGGGCCTGGGCCGATGCCCCTTGCTGGCGCAAACCGTCCAGCCGTGCGCCGAGGGCCTTTTCGTCGCCGAGCAGAAGTTCGCCGGCAAAAGCTTCAACGTCCCGCAAGGTGATGCGCACCGGCGTGTGGCGGTGCGCTCGGGCCAGGCGGGGGATCAGTTCTTGTTGAAGGGCCCGCACCAGCGCCGGGCCATCCACCTGGGCCGATCGGGTTCCAGGCGGTGTCGCGACTGATTTGAGCATCGTCATGGCTTGGCCCTCAGGTGGCTTCGCGGCAGCCTCGTTCGGGCTGTCTGGGAAACATGATCAACCGCACCCCCAAGAGTGTCAATCGTGATTTACGTCAAGCGATTGAGACACAACTGGCGACTCGAGGACCAGCCGGATTCAGGGTCGGATAGGAATTGCGCTGTTGAGCCAACCCCTTTGCTCTGCCGTCCATTTCAAGTGGCCTCGACTCACGTTGCCACAGTCACGTGCACAACGGTTACTCAGGTGGTCGGTTAGCTCCTACGCGGTCCTTGGCCCGAGTGACGAGCCTCCGATTGCCACTTGCCCCTTCAGCCCGTCCAGGTTGCCAGCACGCAACTGCTCGCGCAGCGGACCCAGGTCCACCGGCTGCTGCAGCAGCTTGGTGAACGCCTTGGCGGTGCCCGGCGGGCCCACGTACAAACCACCGGCCAGCTGGCCGTGGCGCACCACCAGGCGCCACCAGGCGGTGTCGCCTTCGCGGGCATGGAAGTCTTCATCACCTGCACGCGCAACGGTGTCGCCCTGGCTGCGCAAGTCGATGCCATCGCACTTGAGCTGCAACACGATGCGTGGCGTGGCATAGGGCAGGTCTTCGCCCAGGATGGCCGCTGCGGCCGTGGCGGCGTGCGCCGCGCCGATGGGCCACAGCCCGCGCGGTGTGCCCTTGAGTGCGGCCACGTCGCCCACGGCGTAGATGTGCGGGTCGGACGTGCGCATGCGGGCGTCCACCCGCACGCCGTTGTCACCCAGTTCGAGCCCGGCGTTGGCGGCCAGGAAGCTGTTGGCCTGGATGCCCAGCGCAGCCACAAACACATCACCACGCACACGCGGGCCGTGAGCCAGTTGCGCCGCTTTCAGCAGCGGCTCGCCTTCGTAGTTCAGCACCGACACTCCGGTGGCCACCTGGATGCCGATGCTCTCGAGGTAGCCCTTGAGCATGGCGCCACCTTCGGCGTCAAGCTGGGCGTTCATCAAGCGGTCGGCGCGCTGCAGCAGTGTCACCTTCAGCCCCAGGTGGTGCAAGGCATCGGCTGCTTCCACGCCCAGCACGCCGCCACCCACCACCACGGCCCGTTTGGCCTTGCCGCGCATCACGTAGTGGCGGATGGACTGGGCGTCTTCAGCCGAACGCAGCACAAAGGCGTTGGCGTGCTTCATGAAACGTTCGTCCGGGTGCGTGGACCGCGCGCCCGTGGCCAGCACCAGCTTGTCGTAAGGCAGCACCTTGCCACCGGCCAGGTGCAGCTGGCGCTGTTCGCGGTCGATGCGGGTGGCCACCACGCCGCGGTGCACCTGCACGCGCTGCTTGTCGGGCCAGTCGGGCGGCACCAGCAGCAGGCCTTCGAGACCGGCACTGTCGTACACCAGCCGGCCGATGCCCATGCGGTTGTAGAAGGCAAAGGGCTCGTTGCCCACCACGTCGATTTGCAAGCTGGGGCTGTGCCGCCGCAAGGTGTCGGCCACGCCCATGCCGGCCACACCGTTGCCGACGACCACCACACGCTGCACACCCGCGGCCAGGGCCTTGTCCACTTGCGGTGCACAAACGATGTTGATGACCTGCGGCGCCGGTGCGCTGTGGGGGTCGCGGTCGATCAACACCGGCCCGCTGACGTTGCACATGCAGGCCAGCCGCGCGCGGCCTTCCAGGCCCAGGCGGCGCAGCGTGGCCAGTTCGTCGTCACCGGGTGGCGACAGGTGCTCGGCGCCTTCGCACACCGCCACGGGGTCGGCTCCGCAGACGCCGGCACGGCAACCGAAGTTGATCTTGAGGCCGGCGCCTTCGATGGCTTCCAGCAGGGTGGCGTCTTGCGCCACCTGGAAGGTGATGCCCGACTGGCGGTCGGTGACCTCGGCACTGTCGCTGCTGGCCAGGCGGTCTTTCAGCGGCAGGCCGGCGCCAAACTGTGTCTTGCCATCTTGGGCCACAGCCGCCCGCGTGACCGCAGCTTCCTTGCGTTGCGTGGCCTTGTAGCGGCGCTCGGCGTGCAGGCCACTGGCGGTCAACACAGCCGCCAGCACGACGCCGGTGTACTGCGCCAAGCTCTGCAGCCAGGCCACCGACGAGGCGGTGTCTGCAGAGAACAGCGCTGCCAGCGTGCGCACCATCAGCGGCCCTGCAAACCAGTAAAAACACGACAGCGCCAAGGCGCCAAACAGCAACGCCACCCGGTAGGGGCTGGTAGGCACATAGGCCGCCGCCAGGCCATAGGCGCCGGCCGATGCACAACAGGCGCCCAGCAGGATCAGCAGGTAGATCCCAGTGCCGTAATCGGGCGCCGGGCCCTGCAGGAAGTAGCCCAGGATCAGCCCCGGCAGCAACCCCATGAACAGCCGCCGCTGCGCCGCATGACGCGGGTCTTCGTCGTAGACGTCGCTGAACACAGCCGCCCGCGGATTGAAGTCGTAGCAGCTCTTCTGGCAGCCCACGCAGGGCTGGCAGTAGCCGTTGCGCACCACGATCAACGGCGCCTGGCCGTAGGTGCGCTGCACCGGTGCCAAAGGGCAGAAGGTGCCGCACCAGCCGCTGCGGCCCTTGAACACCGTGCCGCCGGCAAAGGCCAGCAGCAGCACGGCCACGATGCCCAAGCCCACCACCAGGCCGCTGTGGTTGAGCAGCGGCACCCGCACAGACACTGCCGCCAGGAACAGCAGCACGCTGATGCCAAAGGCCGCGTTTTTCAGGCCCGCCGGCAGATCCAGCGCCCTGGTGAAGCCACCGAGGCGCGGCAGTTGATTGAGCGTGGCCATGGGGCAGACCTGACGCCACAGGCCCGGCGCCAGCACCAGCAGCGCCGGCAAGACCGGTACTGCCAGGCCCCAGAACAGCTTCAGGCCCAGGTCCGGCTGCCACAGCAGCAGCATCACCAACATCGCGGTGACGCCCATCGCCACCGCGCGCGCGGCCCACCACACCGCCATCGGCGCCCGCGCCTGGCGCTGGGTGTAGTTGCGGAAGAACTGCGTGGCGGCCTTGGCCTCGCTGGCACTGGGCTCAAGCTGGGCAGGGGCAGCCTTGCGCCCGACGGGAATGATGGGAATGGATGGCATGCGTTGTGGGCCCAGCGCCATCAGTCAGCCGGCCGCAGCCGGCGCAAGCGCTGCGCAACATGCGCACCCAGGTCGCGCAGCAACGCCACGGCGATGCGCGGCTGCCAGGCCGCCAACTGCTGCAAGGCTTCGGGCGTCACCCGCAACAACTCGGCCGGGCCCGCTGCGGCCACCGTGGCCGTCACGGCGCTGGGCGCGCCGTCCAAAAAGCTGAGCAGGCCAAACACTTCACCTTCGCTGCGAACAGCACGTGTGGGCCCGGGGCCTGTCAGTTCAACCTGGCCACTGGCAATGAAGTGCAGTGCACGGTCGCTTTCGCCGGCCCGGACCAACACAGCGCCGGGGGGGAAGCGCCGGCGGGCGGCAAAGCGGATGACCTGCTCCCAGTCTTCGCCGCTCAGGTCGGCCAGGATGGCCTGCGGCGGCTCGGCGCCGGATGATTCGGCCCCAGGGTCGGGCTTGGCCTGGTAGCTAAAGAAGTCGCTCATCGGGCTGTGCTTTCACGGGTGCCGGGCTGGGGTGTTGCGGTTTTGATGGCTGGGCTGACTGCCGCTCTTCGTGTTCAGCCTGGCGGAACTTCATCGCTTGCATGGGGCAGGCCTTGCAGCGCCGACTGACCCTGGCGGGCAGCTGCTGCCAACTGCTCAACCAGCAGCAGCAGATCGCGACCCTGCAGCGCCTGCGCGGGCAAGCGCAGGCCACGTGCCAGCGCCTCGGCCAAGGCGGTGTCCGACTGGAGCGCAGAACCAGGCGGCGGCGCAGTGCGCGCTGCAGGTGTGTATGGCGCTGCGGGTGCAGGCAATTGGACAGATGCAGCCACAGGAGCGGCAGGTGCGGGCGCTGGTGTCGGCTGAGCGGCAGGCCGCACGACAGGCGGCGCCACGCGGATGCGTGTCATGTCCAAACCCGAGTCTTCAGGCGGTGGCGCGGCGCGCAAGATCTCTGTCAGCCCCACCTTTTCGTAGCCACCACCCAGAGCCAGCATGGCAGCCGGGTCGCCACCGCGTTGCGGCGCGGTGTGCATAACGCCCGCGCCTCGACTGCCAGGCGGGGGCGCCGGCATTTGCACGGTCAGCGTCACCGGCCGGTCGGGCATGGGCGGACCCGAAACCCGGATGTCATAGGGCCCCAGCTCGATGCAGTCGCCATCGCGCAGCAGGTGCTCGCCCGCCATGCGCGACGTGGCGCCGTTGACAAAGGTGCCGTTGGTGGACAGGTCGCGCAACGCCGGGCCGGCGGGCGTGTCCACGATCTCACAATGGAGGGCCGAGATGGCCAGCGTGCGGTCGGCAATGGGCCAGCCGTTGCCAGTGTCGCGGCCGATGGTGAAGCGTTGCAAGGGCTGCGGCAACCGCACCTCTGCAATCAGCTTGTCGGCCAGGTCGGCGCCCTTGACCACTTTCAGGGTCCACATCGTTCACGGTCCTCCACCGCTTGCCAGGCTGCATGCCCCTGCGGTTGGCAAATCGTAGCCTGGATGTGCCGTCTGGCCGGCCGTCTTGCGTGGCCCATGTTCAAGCGGCAGGATCCGGCTTCAGACTTTGCCGGCACTGGCTGCCGGCCGCTGAAGGCGCGCCCAAGCACGGCTGCCGGCTTTGCGCAGCAGGTGGGGCACGATCTGGTGCCAGGGCATGCGCAGCCCATGCGAGCGCACGAACAGCAGCCAGCGCGCCAGCGCACTGCCTGCCGAGTCACACGTCGGGTGCGGCGGTTTCAGTGCCAAGGCCAGCAGGGGCGGCATCAACACCTTGGACGCCCAGCCGCTGGCCAGGGCGTTCACACGCGCTGCCAGTGCGGCCGGTGGCCGGGTTCCGAACAGGCGCTGGACTTCGCGCAGCACGTGGAAGAGCGCCGACCCGATGCCCAGCTCTTGTGCGCGGTCAAGCAAGGTGGGCCAGAAGTCGGCCTGGGCGGAAAAGTGCAGCAGCAGGTCGTTGAGGTCCAGCAGGTCGCGCAGCCCGGCCGAGAAGTCCCCTTCCTGCATCAGGTGCACGGCACTGTGCAACACCATGTCGGCCGGTGCCAACGTGGCCAGCTGCGAGCCTGCATGCAGTGGCCGAGCGGACTGGAGCAGGCGGCTGCCGTCCACGGC
The DNA here is from genome assembly GCA_038204775.1 of Burkholderiales bacterium. Lineage (GTDB taxonomy): Bacteria > Pseudomonadota > Gammaproteobacteria > Burkholderiales > Burkholderiaceae_C > Rubrivivax. Next base: position 55,896 of record JBBRCN010000010.1, on the reverse strand, counting down.
AAAGCGCGAAGTGGGCGGCGTGATGGTGTGATGCACGTCCAGCCAGGTGTGGCGCCACACGTGTTTCAGCGGCGGCAGTTCGTGCATCCACTGGCGGTAGTAGCGCTCGTCGTAGGGGTCCAGCGCTTCTTGCACCCAGCCGGCAGCCATCAGCGACAACTCGGCCGCCTGAATCGACGACCTGGCCACCAGGATGTCGACATCGGCGAACAGGCGGCCGCGTGCGGGCGGCAGGTCCAGCGCCACATAAGCCGCGCCCTTGAGCAGCACCACGGGGCCAGGCACGTCTTTCATCGCCACGCGCAGGCGATCGGTCTCCCAGCGCACCTGCTGGCGCTGACGCTGAGCAGAAGCGAGCGCGCTTTGAAGGTGCCGGCGGGGCTGGCTGGGCACAGCGTCCAGCCAGCCGCGGTTCTGAAAGTGCTGCGCCAGACGTGCATGCAGGCGGCAACGCCGCGCCTGAGACAGCAGCAATTCCCACTGGCGCGGCGTGAAGTGCGGGCACTCGCGCAGCACCCACAGGCCCGAGAGCAGGTCGCCGCTCATGCCCTGCCGCTGGCCAGCGCGTCGAAAACGGCGATGGCGTCGTCGAGCTGGCTGTAGACAAAGTCGTGGCAGGCACTGGCTTCGACCAGGCTACACATCGTGTCAAAGCCCTGTTGACCCAACACGCCGTAGTTGAAACTGTTCTTGGCCAGATCGACCACCGTGTCGGACTTCTCTCGTGGCGTCAGCGCGGCCGCTGCGCCGGCTTGCCAGCGCGGAAACACCACCCACGCCGGCTTTGCCGTTTCGAGCACCCGCGCCACGTGCGCCGGTGGTGCCAGCATGTGCGTGACCGTACCTTTGCTGGTGTTGTAAGCCGGCTTGTTGAAAGTGGCTCCAGGCACAAATCGGGACAGGATTTCGATGGACTCGTTTTTCAGACTGATGGGGCGTGCCAATGCCTGCAGCCCCAAGCCATCGAAGGGAACCAGCGCCACCTCGTCGGACAACAGACGCCAGCCCCGGTGGACCAGCGCCGCGCACAGCGTGCTCTTGCCCGAGCCCGGCGGTGCCGGCAGGATGGCGGCGCGGCCACCGCGTTCAACCACGGCCGCGTGAATCAGCAGGTAGTGGTTGACGTGCGTGGAAATGCACCAGTTCATCGCCCACTCCAAGAGCGGGAACGCATGCGCCAGCGGCAGCGGCTCGAAGGTGTTGGCGCCGTCGAAGCGAAAGCGCACTTGCGGACGCACGTGACCGCGCAGGCCTGCGGGTTTCAGGACCTCGAGATCGAAGTCGCAGAAGGTGTCGTCGCCGACCAGCGGATACGCGCCATACAGCAGTTGCAGACCATCGCTGATGTGCTGGACGTTGGAGTGGACACGGAAAGAAAAAGGGCCCGTCTTGAAAGCGAGCCCCGGACCGGCTAGCCGCGAAACAAGCTCCCGGCCGGAGAGCTGGGCGATCATTCGCCGGACTCTAGCTCCTGCAGCCAACCCGACGCGAGGAACTGCTGCACGACCTCGGAGACCTGCGTCTCGAGGCCCTCGTTGGGCTGCACTTGAAGGTCGGCGGCAAGTGCGGCCACCAACTGGGTCAAGCTGTGCGGGCCTTGCTCGAAACAGGCCAGCGTGGCGGCCTCAAGCGCGTCTGCCGACGCGGTTTCGCCGGAAACCGCCTCGAGCACCACGCACAAATCCCCCAGGATGCGCCAGTGAAGTTCGACAAGGGGGTTCAGCCGCCAGACTGGCGGTTCAGCGATGAGCAGAGGCGAACCCTGCGACAGCTCAGGCCTCTTGCGACAGGTAGTCCCTGAACAACTGGAAGGCCTTGTCGCGGATGCCCGTCTGGCTCATGCCACCCATCAACGGATTCCGACCCGCGTAGAGATCAATCACGTTGGAGGGGGTGTACGTAAAGGGGGTTCTCTTGTTGGCGTTGAACAGCGCTGCCAGCCAGACCGCCTCTTCAGAGGCCGAGTAGGAGTGGATGATGTCCGCGCAGAATCGGTTCTTGTTCGAGCCAGATCCCGGGTCGGACAGTTCAAACACATGCCAGAAGCGCAGCTTGGTGCCAGCGGACGTGTTGGCACACAGGTCGTAGCTCAGGTTGCGGCCTTTGCCGTTGTTCCAGCCGGAGCCCCAAGCTGTCGAGGATGTGTAGTGAGAGCACCTGTGCCCAGAGACGGGCGATGTGGTGCCCGTAACCGAACCGATCATCGAACCGACCGATGACGCGGTGGCGTGGTAGTTCTTGCTGCTCTTGACACAATGCGGCCGGCCGGTGGCGTGCGCAGAAAAGGGCAGGCCGACACCGGCCAGCGCGCCACCGGCGCCCACCACACGCAAGAGGCGGCGACGTTGCAGGATGGAACCAGCAACGTCCATCGGGGCGTCGACCTTGGGTTGCCCCTGGGCTTCGTTCGATTGAGACTGGTCATTCATAAGCGGCACCTTGGCAAGAGACTGGCTGGCGGAATTCACAAACCTGCAGGGATGCAAGCAAGCCGCGTGCCCCTTTGGAATCTTCCAAAAATTGTGAATCAAATCAAAGACTTGGACAATCAACAGGCTTAGCTTGCAAAAGCCTTTGGTCTTCGAGGGGCTGAACTGTAAAGTTCTCCCACATTCTGCTGGACGCTTGGTGACAACCCAACATCCCTTCGTGACCCTCCGAAACGAGTACCAAGAATAACGCCGATATCCGCAGCGGGCGACCCTTCAGGCCTGGTTTCCCCCCATTCCGGGGTGTCAAAAACCGCCCTTCCTGCGCAAAAACTGCCCTGGCGCCCTGACGGCTACGCTCAGTTCACTGCGCCGAGCCCCACAGGTCCTTCAAGCGGCTGTCTCGACCGCAGGACGTGCGGTAGTACTTGTAGCGCACCGGGTTCTTCAGGTAATAGTCTTGGTGATAGCCCTCGGCTGCATAGAACGGCCCCGCCGCCTCGATGGTGGTGACGACTGGCTGCGCAAAGGGCTTGCTCTTGTCCAGCGCAGCCTTCGAGGCTTGCGCAGCAGCGGCCTGCTGCGCGCCGTGCGTGAAGATGGCCGTGCGGTAAGGGCTTCCGGCGTCGCAGAATTGGCGGTCCTTGGTGGTGGGATCGATGGTGCGCCAGAACTTTTCCAGCAGTTGTGCGTAGCTGACCTTGGCTGGGTCGAAGACGATTTCCACTGCCTCGGCGTGGCCGGTGCTGTTGGCCGACACCTGCTGGTAGGTGGGGTTGGCCACGGTGCCGCCGATGTAGCCGCTGGTGGTGGACACGACGCCCGGCACCTTGTCGAAGTCGGCCTCGACGCACCAGAAACAACCGCCCGCAAAGGTGGCCTTGGACAGACCCGCTGGCAGCGGGGCCTGTGCGGCAGCGGTTGCGGGTGCGCCTTGCGAAAACGAGCCGCCGGCCCAGGTGACCAAAGCCACCACCGCAGCCGCCGCCGCCCAGGACGTGAACGCCTTCATGCAGCAGCAGGCACAAAGCGCAGCGCCACCCCGTTGTTGCAATAGCGCTTGCCGGTGGGTCGTGGCCCGTCATTGAAAACGTGGCCCTGGTGGCCGCCGCAGCGCGCGCAGTGGTATTCGGTGCGCGGCAGGATGAGCTTGAAGTCGGTCTTGGTGCTGATGGCTTCTGGCAGCGGGTCGAAGAAGCTGGGCCAGCCGGTGCCGCTGTCGTACTTTGTGGTGTGCGCAAACAGCGGCAGGTCACAGCCCGCGCAATGGTAGGCGCCGGGGCGCTTCTCGGCGTTCAGCGCGCTGGTGTGCGGCGGCTCGGTGCCTTCTTTGCGCAGCACGCGGTAGGCGGCGTCGCCGAGGCGTTCTTTCCACTCGGCTTCGCTCAGCTCCACGCGGTCGGCGCGGGTGGGGGTGGATGCGGCGTCAGAGGCGGTCACCGCAGTTGCGGCGGCCCCGCCCAGGCCCAGCCCGGACAGGATGTTGAGAAAGCTGCGGCGGGACATGTGGGTCTCCTGGTTCATGGACTGCTGTCGTGCCAGCGGCGCCGATCTTTCACCTGGCGCTTGCTGCGGCTCTAGCGGGACTCAGCCAAAGGCACCCTGATCTTGCGCGTTTGCCCGGACCGCCACACCGACAGGGTCACTGTCTCGCCGGCCTGCCGGCTTTCCATCTGGTTCAGCATCTCGTCCAGGTCGGCGACCGGCTCGTCGTTGACCGCGGTGATGACGTCGCCCATTTCCACCTCGCCGCGGTTGCCGCGCCTGAAGGGCAACAGGCCGGCCTTGGCCGCCGGCGTGCCGCTGCCCACCTGCACGATGGCCACGCCCTTGGGCAGCTTCAGCGCGCGCTGCAGGTTGGCCGGGCCGGCGGTGATGCCCAACGCCGGGCGCACAAAACGGCCGTCGCGGATGAGGCGCGGCACGATGCGGTTGACCTCGTCGACGGGAATCGCAAAGCCGATGCCCGCGCTGGCGCCGCTGGGGCTGGCGATCTGCGTGTTGACACCGATCAGCCGCCCTGCCGAATCGAGCAGCGGCCCGCCCGAATTGCCCGGGTTGATGGCCGCGTCGGTCTGGATCACGCCACGGATGGTGCGCTGATTGAACGATTCGATCTCGCGGTTGAGTGCACTGACGATGCCGGTGGTCAGCGTCTGGTCCAGGCCGAAGGGGTTGCCGATGGCGTAGACACGCTGGCCCACCAGCAGGTCGCGGCTGGTGCCCACGGTGATGGGCGGCAGCTTGTCCCTGGGCGCGTCGATCTTCAGCACCGCCAGGTCGCGGTCGGGAAATGCCCCCACCAACTGGGCGTTGAAGCTGGTCTGGTCGGCCAGCGTCACCCGGGCGCCGTTGGCGCCCTGGATGACGTGGAAGTTGGTCACGATGTGGCCGGCGTTGTCCCACACGAAGCCCGAGCCGGTGCCACGCGGCACCTGCTGCACGTTGGCCGAGAACAGGTCGCGCTGAACACCCAGGCTGGTGATGTGAACCACCGAGGGGCTGGACTTCTTGAACAGCTCGACATTCGCAAGTTCGTCGGCGGTCAGCGGGCCGCGCGGCGTGACGGCCCGGGGCACGGCCTCGCCTTTGCCTTTGCCTTGCACCAGCGTGGGCGTCAGCCATGCAGCGGCCAGGGCCACGGTGGCGACCACGGCGGCAAACAAGGCGGTGGTGGCAGACGGCAACTTCATGACGCAGACCCCGGCAAAGGCTCAAGACACAGACATGCTAGGTGGGATTCATTGCTGCCTTGTCAAGAGCGACGGTCGGGCGCCTGCCGCCGCCAGCCGCCCCTGGCCGCGACATCAAGCCACCGTGTAGGCCGCCGCCGCCGTCGCGATCAAGATGCCTTCTTCGTTGACCAGCCGCATCTGCGTGCTGCCGATGCGTCCGCCCAGTCGCATGACCTCGGCCGTGACCGTGAACTGCCGGCCCAGGCCCTGGCGCAGGTAATCCACCCGCAGGTCGATGGTGCCGACCCTGGTGAAGCGTGTCATCACCTGCTGCACGCTGTCGTGCGGGTGCCGCGCCGCGATGCCCACGATGACCGCGAGGCCGCCCATGTGGTCCAGCGTGGCCGAGATCACGCCGCCGTGCAGGCGGCCGTGTGCGTAGTGGCCCACCAGTTCGGGCCGCATGTCGAAGGTGGCGCGCACGTCACCGGGCTGCACCGAGGCGATCTTCAGGCCCAGGGTCTGGTTGAAAGTGATCTTGTATTCGAACAGGTCCACCAGCGCTTCGTCCACCAGCGCCTGTTCGGCAGGCGTGCGCGGCTGCAGTGCGGGTGCCGTCATGCCAGGGCGCCCCCGTGCAGGCCCAGCCGCTGCCGCGCCTCGGCCGGCGACGCGATGTCGCGGCCGGCGCGCCGCGCGCAGGCGACCAGGGCCTGGACCAGCGCGCCGTTGCCGCTGGCCCGTTCACCACCCGGCAGGTAGAAAGTGTCTTCCAGCCCGGTGCGCAGGTTGCCGCCCAGGTCGGCGGTTTTCTGGTGCACGGGCCAGATCTCTGCGCGGCCGATCAGCGTGGTCTGCCACACCGCACCGGTCGGCGCGTAACGTGGCAGCAGCGCCAGCAGGTCGGCGTCGCAGGGCATGCCGCTGGCCACGCCCATGACCAGGTTCACTTCGGGCACGCCGCTGAACATGCCGGCCTTCAGGTACATGGCCACGCTGCGCAGGATGCCGACGTCGAAACATTCGAACTCGGGGTGCGTGCCGCAGGCGGCCATCACGTCCAGGAACTGCTGCACCTTGGCCACCGGGTTGTCGAAGACCATCGGCGGCCAGGCCCATTCGCCGTTGTCCTTGATCTTCAGATAGTTCAAGGTGCCGGCGTTGCAGGCCGCGATCTCGGGCTTCACCCGCTCCAGACAAGCTTTCGGGCCGCTGATGTCCTTGCCGATGACACCCGTGGTCAGGTTGATGATCACCCCCGGGCAGGCCGCGCGGATGGCGTCGCACACCGCTTGCGCCACGTCCGGGTCCCAGCTGGGCATGTGGCCGAAGCCGCTGTCCTGGCTGCGCAGGTGCACATGCATGATGCTTGCGCCGGCGTTGAACGCATCCCGCGCTTCGGCCGCCATCTGCTGGGGTGTGACCGGCACCGGGTGCTGCAGCGGGTTGGTCAGCACGCCGGTCAGCGCGCAGGTGAGGATGGCTTTGTCTTGGCTCATGCGGGAATGTCCAGCTCGACCAGCACGGCGCCGGCGGCGACGGGGTCTTTGGGTTTGACGTTGACGGCCTTCACGGTACCGGTTGCAGGGGCGTTGAGCCACATCTCCATCTTCATCGCTTCGACGCAGACCAGGGGCTGGCCGGCGACCACGGTGTCGCCCGCCTGAACACTGACTTGCGCGACCACGCCGGCCACTGGCGCGCGGGCGTGTGTGGGGTCGGCGGCGGCATCGGCCTTCGGATAGGCCGATGGCTCTTCGAAGCCGAAGACAGCGCCGTCCAGGCACAGGTGCAGCGTGCCGCCGTCTTGCAGCGCAGTGACACGGCGCTGGACGCCGTCGATGTGGATGCACGCGTGCTGGCCGTTCCAGGACAGCACCTGCACCGCCGCATCGGGCGCACGTTGTGTGCGCTGCTCGCCTTGGCACAGCAGCGTCAGGTCGAAGGCCGCCACGCTGGCCGGCCGCTGGCCGCCCGGCCCCGCCAGCAAGGCTGCGGCGATGCGCCAGGCGGCACCGGGCGGCGCGGTTCGCTGCAGCAGCGGCTCGCCGCTGGCGGCCCATTCGTCCAGCGTCGTCGTCGTCATCGCGGCCGCCATGAACTGCGGGTGGTTCACCAGCTCGCGCAGGAAGCGGCCGTTGCTGGGCAGGCCCAGCAGCGGCACGTCGTCCAGCGCACGGGTCAGGCGACGGATGGCGTCGGCGCGGTCGCTGCCGTGGGCGATGAACTTGGCGACCATCGCGTCGTAGTAGGGCGATACCTCGCCACCTTCGGCCATGCCGTGGTCGATGCGGACATCGGTGGCGCCGGGTTGCCAGCCGGCGATGCGGCCGGTCTGCGGCTTCCAGCCGTCACAGGGGTCTTCGGCATACAGGCGCGCTTCGATGGCGTGGCCGGTGAAGCTGATCTGGTCCTGCGTCAGCGGCAGCGGCTCGCCACGCGCCACGCGCAGTTGCCACTCCACCAGGTCCAGGCCGGTGATGCACTCGGTCACCGGGTGCTCCACCTGCAGCCGGGTGTTCATCTCCAGGAAGTGGTGTTTCATGTCGGCATCGACGATGAACTCCACCGTGCCCGCGCCGCGGTAGCCCACGGCCAGCGCGGCGGCCACGGCGTCGCGGCCCATCGCGGCACGCATCGCTGCGTTGACCACCGGCGAAGGCGCTTCTTCGATGACCTTCTGGCGCCTGCGCTGCGCCGTGCAGTCGCGTTCGCCCAGGTGCACGGCGTGGCCGTGCGCGTCGGCAAAGACCTGGATCTCGATGTGGCGGCCGTTGTCGATCAGCCTTTCCAGCATCAGCGTGGCGTCGCCAAAAGCGCTGCTGGCTTCGCGGCGCGCGCCAGTGATGGCCTCTGGCAGATCGGCGAAGTTGCGCACCAGGCGCATGCCGCGGCCCCCGCCACCAGCCACGGCCTTCACCAACAGCGGCAGACCCAGTTGGTGCGCTTCAGCCGTCAGACGTTCGTCGCCTTGGTCCTGGCCCAGGTAGCCGGGCGCGCAAGGCACACCGGCTTCGATCATGCGGCGCTTGGCCAGCGCCTTGTCGCCCATGGCACGGATGGCCGATGGCGGCGGGCCGATGAACACCAGGCCCGCATCGGCGCACGCCTGCGCAAAGTCGGCACGTTCGGACAGGAAGCCGTAACCCGGGTGAACGGCGTCTGCGCCGGTCTGTCGTGCAGCGTGCAGCAACGCGGCGATGTTCAGGTAGCTGTCGGCAGCCGGCGCAGGCCCGATGCGCACGGCTTCATCGGCCTGCTGCACATGCAGCGCAGCGGCATCCGCATCGCTGAAGACCACCACGGTGCGGTAACCCAGGCGGTGTGCGGTGCGGATGACGCGGCACGCGATCTCGCCACGGTTGGCGATGAGGATCTTGCTGAAGCTCATGGCAGCGCCCACTTTGCCTTGCGCTTTTGCAGGAAGGCGGTCGTGCCTTCGATGCCTTCGGGCCCCAACGCGGCAGCCGAAAAAACTTCGGCCGCTTCTTGCACCAGTGAAGCCGGCGACTGAAAGCGCGCCTTGGCCATCAGCGCCTTGGTGGCCGCCACCGCGCCGGGCGCACATTGCAGGACGTCGGACAGCACCTGCGCCAAGGCAGCGTCCAAGGCCTGACCCCCATGCACCCCATGCACCCCATGCACCAGCCGCAGCGCAAGCGCTTCCTGTGCATTCAAGCGCCCGCCGGTGACGGCCAGGCGTCGCGCTTCGGCGTAGCCCAGCCGCTGCACCAGGAAGGGCCCGATCTGCGCCGGCACCAGGCCCAGGCTGGTCTCGGGCAGGCGGAAGCTGGCGGTGTCGGAAGCCAGCGTCACGTCGGCCACACAAGCCAGGCCGAAACCGCCGCCCATGCAGGTGCCTTCGACAACCGCCACTGTGGCGATGCCGGTGTCGGCGTAGGCCACGCACAGTTCGCCGAACGCTGCGTTGGTTTCCACCAGTGCGTTCGGGTCGTCCTGCAATCTCATGCGGGCGGCGGCCATGTCGGACAGGTCGGCGCCGGCGCAGAAATGTCCACCCGCGCCGCGCAACACGATGACGCGTATTTCGCCGCGCATCTCGGCCTGGCTCAGCACCACGCGCAATTCACGCACCATGGCCAGCGACATGGCGTTGCGCACCGCCGGGCGGTTGAGGGTGACGTGCAGCACGTCGACTTCGCGACGCAGCGCCAGCGTCGTGAACCCGGCCAGCTCGACGCTCATTGCGGCAGCTTCGACGGCAGGGTGCCTTCGAGCTTGCAGATGATGCCCAGCATGATCTCGTCGGCTCCGCCGCCGATGCTGATCAGGCGGCTGTCCCGGTAGGCCTGGCTGATGGGGTTGTCGGCCGTGAAACCCATTCCGCCCCAGTACTGAAGGCAGGCGTCGGTGACTTCCCGCGACAGCCGCCCGCACTTCAGCTTGGCCATGCTGGCGAGTTTGGTGACATCCTTGCCGCTGACGTACATCTCCACTGCACGGTAGGTCAGCGCGCGCAGCGCTTCGACTTCGGTGCGCAGTTCGGCCAGCCGGTAGTGCACCACCTGGTTGTCCAGGATGCTCTTGCCGAAGGCCTTGCGCTGGCGTGTGTAGTCGATGGTCTGGTCGATCAGGCGGTCCAGACTGCGCAGGCTGCCGGCGGCAGCGTACAGCCGCTCTTCCTGAAACTGCAACATCTGGAACGTGAAGCCCAGGCCCTCCTGACCGATCACGTTTCGCTTCGGCACCCGCACGTTGTCGAAAAAAAGCTGTGCGGTATCCGAACTGTGCATGCCGATCTTGTGGATCTTCTGCTTGCTGATGCCGGGTGAGTCCATCGGCACCACGATCAGGCTCTTGTTCTTGTGCGCCGGGCCGTCGGACGTGTTGGCCAGCAGGCAGCACCAATCGGCCTGCAAGCCATTCGTGATCCACATCTTGGTGCCGTTGATGACGTAGTCGCCGCCATCAACTTTGGCCGTGGTCTTGATCGACGCCACGTCGCTGCCGCCGCCGGGCTCACTCACGCCCAGGCAGGCCACCACATCGCCGGCAATGGTGGGCACCAGGAATTCCTTGCGCAGTTCATCGCTGCCAAAACGCGCCAGCGCCGGCGTGGCCATGTCGGTGTGCACGCCAATGGCCATGGGCACGCCGCCGCAGTTGCACTGGCCAAGCGCTTCGGCCATGACCATGCTGTAGCTGAAGTCCAGGCCCGCGCCGCCGTATTCCTCGGGGTACTTCAGGCCCAGCAGACCCAGCTTGCCCAGCTTCTTGAACACCTCGTGCGCGGGGAACTGGCCCTTGGCTTCCCACTCGGGCACGAAGGGGTTGAGTTCCTTGTCGCAGAACTTGACGACGGTGTCTTCGAGTGCGCGGTGTTCTGGGGTGAACTTCATCAGGGTGTCTCTCAGTCTCAGAATCTGGCGACGCCAAAGGTGTTGGGTCGCAGCTGTCGTTGTTCGGCTTCCTGCGCCAAGGCCAGGCACAGACCCAGGACGCGGCGGGTGTCCCGCGGGTCGATCACGCCGTCGTCCCACAAGCGCGCGGTGCCGAAGAGCACGTGGCTCTCGGCGTCCAGGCGATTGCGCAGCGCGTCGCTCATCGCCGCAAGTGCTTCGTCGTTGGCCGGCAGTCCCAAACGTTCGAGTTTGGCGCGGTTCAGGATGTCCATCACCTTCGCCGCCTGCGCGCCGCCCATCACGGCCGTGCGTGCGCTGGGCCAGCTGAAGATGAAACGAGGGTCGAAGCCCCGCCCGCACATGCCGTAGTTGCCGGCGCCGAAGCTGCCGCCCAGCACGACGGTGAATTTGGGCACACGCGCGTTGGCCACGGCCTGGATCATCTTGCTGCCGTGTTTGATGGCGCCGGCCTGTTCGGCCGCCTTGCCCACCATGAAGCCGGTGGTGTTCTGCAAAAAGACCAGCGGCGTGCCGCTCTGGTCGCACAGCTGGATGAACTGTGCGGCCTTCGTGCTGCCGGCCGGCTGGATGGGGCCGTTGTTGCCGATCACGCCCACCGCATGACCCTGCAGTCGTGCATGGCCGCAGACGGTGTCTGCCGCAAAGGCGGCCTTGAATTCCAGGAAGTCGGAACCGTCCACCAGCCGCGCGATGACCTCGCGCACGTCGTACGGCTGGCGCTCGTCGGCAGGCACGACGCCCATCAGTTCTTCGGCCGGGAACAGCGGCTCGGGTGCGTGAACAGCGGCAGCTACCGTGTCCCACGGCAGCTTGTCCATCAACTCACGCGTCAGCGCGATGGCGTGGGCGTCGTTGTCGCTCAGGTATTCACCCAGGCCCGTGACTTCGGCGTGCATCTGTGCGCCGCCCAGCTCTTCGTCGCTGGCGTCTTCGCCGATGGCGGCCTTCACCAGCGGCGGCCCGGCCAGGTAGATGCTGCTGCGGCCCTTGACCAGCACCACGTAGTCGCTCAGGCCCGGCAGGTAGGCGCCACCGGCGGTGGAAGAACCGTGCACCACCGCGATCTGCGGAATGCCGGCAGCCGACAGGCGCGCCTGGTTGGCAAACGTGCGGCCGCCGTCGACAAAGATCTCGGCCTGGTACATCAGGTTGGCGCCACCGCTTTCCACCAGCGCAATCAGCGGCAGCTTGTTCTGTACCGCCAGTTCCTGCGCGCGCAAGGCCTTCTTCAGCCCCATCGGCGCGATGGTGCCGCCTTTCACCGCGCTGTCGCTGGCGGAGATCAACACACGCTTGCCGGCCACGACGCCGATGCCCACGATGCTGCCGCCGCCCATGACACTTTTTTTGCCATCGTCGTCGTGCATGCCCAGGCCGGCCAACGGGCTGAGTTCCAGAAAGACGCTGCCGCGGTCCAGCAGCCGCGCCACCCGTTCGCGCGGCAACAGTTGGCCGCGCTTGTCGAACTTGTCGCGTTTGCTTTCGCTTTCGGCCACCACCCGGGCTTGCAGGGCCTGCACCTCGGCCAGGCGTTCGGCCATGCGGGCCGCGTTGGCCGCAAAGGCGGACGAGCGCGGGTCGAGCAAGGATGACAGCTGGGGCATTACTTCAACACGTCGGGGGTCACGGCGCGATGGAAACCGTCGAAGGGCACGGACTTTGACTCGGTGCCCAGCGGAAAGATGTTGCTGCCCAGCGACGCCGCGCCATCGATCTGCAGCGTGACACCAGTGATGAAACTGGCCGCGGGCGACAGCAGAAAGACGATGGCGCCGCTGACCTCGGCCTCCACACCCAGACGCCGCAGCGGCACGTGCTGCTTCAGCTTGGGGATGATCGACTTCATCGCGCCGCCGTAGGTGTCCATGCCGCTGGACGCAATCCAGCCCGGCGCCACGGCGTTGACACGCACACCGGCATGTGCCCATTCAAAGGCCGCCGTCATCGTGAGGTTGCTCATGCCCGAACGTGCCGCGCCGCTGTGGCCCATGCCGGGCATGCCGTTGCGAAACTCGGCCGTCATGTTGACCACTGCGCCGCCGTGCTGCTGCATGCACTGGTTGAACAGCTCGCGCATCATCAAAAAGCCGCCCGTGAGGTTGCTGGCCACCACCGCGTCGAAACCCTTCTTGCTGATGGCCAAGAGCGGCGCCGGGAACTGCCCGCCGGCGTTGTTGACCAAGCCTGTCACCGGCCCGTGCGCGGCAATGACGGCCGCCACGCCAGCCTTCACCGCTTCTTCGTCGCGGATGTCGAAGGCTGTCGTGTGGCACACACCGCCGTCGGCCTTGATTTCGGCCGCCACCACATCCAGCTTGGCCTGCGTGCGCCCGCTGATCACCACCGTGGCACCCAGGCTGGCCAGTTCATGGGCCACGCAGCGACCGATGCCACTGCCGCCGCCGGTCACCCAATGCAGCTGGCCGGCAAACAGGCCGGGGCGGAAGACGCTGGCGTAGCGGTCGGTGGGGGTCATCGGGCGCATCGGGTGTCCGGGGAAGCCGCATTAGGGGTGCATTAGGCGACAGGGTAACGTTAACGTCAACTGGGTGACATATTGGTAAATTCCCGCATGCAAACGGCACCCGCGGCGGCTACGATGCCGGGCATTCAACCCCCCATGCCTTCAAAGGAAGCCTCTGCCATGGACATGCAAGCCTGCACCGAGACCCTGCGCAACAAGATGGGCGCGGCCAGCGGCCTGAACGCCACCCTGAAGTTCGACTGCGGCGCCGATGGCGTGGTGGTGCTGGACGGCAAGAGCGTGCCCAATGCCGTGCACAACAACGACGTCGAGACCGACTGCACCGTGGCCATCACGCTGGACAATCTGACCGCGCTGCTGACCGGTGAACTGGAGCCGACCACTGGCTTCATGATGGGCAAGTTCAAGGTCAGCGGCGACATGAGCGTGGCCATGAAACTCCAGCGCGTGGTCTGACCATGTTGCAGGCGGTGACTCGCAAGAAGGCCACGGCCTCGGCGCAAGAGGTGGTCGACTCGCACCGCGACGAAGACACGGGCGAGCTCTTTGGCATCACCGAGCTGTGCACCGAATTTGGCATCACGCTGCGCAGCATCCGCTTCTACGAAGACAAGGGCCTGCTGGCGCCGCGCCGCATCAACGGCACCCGTGTCTACACACGGCGCGACCGCGCGCGGCTGGCCATCATCCTGCGCAGCAAGGCCGTTGGCGCCAGCCTGGCCGACATCAAACATTACCTGGATCTCTACGGCGACCATGGCGAAGGCCGCAGCCAGCAGTTGAAGTACGTGCTGAACAAGACCGACGCCGCCATCGACGACCTGGCGCAAAAGCGCGCGCACCTGGACGCCATGTTGTCGGAGTTGCGCATCATCAATGCCGAGGTGCGCCAACGGCTGGACAGGCGCTGAACCGATTGAGGAGGCCGCCATGTTGACCCGGTCCGATCCCGCCACGCCCATGCCCAAGCTGCTGGAGCGGCTGCGCGCGGATGGCTATCTGATCCTGCCGTCTGTGCTGCCGGCCGCCCAGGTGCAAGCCATACGCTCCGCGCTGCAGCCCTGGCTGCGGGGCGACAAACCCGGGCGCAATGACTTTGAGGGTTATCACAGCGAACGTGTGTATGCGCTGCTGGCCAAGAGCCCCGTGTTTGCCGACCTGGCGACGCACCCGCTGGTGCTGGACGTCTGCGAAGCCGTGCTGGGGCCCAACTTCATGCTCTCGGCCTGCCTGGCCATCAACACCCACCCGGGTGAAACGGTGCAGCCGCTGCACTTCGACGACAGTTTTTACCGCGTGCCCCGGCCCCGGCCGGCCTATGGCATCAGCGCCTTCTGGACCATCGACGACTTCACGGCTGAAAACGGCCCCACCGAGATCATCCCAGGCAGCCACCTGTGGGGCGATGACGTGCCCGTGGGCACGGCGCTGCACACGGTGTTCGAACAAGGCGGCGTGGGCGGGCCGGAGAATCATCCCGACCTGCAGCCGGTCATCGTGCCGGCCGGATCGCTGATGTTGGCCATGGGCACGCTGTGGCACCGCGGCGGCGCCAACAACAGCGCCGCGCCGCGCTTGCTGATCACGCCGCAATACTGCGTGGCCTGGGGCCGGCAGATGGAAAGCATGCTGCTGTCGGTGCCGCCCGCCACCGTGGCCCGCTACCCCGAGCGCGTGCAGCAGTTGCTGGGCTACAGCATCCACCCGCCGTTCATGGGCCATGCCGATGGCGTGCACCCCGCGCGTACCTTGAAGGATCATCATGAATAGCGCCGCACAGGCTTTCATCTACGAGCACGTGCGCACGCCGCGCGGCAAAGGCAAGAAGGACGGCGGCCTGCACCAGGCCAGCCCGGTGTGGCTGCTGCGCACGCTGCTGCAGGCCATGCAACAGCGCTTGCAGCTGGACACCGCGTTGGTGGACGACGTGGTGCTGGGCTGCGTCACTCCTGTGGGCGAACAAGGCGCCGACATCGCACGCACCGCGGTGCTGGACGCCGAGTGGTCGCAGTCGGTGGCCGGTGTCACGCAGAGCCGCTTCTGCGCGTCGGGCCTGGAAAGTGTGAACCTGGCTGCAGCGAAGGTGGCCAGCGGATTCGAGGACCTGGTGGTGGCCGGCGGGGTGGAAAGCATGAGCCGCTGGGCCATGGGCAGCGACGGCGGCGCCTGGTTCATGGACCCGCGCATCAACCAGAAGCTGGGTTTCGTGCCGCAGGGCGTGGGCGCCGACCTCATCGCCACGCTGGAAGGCTGGGGCCGCCGCGACGTCGACAGCTTTGCGCTGGAATCGCACCGTCGCGCGGCCGCTGCACGGGCAGCCGGCCACTTCGGCAAGAGCATGGTGCCGGTGCACGACATCGCGGGCCTCTTGATGCTGGACCGCGACGAGACGATTCGCCCCATCGTGGATGAACGTGCTTCGGCCGAGGCCATGGCCAAGCTGGACGCCAGCTTCTCGATGATGGGCGCGATGGGCTTCGACGCCACGGCGCTGCGCAAGTACACGACGGTGGAACGTATCGATCACATGCACCACGCGGGCAACAGCAGCGGCATCGTCGATGGCGCGGCGCTGATGCTGGTGGGCAGTGCCGAAGGCGGCGCCAAGGCCGGCCTGAAACCGAGGGCACGCATCCGTGCGGCGGCCGTCACCGGCAGCGAGCCCACGATCATGCTCACCGGCCCCACACCGGCTTGCCGCAAGGCGCTGGCCAAGGCCGGCATGCAGGCCAGCGACATCGATCTGTGGGAGATCAACGAAGCCTTCGCCGTGGTGCCCATGAAGACGGCACGCGACCTGGGTGTGAGCCTGGACCGCGTCAACGTCAACGGCGGCGCCATCGCCATGGGTCACCCGCTGGGTGCCACGGGTTGCATCATTTTGGGCACCTTGCTTGACGAGCTGGAACGCCGTGATCTGAGCACCGGCTGCGCCACACTGTGTGTCGGCGGCGGCATGGGCATCGCCACCATCATCGAAAGAACATGACCCACCCCCGAAGCGGCTTCGCCGCGCCCCCTCGAGGGGGCGCAGCCAGCGGCCCGGCTAAGCCGGTTTCGCGGCGGCCGCTTGATCAACCCACGCCCACCACATGGGGATCCGATGTCGAATGCTGTTGAACTGACCCTGGGCGACGACGGCATCCTCGTCGCCACGATGGACCTGCCCGGCCGGCCCATGAACGTCGTCAACGATACGCTGATGCAAGGCATTGCAGCCGCCGTCACACGGCTGGCCGAGCCGGCGGTGAAGGGCCTCATCCTCACCAGCGCCAAGGCCGACTTCTGCGCCGGCGGCGACCTGGATCGCATGTCCATGTGGACGACACCCGAAGAACCCTTTGCAGCGGCCAACGCCATGAAGGCCGTGCTGCGCCAGCTGGAACTTCAAGGCAAGCCCGTGGTGGCCGCCCTCAACGGCCACACGCTGGGCGGCGGGCTGGAGATCGCGCTGGCCTGCCACGCACGCATCGCCCTTGCCGAACCGCGCCTGAAGATCGGCCAGCCCGAAGTCAAGCTGGGCCTGCTGCCCGGCGGTGGCGGCACGGTGCGGCTGCCGCGGCTGGTGGGCATCCAGCAGGCACTGCAGATCATGGGCGAAGGCAACGACATCAGCCCCGACAAGGCGCTGGGCATGGGCTTGATCACCGCGACAGCCAGGGGTCTTGATGAGCTGATGGCGCAAGCGCGTGCCTGGATCAACGCCAACCCCAAGGCCAGGCAGCCGTGGGACCTGCCCAAGTTCCGCTTCCCCGGCGGCGACTCCCGCTCGCCGGCCATCGCGCAACTCTTCAGCGTGGCGCCCAGCGTGGCCAGCGCCAAGAGCTGGGGCAACTACCCGGCCATCCAGCACATCCTGAGTGCGGTGTTCGAAGGCGGGCTGCTGGGCTTCGACCAGGCCAGCGTGGTGGAAAGCCGTTACTTCGCGGCCTGCGCCATGTCGCAGCAGTCGAAGAACATCATCAACACGCTCTGGTACCAGCTGAACGCCATCAAGAAGGGCGCTTCACGGCCCGCGGGTGTGGCGCCTTCGAAGGTGCAGAAGCTGGGCATCCTGGGCGCCGGCATGATGGGCGCGGGCATCGCCCATGTCTCGGCCAAGGCCGGCATCGAGGTGGTGCTGCTGGACACCACGGCAGAAGCCGCAGAACGGGGCAAGTTGCAATCACAGGCCCTGCTGGACAAGGCCGTGAAAAAGGGTCGCAGCACGGCCGAAAAGCGCGATGCGCTGCTGGCGCGCATCACCCCGACAACCCGCTACGAAGCGCTGCAAGGCTGCGATCTGGTGATCGAGGCCGTTTTCGAAGACCGCAGCATCAAGGCCAGCGTGACGAAGCTGGCTGAAGCGCAACTGACTGCGGCCACCGTATTTGCTTCCAACACCAGCACCCTGCCCATCACCGGCCTGGCGCAAGCCAGCGCACGGCCGTCGCAGTTCATCGGTCTGCACTTCTTCAGCCCGGTGGACAGGATGCCGCTGGTGGAGATCATCGTGGGCCGGCAGACCGACGACACCACCCTGGCCAGGGCCTTCGACTACGTGCTGCAGATCGGCAAGACGCCCATCGTGGTCAACGACAGCCGCGGCTTCTACACCAGCCGTGTTTTTGGCACCTACGTGATGGAAGGCATCACGATGCTGAAGGAAGGTGTGCACCCACGCAGCATCGAGGTGGCTGGCCTGCAGGCCGGCATGCCCATGCCGCCGCTGGCGCTGATGGACGAAGTGTCGCTGTCGCTGAGCCTGCACGTGGCCGAGCAGACGAAGAAGGACCTGGCCGCTGCATCGTCAGGTGCAGGCCAGGCCTACACCGAACACCCCGGCATGGCCGTGGTGCGCCAGCTGTGCGAGATCGGGCGTGTGGGCAAGAAGGTGGGCAAAGGTTTCTACGATTGGGGTCTGTCCTCGGAAAGCAGCGGCAAGGTGTTGTGGCCCGAACTGACACAACACTTTCCGGTGGCCGCCACGCAACCCCCACAGCAAGAGCTGATCGACCGCCTGCTGTTTGCCCAGGCCAACGAAGCTGCGCGCTGTTTCGAAGAGGGTGTGCTGCGCTCGGTGGCCGATGCCAACGTCGGCAGCATCTTCGGCTGGGGTTTCGCGCCCTTTCACGGCGGTGCGCTGCAGTTCGTCAACGCGATGGGTGCGGCGGCCTTCGTGAAGCGCTCGCAAGAACTGGCACAGAAGTTCGGCCCGCGCTTCGCACCCGCCACGGTGGTCGTGCAACAGGCCCGAAGTGGTGGCCGTTTCACCGACTGAGCTGGCCGCAGCGCGCGCGCTGCTGGCACCGGCGCTGGCCCAGCGCGGCGGCCTGTGTGTGCTGACCGGTGCCGGCATGAGCGCGGAGAGCGGCATCGCCACCTTTCGCGATGCACTCACCGGCTACTGGGCCCGTTTCGACCCGATGGAACTGGCCAGCGCAGACGGCTTCCGCGCCAACCCCGAACGTGTCTGGCGCTGGTACGCCGAGCGCCGACAAGGTGTACAGCGTGCCCAGCCCAACGCGGGCCACGTCGCACTGGCCAGCTTTGCGCAGCGCCACCCGGGCGTGCTGACGCTGGTGACGCAGAACGTCGATGACCTGCACCAACGCGCCGGCAACAACCTGACCATCCAGCTGCACGGCGACATCCTGGAAGACCGCTGGCTGGACGACTGCCCGCGCCACACACGCGGTGGCAATGTGTGCGACCCGGCCTGGGCCACGGCCGGCGAACCGCCCAATTGCGCGGAGTGCGGAAACCCCGTGCGGCCCGGTGTGGTGTGGTTTGGCGAAGCGCTCCCACTGCGGGCGCTGAACGCCGCCGAACAAGCGGCCGAGCACTGCGCGGCGATGCTGGTGGTGGGCACATCGGGCGCTGTCTGGCCCGCAGCGGGTCTGGCCGGACGTGCCCGCCGGCACGGGGCGCAGGTGGTCATCGTCAACCCGTCCGACAGCGAGATCGATGCCCAGGCGCACCTGGTGCTTCGCGGCACCGCGGCCGACGTGCTGCCCCGGCTGTTGCCCTGAGGCTCATCGATCCCAGGGGTACCGCATCCCCATCGTCCTGTCACACGGCCAGGCTGCAATTGCGCGATGGCGCAGCAGCTTCCCCCAGGCTTCCGCGTCCTGATCGCGGCGCAGTTTTTCTCTGCGCTGGCCGACAACGCCTTGCTCATCGTCGGCATCGCGCTGTTGCTGGAACGTGGCCTGCCGCCCTGGTGGGCGCCGATGCTCAAGTTCTGCTTCACCATCGCCTACGTCGTGCTGGCGCCGTTTGTAGGCGACCTGGCCGATGCTGTGCAAAAGGGCCGGCTGATGATGGTGATGAATGCCATCAAGGTGCTGGGTGTGCTGGGCCTGCTGGCCGGACTGAACCCCTTGTTTGCACTGGCCGTGGTGGGCGTGGGCGCGGCGGCTTACGCACCCGCCAAGTACGGTCTGGTGACCGAACTGGTGCCCGCGTCGGCCCTGGTGGCCGCCAACGGCTGGATCGAGGTGACCACTGTTTGCGCCGCCGTCTTCGGCGCCGTGGTGGGCGGCGTGCTCATCAGCCCCGGGCTGATGAGCCTGCTGTCTGCGCCGGCCAGCTGGACACCCAGCACGCTGGGCCTGTGGCTGCTGCTGGCCCTGTACGCGGCTGCCGCGCTGTTGAACCTGGGCATCCCCGACAGCGGCGCGCGTTACGCGCGGCAAGACCGGCGACTGCACGCCATGGTCAGCGGCTTCTGGCGTGCACAGCGGCGGCTGTGGGCTGACGAGATGGGTGCACTGTCGATGGCGGTGACTACCCTTTTCTGGGGCGCCGCCGCCGTGCTGCAGTTTGCCGTGCTGCGCTGGGCCACCGACGTGCTGGGCCTGCCGCTGAACCAGGGCGCCTACCTGCAGGCTGCAGTGGCCGTGGGCATCGTCGCCGGTGCCGTCGCGGCGGGACGCTGGGTGCCGTTGTCGCAGGCCCACCGGGTGCTGCCGCTGGGCGTGCTGATGGGCTTGGCTGTGCCGCTGGCTGCACAGGCCGGGCATTGGTGGATGGCCTTGCCGGCCCTGCTGCTGGTGGGCGCCCTGGGCGGTGCGCTGGTGGTACCGCTGAACGCCTTGCTGCAGCACCGCGGTCATGTGCTTTTGACCGCCGGCCGTTCCATCGCCGTGCAGAACTTCAATGAAAACACCAGCGTGCTGGTGATGCTGGGTGTTTACGCGGCGCTGCTGGCGCTGGGCCTGCCGGTGCGCAGCCTGATGTCAGGCCTGGGCGTTCTGGTGGGCTTGTGTGTGGCCGCGCTTTGGTGGCACCGGGCACGCGCCCTGGCGCGGGTAACGGCCTAGAAAAAAGGCAAGGCGGGTCGCAGCGCTGGCCGTGTCCGCACGGCCAGCGGCGCGATGGCCTTGACATAGACATCCTCGATCTGTTCGACGATGCGGCCCCAGTCCAGCCTGCATGCCGTTTCACGCGCCTGCGCCCCCATTGCCCGCACCCAGCCCAGTTGCCCGGCCAGGCGTTGCGCAGCGGCACAGAAGGCGGCCTGGTCTTCGTAGTGCACCAGCAGGCCGTTGTCGCCATGGCGCAGCACCTGTCGTGCAGCGGCGTAGTCGAAGGCCACCGCCGCCAGGCCGCTGGCCATGGCTTCGGTCAGCACATTGCCAAAGGTCTCGGTGACGCTGGGGAAGACAAAGAGATCGGCCGACGCGTAGTGCGCCGCCAGGTCTTCACCACGCCGCAGACCCGCGAACATGGCGCTGGGGCAACGCCGCTGCAGATTGGCGCGTTCGGGTCCGTCGCCCACCAGCACCAGACGCACCGCAGGGTCGATGGCCCGCATGCCCTCGAAGGCCATCAACAGCGTGTTCAGATTCTTCTCGGCTGCCAGGCGGCCGACACACAGCACCACCATATCGGACGGCCCAGCGCCCCACTGCTGGCGCAAGGCGGCGCTGCGCCGCGATGGATGAAAGAGCCGCGTGTCCACACCACGCGACACCACTCGCAGGCTCTGGAAGCCGCTGGCCAGCAGCTCACTGCGCAGCCCTTCGGTGGGCACCATGGTGCATGAGGTGCGGTTGTGGAACTTGCGCAGGTAGCCCATGATCGGGTTGCGCAGCCAGGCCACGCCGTAGTGGCGGCTGTAGGCATGGAAGTTGGTTCGGAAGTCGCTGACGGTGGGCAGCCTGAGCTGGCGCGCTGTCTGCAGCGCCGACCAGCCCAGCGGCCCTTCGGTCACGATGTGCACCACGTCGGGTCGGTGGGTGCTCCACAGCCGCAGCAGGGCGCGCTTGGACGGCAGGCCCATCTTCAGTTGCGGGTAGCGCGGGATCGGCAGGCCGCGCATCAGCACTTCTGCATAACGGTCTTCCTGCGCTGCCTGATCGGCCTTGTCCTGGCGCAGGCGCACGAGCTGCATCTCGTGGCCCCGCTCGTGCAGGCCCGCCACCGCACGGGCGATGGTGGCCGCCACGCCATTGATTTCTGGCGGATATGTTTCCGTCACCACTGCCACGCGCAGCGAACGTCGGGCCGGCAGGTAGGTGTCGACCTCGATGTCCACTGCCTCGGTTGCATCGGTGTTTGTCATGCGCGCATGGTGCCGACGTCGCGCAACAATTCGATGACAGGACCGCACCCGCACGGCACTCATCAAACCGACACGCAACCGACACCGGGCCGTCACGCGAAATTCACCATGTGCCGTCACCATGTCGTCACTTTGTGGCAGGTGCCACGAACGAGGAGCGCCTTGGTGAACGGATTTGTGCAAACCCTGAAAACGCAGCGCTGGGACGACCACCGCTACTACCACCAGAGCTACATCAACCAGGCGCTGCACTTCGTCAGCGCCCTGAGTTTTCTGGTGGCCTACGTCGTGGTCTTCTTCGACCCCGCCACCGCGGCGCTCATCGCCTGGGGCATCTCGATGACCACGCGCCAGGCCGGCCACTTTTTCTTCGAGCCCAAAGGCTACGACCACGTCAACCAGGCCAGCTTTGAACACAAGGAAGCCATCAAGGTGGGCTACAACCTGAACCGCAAGGTGGTGCTGCTGGCGGTGTGGGTGGCCTTTCCGCTGCTGCTGTGGCTGGCACCTTCACTGCTCGGCCTGATCGAGCCGGCCACCACCTGGCAAGGCTGGCTGCACGATGTGGGCATGGCGTGGCTGGCGCTGGGCGTCGTGGGCCTGCTGTTTCGCACGTTCCACCTCTTCTTCCTGCAAGGCGTGACGGCGGGTCTGGCCTGGGCCACGAAGATCCTGACCGACCCCTTTCACGACGCGATGCTGTACTGGCGTGCACCGCTGCACCTGCTGCGCGGTGAACTGCTGGACCCGATGGACCACGTGCGCGGCAGCCATTGATTCGGCCCGTTGCCGCGGCCATTCGCGCCCGTGATGCTTGCATCGGCGGGTGGCTGCGGGCGGTGTGCGGTGGGGGCAACTGAGCTTCTCTACCCCCAGCGATGACGCAGCATCTCGCGCAGCACCCCGCGCCGGATGGCCTTGTTGGAACTGTGTGCGCCCTGCCACCACCAGCCATCGGCCTGCATCGCTTGCCCCGCCGCCACGAAGCGCTGGCACACCGCGTCAAATTCGGCATCGCTGAAGTTGTGGCTGAAGATCAAACGCCCAGTGCCTATCCAGCTGAGCAGCAGCCCCTGCTGGCGCAGGTAAAACTGCAGCATCCAGTTGTAGCGCGACGGCTGTGTGTAGAACACCGTCCAGATGCTGGTGAGGTTGGCCACGCGCACCGGCAGGTCGGCCGCCTGCAGCCGCTGGTTCAACTGCGCCGCACGCTCGTTCCAGCGCTTGTCGATGTCCACGTAGGTGGCACGCACCGGCAGGCTGTGCAGACGCTCCAGAAACACCTGCATCGCGCCCATCACGTAGGGGTGCGAGTTGAAGGTGCCGCGGGCAAAGCACAAGTCGGCCGGGCGGTCCTCGCGGTAGCGCTTCATCAGCGCGGCCTTGCCGCACACCACACCCACCGGCAGGCCGCCACCCAGCGTCTTGCCGTAGGTCACCATGTCGGCCTTGACGCCGAAATACTCCTGCGCGCCACCCGGCGCCAGGCGAAAGCCCAGGAACACTTCGTCGAAGATCAGCACGATGCCACGTTCGCTGCATACCTGGCGCAGCTGCTGCAGCCAGGCCGTGTAGGCGGCCTTGTCGAAGTGCGCGCTGCGGCCACTGTCAAGCAGCGTGCTGTCGCCGGGTGCGGCCTTGTTGGGGTGCAGTGCCTGCAGAGGGTTGACCAGCACGCAGGCGATGTCCTTGCGCTTTTTCAACACACGCAGCGTGTCGGCGTCCATCTCCTTCAGCGTGTAGGTACGGCCCGGCGGCAGCGGGTTGCCGGGGCCGGGTTGCACGTCTTCCCACCAGCCGTGGTAGGCGCCGGAGAAGCGCACCAGGTATTTCCTGCGGGTGTGATAACGCGCCAAACGCACGGCCTGCATGACGGCTTCGGTGCCGCTCATGTGGAAGCTCACCTCGTCCATGCCCGAGAGGCGGCGCAACTGGTCCACGTTCCAGGCCACGGCCGGGTGGTAGCTGCCCAGAATGGGGCCCAGGTCGGCCACACGCAAACTGCCCTCGGCGATGCAGGCCTTGTAGAAATCGTGGCCGAAGACATTGACGCCATAGCTGCCGGTCAAGTCGATGAAGGTCTGGCCATCGAGGTCGGTCACGGTCACGCCGTCGGTGCGCTGCACGAAGGACCCCAGCGACAGGTGCTGGCGCAGGTAGGGGCTGTACTGGAAGGGCACACGATAGGCACCCGTGAACTGCAGGTCCGACAAGCCTTCTCTGGCCTGCTTCGTGAGCGCCACCGACTTCGGGTGGCGGCTCGTCAGTTCATGTGCCAGCTGCATGAAACCGGCGCGGCGCTGCGCCTGCACGGCGGCTGGTGCGCCGTCGCTGCCAAAAAACTGCGCCTCGTCGTAGGCATAACCCGGCACCAGCGCAGCCACACGTTTGGCCATGCGCGAATGGCCGGTCAGAGACGGGTGTTTGGCCAGCGACAGCTCCAGCCGCTGGCGCGCCAGTGGATAGGCGGCGGCCAGGCCGGCCACGGCCAGTGCAGTCAAGACAAGGGGATCGTTCATGGTCGCTTGGGTGAACCCGTGATTCGGAGCCCTATATGTATTTCAATCCTTTGACAGGCCTATGAAAATTGCCCAACTGCGTGACCGCCTGCTGCTGCAGGAAGACCTGAACTTTCTGCTCACCAACCGTGTGCCGCGCCATGCGCTGACACGTTTCATGGGCTGGTTCTCCAAGATCCGGCATCCGCTGGTGGTCCGTACTTCGCTGGCCGTTTGGCGCGCCTTCACCGAGCTGGACCTGTCGGAAGCGAAAAAGGCGCACTTCGACAGCCTGCACGACTGTTTCACGCGCGAACTCAAACCCGGCGCACGCACGGTTGACATGGCACCCGATGTGCTGGCCAGTCCATGTGACGCCATCGTCGGCGCCACGGGCACGGTGACGCGGGGCCTGGTGCTGCAGGCCAAGGGCTTTCCGTACCGCCTGGCCGATCTCTTCGGCCGCGCCGAGCGTGCCGCGCCCTTCGAGGGCGGCAGCTACGTCACGCTGCGCCTCACGTCCAGCATGTACCACCGCTTCCACGCGCCCCACGACGGCACCGTCGAACACGTCAGCTACATCAGCGGCGACACCTGGAACGTCAACCCGGTGGCGCTGAAACGGGTGCAGCGGCTGTTCTGTCGCAACGAACGCGCCCTCATCCAGCTGCGCCTGGTCGACGGCACGCCGATGGTGCTGGTGCCGGTGGCGGCCATCCTGGTGGCCAGCATCCGGCTGCACTTTCTGGACGTGTTGCTGCACCTGCGCTGGCCGGGCCCCAACGAGATGCCCTGCCAGGCCGTCGTGCACAAGGGCCAGGAGCTGGGCTGGTTCGAACACGGCTCGACGATCATCGTCTTCGTGCCACCGGGCTTTGTTCTCGCGCCCGGTGTGGCCGCCGGGCAGGGCATTCGGCAAGGGCAAGCGCTGCTTCGGCGCGCACCCATGGCACCGGTCTGACAGGGCTGTTTCACGCCAGCGTCACGCGCCGACCCAACCATGTCCGGCATGAAGAAGGTTGACTTGGTGTGGTTCAACGCGGGTGGCGGCCACCGCGCGGCGGCGCAGGCACTGGAGCAGGAGATCCTGGCCCAGGGCCGGCCGTGGCAGGTGCGCAAAGTCAATCTGACGGAAGTGCTGGACCCGTCGGCACTGTTCAAGCGCATCACCGGTATCGAACCCGAGGACCTGTACAACAAACGCCTGGCCAGCGGCTTCACGCTGGGCCTGGCGCAAGAACTGAAGCTGCTGCAGGCGCTCATCCGCATGGGTCACCAGAGCCTGGTTCAGCGCCTGCAGCAGCACTGGCAGACGACGCAGCCCGACCTGGTGGTGTCGCTGATCCCCAACTTCAACCGCTGCCTGCACGACAGCCTGCAACTGGCACGGCCCGGGGTGCCTTTTGTCACCGTGATGACCGACATGGCCGATCACCCGCCCAGCTTCTGGATCGAGCCCGGCCTGCAGCAGCACGTGGTATGCGGCACAGCGCATGCCGCGCAGCAGGCCCTGGCGGCTGGGTGCCCGCCGCAGCGGGTGCACCGCAGCACCGGCATGATCCTGCGGCCCGAATTCCATGTCGCGCCACGACTGAGCGGCCAGGCCCGCGTGGCCGCGCGCGAAGATCTGGGCCTGGACGGCCACACCCCCACCGGCCTGGTGCTGTTCGGCGGCACCGGTTCACGCGCCATGAAACGCATCGCCTTGCGGCTGCCACAGACGCCGCTGATCCTGATGTGTGGCCGCAATGAAGTGCTGGCCGCTGAGTTGCGCGCCTTGCCCACCCCTTCGCCACGGGTGGTGGTGGGCTACACCCCGGACGTGATGCGCTGGATGCAGCTGGCCGACTTTTTCATCGGCAAACCGGGCCCGGGTTCGCTGAGCGAAGCCGTGCACATGGGCCTGCCCGTGATCGTGACCCGCAACGCCTGGACCATGCCGCAGGAACGCTGGAACACGCAGTGGGTGCAGAACCACCGGCTGGGCGTTGTGCAGCGCAGCTTTGCCACGGTGCAGCAGGCGGTGGACCAGATCACCCAGCACCTGCCCGACTACCGCAGCCGCGTGCAGGCCATCGACAACCGCGCGGTATTCGAAGTGCCACGCATCGTGCAGCGCATCCTGGATGGCGGGCACGCCTTGGATGACTCACCCGTTGGCATGGCCGCCACGTCATCGGCCTGACCCGCCGCTGTCACACCCGCGTCGCGCGGCAGGTGCACGATGGCACTCGCCATGCGACGCGACGCTCTTCCTGCCCCGTCTGACGACGAACCGGACCTGCCGACAGGCGGCGTGGACGGCGGTGCGGACAGCAGCGTGGACGGCGGTGCGGACAGCGGCGCGGACGGCGGCGCGGACCGCAACACGGACGGCAGCCTGCGCGTGCGCACGGTCTGGATTTCGGACCTTCACCTGGGCACCCCGGGTTGCCAGGCTGCCGCGCTGCTGGACTTCTTGCGCACGGTGGACTGCGAGACGCTGTTCCTGGTGGGCGACATCATCGACGGCTGGCAGCTGCGCCGCAGCTGGTACTGGCCACAGGCGCACAACGACGTGGTGCAAAAGTTGCTGCGCAAGGCGCGCAAGGGCACCAAGGTCATCTTCGTCCCCGGCAACCACGACGAGTTCGCGCGCAAGTACCTGGGCCACAACTTCGGCGGCGTGGACGTGGTGGACGAACACATCCACACGCTGGCCGACGGCCGCACGTTGTGGGTCACCCATGGCGACTACTTCGATGGCGTCATCCAATGCGCCAAGTGGCTGGCTTACGTGGGCGACTGGGCCTACGAACTGACGCTGCGCGTCAACCGCCACTTCAATTCCGTGCGCGCCCGTGCGGGCCTGCCCTACTGGAGCCTGAGCAAGTACCTCAAGCTCAAGGTCAAACGTGCGGTCAGCTACGTCGGCGACTTCGAATCAGCCGTTGCCCGCGAAGCCCGTGCACGCGGCGTGCACGGCGTGGTCTGCGGCCACATCCACCATGCCGAAATGCGCTGGATCGACGGCGTGCTGTACTGCAACGACGGCGACTGGGTGGAAAGCCTGACCGCGCTGCTGGAGCACCCGGACGGCCGGCTGGAAATCGTGGACTGGGGGCAGCGGCTGAGCCGGGCGGATCGGCGGCCTGCTTCACTCAGCGACGCACCGCCTGAACTTGCGCCCGAGCGCCCGCCGCAGCCTGTCCTGGGTTGAGTCACCAGTGCCAGTGGATGTGGGCATTGGCCGACGCCGCAACGGGCCCGTGAAAGGCCGACGCCAACCGACCGTTGCTGCTGCATCCGCAGCAGTCTGTCGCCGAGACGAGGGATAAAGCACGCCAGGCGGCGGCAAAATGAACGACACCCCCAAAAGTTCGCGTTATCGCCGGATTCACGAGTCGGGACTCTCGCAGTAAGGTATGACCTGCGCGGAACAGTCAAGCAGGGGAATCAGCACCATGAAAAGCAGGAGTCTATGGGTCAAGACAGTGGGCGTGACCTTCGTTCTCGGCAGCCTTCAGGCATGTTCAGGCCCCAGCGAGACCAGTTTGCTGGCGTCGGCGCAACAGCATCTGTCGCAGAACAAGACCGAGTCTGCCCTCATCGACATCAAGTCTGCGCTGCAGCAGAACAGCGGCTCACCTGCCGCCCGCTACCTGCTGGGCAAGACCCTGCTCGGCACTGGCGAGATCAGCGCTGCCGAACTCGAGTTGCGCAAGGCCCTGGACGCTGGATACCCCGAGGACCTGGTGGTGCCCACCCTGGCCAGGGCCATGCTGCTGCTGGGGCAGCACAGTGCACTGATCGCACGCTTTGCAGATACCCGGCTGGGCGACCCGGCAGCACAGGCTGAACTGGCGGCTTCGCTGGCGGGGGCGTACGCCCAGACCGGTGACACCGACAAGGCACGCGCCACCGCTGAGGCAGCGCTTCGAGCCAAACCGCACGCCGCCGACGCCGTGCTCGTGCTGGCCAGGCTGCGCTCGATGGCCGGTGACAACGATGGCGCACTGCAGCTCATCGACGGGCTGCTGCAAAAAGAACCCGATCATGAATTCGGCGGCGCCGCCAAGGGTGAATTGCTCTGGTACGGGCGTCAGGACACCGAGGGCGCGCTGGCGGCTTTCCGCCAGGTGCTGGCCAAGCATCCAGCGTCCATCCGTGCACATGCTTCGATCATCACCATCCTCTTCCAGCGCGGCCAGGTGCAGGAAGCGCGCCAACAGCTCGAGGCTTTGAAAAAGCTGGTGCCACAGAACAGCGAAACCGTCTTCTTCGACGCCCAGTTCGCCTTTGTCGACAAGGACTAC
The DNA here is from genome assembly GCA_038204775.1 of Burkholderiales bacterium. Taxonomy (GTDB): domain Bacteria; phylum Pseudomonadota; class Gammaproteobacteria; order Burkholderiales; family Burkholderiaceae_C; genus Rubrivivax. The sequence continues at coordinate 27,582 of JBBRCN010000010.1, read as the reverse complement.
AACCGCGCCCGTGAGCTGACGGCGACCCTGATCAAGACGGAGCAACCCAATGTGCGCGCGCTCGAACTCGCTGCAGTCACCGAGGTTCAACTGGGACAAGACTTGCGCGCACAGTCCTTGCTGGCACAGGCTTTGAAGGCCCAACCCAGCCTGGTGCTGGCGCGCCAGTTGCTGGCACGCATCCAGCTCCGCGCCGGGCAGGCGGCCAAGGCCATCGAGACCCTTCAACCCTTGTTGAGCTTGCAACGGCCTGCCTCGACCACCCTCACCTTGCTGGGCGAGGCGCGCATGCAGCTTGGCGAGATCAAACAAGCCGAAGCGGCATTCAATCAGGCGGCCCGCGCGGCCCCGGGCGACGCCCGCCCCCGGACTGCCGCTGCCGTGGCCCGCGTGGCAGCCGGCCAAAGCGCCGGCGGCATCGCCGACCTTGAAGGCATTGCAGCCAAAGACTCGGGGGTTTCGGCCGACATGGCTCTCATCAGCGCCCAACTCGAGCGCGGAAACGTCGCCGCCGCGCTGAAGGCCATCGACGTGCTCGAGAAAAAGCAGCCCACCCAGCCGTTGGCACCGCTGCTGCGCGGCCAGGTGTTGGCTGCGCAGCGCAATGTGCCGGGCGCCAAGGCCGCCTTTGAAAGCGCACTGAGCAGGCGTCCTGGCTATTTCCAGGCAGTGGCTGGCTTGGCGGCCATCGAGGTGGTATCGGGCCAAGCAGACGAGGCACGCAAACGCCTGCTGGCATTCCTGAAGGCCAACCCGAAGAATCCTGATGCCCTGCTGGCCATGACCGAACTGGCGGAGAGTTCTGGATCGGCCCTGCCGCAGGTGCTGCGGGTGGCGCGCGAGGGTGTGCTGGCCAATCCGACTGAAGCACGCCTGCACCTGGCCCTGGTGACGCGTTTGATGAATGCCGGCGACCAGAGCTCTGCACTGGCGGCCGCGCAGGCAGCCGCAGCCGCACTGCCCACCGACTCATCGGTGCAGGAATTGCTGGGCCGGGCACAGATTGCGGCCGGCGACGACCAACAGGCCCTGTCAACCTACAACACGCTGGTGTCCCTGCAGCCGCAAAGTGCGCCCTATCAGATGGGCCTTGCCACGGTCCACCTGGCCTTGAAGGACCAGCGCTCGGCCATGCGAGCGCTACGCAAGGCGGTGGAGCTTGACCCTCACAGCACGGCGGCACGGCGCAACCTCGTGGCCATGTTGTTGACCGCAGGGCAAGCGGAGGCCGCGCTTGACCTGGCGCGGGAAGCCCAGCGACTGGACGGGCGAGACGGAACAGGGTGGTCTTTGGAGGGCGACATCGCCATCCGCCGTCGCGACTGGGTTGCCGCCAGCACGGCACTGAAGGCAGCACTGGAACGCAGCAAGGCGCCCGACGACGCCCTGAAGCTTCATGCGGTGTATGAAACCTCGGGGCGCACGGCCGATGCCAAACGGTTGGCCGCCGATTGGCTCAAGTCCCGGCCAAACGACGTGACCTTCCGATTTCACCTGGGTGACCTGGCTCTGCGCAAGCAAGATCTGTCAGTCGCAGAATCGCACTACCGTTCCGTTCTCGCCGTGCAACCCCGCAACCCCCTGGCCCTGAACAATGTGGCCTGGTTGATGGTGAAGCAAGGCAAGCCCGGCGCGGTGGCGCTGGCCGAACAAGCCAATGCCCAACTGCCAGACCGGGTGCCCTTTCTGGACACGCTGGCCATGGCCCAGGCTGCCGAAGGTCAGCTGCCCAAGGCGCTGGAAACGCAGCGGCGCGCGCTGGCGCGGTCTCCAGACGACCCCGTGATCAGGCTCGGCCTGGCGCGCTACCTGGTGCGCGCCGGTGAAAAACAAGGGGCCCGCACGGAACTGGAGAAGCTGCGCGCACTGGGGGACCGGTTTGCCGAGCAGGCTGAGGTGACCAACCTGCTCAAGACACTTTGAAGGCGGTTCGAGGCTGGACGCCTTCGGTTGCCAATGGCCCGCAAAAGCACAAAAGGGACTGGTCCACGACCAGCCCCTTTTGATTCGTAGTCGGACAGACCGGATGGCCCCATCCGCCAGGGCCGTCAGGCCCTGTCAGCTGTCAAACCTTCTGAGCGGCTTGGCCACGGCGCTGGGCAAAACCCAGACCGGCCAGCGCAAGGCCCACCAAGGCCAGCGAACCGGGTTCTGGTACCTGCCCGGTCACGGCGCGGATCTTGTTGCCGATGGCGGCTGCGTACTGGGTGGCGTTGGCCACCCCGATGTAGAAGCCCTTGCCCGGGAATTCAAACGGCGAGGTCAAGTCGCAAGGCAGCGGGTGGCAGACGCTGGACTGGAGGAAGGATGCAGCCGCAGCCGTGACTCCGATGCCTTCAATGCTGATGTTGTCCACACCAGCAGCGATCAAGGCGGCATGGGCGGCGGGGAAAAGGGCGGCGTCCTGGTTCTGTGCGCCATCGGTGGCGAAGTTGACATAGCTGGCCTCCGCAGTTGCTGCGGTGACAGACCCTGTGGTCCCCACGGCGTCAGTGAGTGCCGTGCGCATGGCATTGAATGCCGAGGTGTAGTTGGTTGCGCCGCCGTCCTGGTAGGGCAGTGTCAGGATGGTCGCCGCCAGGGATGAGCGATCAGCCAGCGAGTTAACGACGAAGCTGTTCACGTTGATCGTCGTCAGGGCCGCCTCGGAGAAGCTGACGATCGAGATCTCGTACGTCGTGGGTCCGCCCACAGGGATCAAGGAGCCGATCGCTGTCGACAGGCCGTTGCGGATGATGTTCCATTCCGACGAGGACAGGCTACCGCTGCCGTCAAGAATGAAGCCGAGCTGCACGGTGCCGGCGCTGGCGGACAAGGGCGCCAGGCTGGCCATCGCCACTGCGCAGGCGGGAATGGCCGCACGGGCCATCGCTGAGAGTTTTTTCACTGGAACCTCCGGTTTGAATCTGCCGCGAACTGTTCGCGACTGACCACGTAACCACGTCAGCACAAACCGGGCCAGTATTGAAAATCAAAGGAAAATTAGGGGCTTATGTGAGTTCGGGTGCCATTGAAGGCCGCCGACTGTCAATCAAACCGACACTCGAAGAATGGCCGGCGATGCCAGCGGCCCAGTCACAAGGGTGCGGCCGGCAACACCGTGCCCCGGCATTCACCAAAGCCGATGCGCCTGGCGCCTTCTGCCACACAGGCGCCACGCAGGATGACGGTGTCGCCGTCTTCGATGAAGCTGCGCTGCTCGCCGCTGCTCAAGCTGAGCGGTCGGCGGCCGCCTTGGCTCAGTTCCAGCATCGAACCGCCCTGCCCTGCCTCGGGGCCCGACAGTGTGCCGGTGCCCAGAAGATCGCCGGTGCGCAGGTTGCAGCCGTTCACCGTGTGGTGCGCCACCAGCTGGGCCAGCGTCCAATACGCCGCGCTGGCGTAGTTGCTGCCGGCCAGGCGGTCACCCGGGTGCCTGGCCTTGCGCATCTTCAGGGTCTGCAGCCAGACCTCGAGTTCGATGCTCACGGCACCTGCTTCGCGGTTGTGCGGGCTGTCCAGGTACGGCAGCGGCTGCGGCTGGCCTTCTCCACGCACCAGGGGCTGGCGAAAGGGCGCCAGCGCGTCCAGCGTCACCACCCAGGGCGACAGGGTGCTGCCGAAGTTCTTGCTGAGAAACGGCCCCAGCGGCTGGTATTCCCAGGCCTGGATGTCGCGGGCGCTCCAGTCGTTGAACAGCACCAGGCCGAAGATGTGGTCTTCGGCCCGGTCCATGGCGATGCGGCTGCCCAGTTCGTTGCCGTGTGCCATCAATGCGCCCAGTTCCAGTTCGTAGTCCAGGCGGCCGCTTGCGCGCAGCACGGGCTCGGCGGCGTCCAGCAGCCTGACCTGGCCCATGGGGCGGTGCACCAGTTGCCCGCTGATGCCGATGGACGAACTGCGCCCGTGGTAGCCGATGGGCACCCATGTGTAGTTGGGCAGCAGCGGGTTGTCGGGCCTGAACATCTTGCCCACGGTGGTGGCGTGGTGGATGCTCGTGTAGAAGTCGGTGTAGTCGCCGATCGCACAGGGCATGGCCATCTGCACATCGGCCTGCGACACCAGGCAGGTTTCCAGGAACGGGCCTTGCACGCTGTCGGCGGTAAGCGCTTCGCTCAAAGCGGCGCGCACTGCGCGCCAGGCCGGGCGGCCCAGGGCCATGAAGGCGGCCAGGTCACCCGCAGCCAGGGGATCCAGCAACGGGCCGACTTCGTCGCTCCAGGGGCACAGTTCGGCGGCCAGGCGCAGGTCCAGCACCTGGTCACCGATGGCCACACCCACGCGCAACGCCTGCTCTGGCCCTGCGCCCTTGCGCCGGAATCGGCCGAAGGGCAGGTTCTGCACCGGGAAGTCGGTGTCGGCTGCATTGGCTGACTCGACCCAGCTCACAAGTGCAGGGTCGTGCGTGGCGTCCAACAAAGTCATGGTTCGAAGTTGTCCTTCAAGTCGGCCCAGCAGGCAGAGTATGCGGCGTCCAGCGCGCCACCGTTCATGGCCCAGGCCGTGGGCACAAAGCGGTAGCGGCTTTCAAACATGAAGGCCAGCGTGTGGTCCAGCTTGTGCGGCGCCAGTGGTGCGCTGCTGGCCTTGGCAAAGGCTTCGGGGTCGGGGCCGTGCGGCACCATGGCGTTGTGCAGGCTGGCGCCGCCGGGCTTGAAGCCTTCGGGTTTGGCGTCGTACTGGCCGTGCACCAGGCCCATGAATTCGCTCATCAGGTTGCGGTGGTACCAGGGCGGGCGGAAGGTGTCCTCGGCCACCATCCAGCGCGGCGGGAAGATGACGAAGTCGCAGTTGGCCGTGCCGGGTGTGTCGGTGGGGCTGGTCAGCACCGTGAAGATGCTGGGGTCGGGGTGGTCGAAGCTGATGCTGCCGATGGTCATGAAGTTCGCCGTGTCGTACTTCACCGGCGTCAGGTTGCCGTGCCAGGCCACGACGTTGAACGGTGTGCCGGGCTGGCTGTTGCACCACAGGCGGCCACCGAACTTCTTGATGATCTCGTAGGCGCCTGGCGCGGTCTCGAAGGCCGCCACGGGTGCCAGGAAATCGCGGGCATTCGCCAGGCCGTTGCTGCCGATGGGGCCCAGCTCGGGCAGGCGGAAGTGGGCGCCGTAGTTTTCAGCGATGTAGCCGCGGGCTGCTGCGTCCGGTGCCCGATCCGTCAGCGCGACTTTGAAGGCCACGCCTCGCGGCAGCACGGCAACTTCTCCCGGCGCCACCTGCAGCATGCCCATCTCGGTGGTGATGGACAAGCCGCCCTGCTGCGGCACCAGCAGCATTTCTGCATCGGCGTTGACGAGCGCGCGATGGTCCATGTCGCGGTTGGCGGTGTAGACGAGCACGGCCATGCCCACCTGCGCGTCCGCGTCACCGTTGGCGCAGATGGTGCGCATGCCGTCGATGAAGTCGGTGGGTGTGTCGGGCAAGGCAAACGGGTGCCAGCGCAACGGGTCGGGCGGCACGGCCACGCCACCTGCCGCGCCAGTGGTCCACTGCGATTGGTCGTAGGGCCTGTATGCACCGGTGACCGCCGCCGGCTGCCGCCGGTACAACCAGCTGCGGCGGTTTTCGGCACGCGGCGCAGTGAAGGCGGTGCCAGAGACCAGCTCGGCGTAAAGGCCCAGCGCCACCTGCTGCGGGCTGTTGCGGCCCCGAGGCAAGGCGCCAGGCACGGCCTCGGTGGCAAACTCATTGCCGAAGCCGCTTTGGTAGTTGAACGTCATGGGGTGGTCTCCAGTGTGTCGACACCGGCACGTGCAGCGGCGAGTGCCTGCTTCAGCACGGCCAGGTCGCCGATGTGATTGGCCAGCAGCAGGATCAAACGAGCGTTGAGCAGACGGCTGCTTTCGTCGCCGAGGCCGCGGTGGCTGTCGATCAGCTGTTCGTAGAAGTCATCGCCCGGCGCATAGGCCTGCAAAGGTGACTGGCCCGGGCTGTGGAAGTTGGGCTGCGTGATGAGTGTGTTCATGCGGGACTTTTCAATGCCGCGCCAGCGCGCGGTGAATGGCGGCGCGCACCTTGGCCGGGGTGGGTGAACGCCAGCGTGCGGCCACGTGCTGGTCGGGGCGCAGCAGGTAGGCGGTGCCGGGTTGCAGGTCCAGCCGTTCGCGCACGCGGCCGTGGCTGTCGATGAGTGCCGCGTCTTCATGTTCCGCCGCTATGTCGCCGACGACGAGTGTGGGCACCACGTCGTTCATGGCCGCACGTTCTTCAACGCCAGGCCGGTACCACAGCAAGTGGAACCGCTGGCCCAGGTGCTGCAGCAACCAGCCTGCGCGTCCACCCTGCTGCACGGGCGCATCGGCCAGCGGCGAGCCGGGGTGCTGGGTGCCGGCAAAGCGGTCTTCGTCGGCCGTGTTCAAGGCCGAATCGACGGCATGCGTGGGCACCGACAACCGGCCGCTGTTGACCAGTGCACGCGCAAAGCTGTGTTCGCGCGCAAGGGTCAACACGGCGTTGCGGAAGTCGCGGCTGACTTGGCTCTTGGGCGTGAGGAAGTCGGTCGAGCGCGTGGAGTTCATCAGGTTTTCGTCAGCCGCAGCGCCGCGTTCTGCGTCGTAGCTGTCCAGCAGGGCCTGTGGCGCAAGGCCGTCGATCACGGCCTTCAACTTCCAGGCCAGGTTGTCAGCGTCCTGGATGCCCGAGTTGGCACCGCGTGCGCCAAAGGGCGAGACCTGGTGCGCCGCGTCGCCTGCAAACAGCACGCGGCCGTGGCGCAGCTGCTTCATGCGTCGGCACTGGAAGGTGTAGACGCTGACCCATTCCAGTTCGAAGGCGTCGGCTGCCGGCCCCGGGTTTTCATGAGCCAAATCCGAGGCCGAAGCCGAAGCCGAAGCCGAAGCCGAAGCCGAAGCCGAAGCCGAAGCCTGGGGGCGGCGTGCATGCCCCAACATGGCCTGGATGCGGGGGATGACCTTTTCGGGCTGCTTCTCGAGCTCGGGGTCGGCGTCCCATCCCAGCTGGAAGTCGATGCGCCAGACGTTGTCGGCTTCACGGTGCAGCAGCACGCTCTGGCCGGGGTGAAAGGGCGGGTCGAACCAGAACCAGCGTTCGGCCGCGCCTTCGGCAAACAGCGGCTCTTTCATCACCACGTCGGCGATCAGGAAGCGGTCCTTGAAGACCTGGCCTTCCATGTCCAGGCCCAGCATGCGGCGCACCGGGCTGCGCGCACCGTCGGCCACCACCAGCCAGTCGGCCTGCACGCTGTAGTCGCCGTCGGTGGTCTGCACGGTGAGCATCGCGCTCGTGTCGGAGCGTTGCACCTGCGTGACACGGCTCTTCCAGCGCAAGTCGATCAGCGGCAGCGCCATCGCCCGTTCGACCAGGAACTGTTCGACGTAGTACTGCTGCAAGTTCACCATGCCCGGCCGCCGGTGGTCCGGCTCGGGCAGCAGGTTGAAGTTGAAAACCTCCTGCTCGCGGTGGAATGTGCGCCCCACGTTCCACTGCACGCCCTTGGCGACCACGGCGTCCCCGCACCCCAGCCGGTCCAGGATTTCCAGCGTGCGCTTGGCCCAGCACAGGCCGCGCGAGCCGATGCTGACGGTGTCGTCATCGTCCAGCAGCAGCACACGCTGGCCCTGCTGCGCCAGGTCGATGGCGGTGGCCAGGCCCACAGGGCCGGCGCCGACCACCACCACGGGGTGGCGGTGCACGGCGCGCGGTGCGTCCAGCTCGGGCGGGCGACGGTAGGTGTAGCGCGGGTAGGTGTAGGTCGAGAGCATGGCCTGGTGCAGGAGTTCCCGGATGTGTGGCCGATCAAGTCCTGGCGCGGAACCGGCTCCGCCGGGCTGCTGCCAGAGCCCCCTCGGGAGGTGGCGGAGGCGAAGCCGCAGCCGCAGCCGCAGCCGGGGGGGCTACGTCTCCAGCGCCTTCCACATTTCGATGTCACGTTCGGCGGTCCAGATGCGCGGGTCGGTGTACTGCGTCATCTCGTCATAACAACGGGTCACGTCGAAGGGCATGCAGTGCTGGAAGATGACCCAGTGGCCGTAGGTGGGCGTCAGCTGGGCCATGGTGTCCTTGTAGACCGCGTTCAGGTCCTTGCCAGCCTTCACGCCGGCCTCGACACTGGCGCGCACATCGGCAATGAAGTTGCGCGTGCCGGCCAGACCGGCGGCCACCTGCTCGGGCGTGGTCAGCGCTGCGCCTCGGCCGGGCACCAACTGTTCGGGCTTGAGCGCGGCGATGTTGTCCAGCGTCTGCGGCCAGTCCTTGAAGTAGGCGTCGCCGGCATAGGGCGTGGCGTCGAACTCCACCAGGTCACCGCTGAACAGGATCTTCTGCTGCGGCAGCCAGGCCACGGTGTCGCCCTTGGTGTGGCCACGGCCCAGTTGCAGCAACTGCACTTCCAGGTTGCCCAGCCACAGCGTCATCTTGCCGGTGAAGGTCATGGTCGGCCAGGTCAGGCCGGCGGGCACGCTGTCGACGTTGCGGAACAGGCGCGGAAAGCGGCCGATTTCGCTGGCCTTGTCCTGTTCACCACGTTCGACGATGAGGTCGCGTGTGTCCTGGCTGGCGATGATGTGCTGCGCACCGTAAGCCGACGCACCGAGCACGCGCACCGCGTGGTAGTGCGTGAGCAGCACATACCGGATCGGCTTGTCGGTGACTTCGCGGATGCGGCGGATGACGTCTTGCGCCATCACGGGCGTGGCCTGGGTGTCCAGCACCAGCACCGCATCGTCGCCCACGATGATGCCGGTGTTGGGGTCACCTTCAGCGGTGTACGCATAGGCGTTGTCGCTGAGCTTGGTGAAGGTGACCTGCTTTTCTTCCAGGTCGGCCTGTGAAGCGAAGGCCTTGCCGCCGGCGGGGGCCGCTTGAGGGGTGTTCATGCGCGTTGTCTCCGGTTCGATTGTTTGCTATTGTCGAATTGATTCGTTTTAGTGTAAACCCCTCGACCGCTTCAATTCCTCGGCATCACCCATGAGCCAACGTGGCATTCAAAGCATCGAAGTCGGCGGCCGCCTGCTGCTGGCGCTGGCCAGCGCCGGCCGCCCGATGGCGCTGAAAGACCTGGCACCCGCCGCCGACATGAGTGCCGCCAAGGCCCACCCCTACCTGGTGAGCTTTGGCAAACTGGGTTTGATCGAGCAAGACACCGCCAGCGGCCACTACGGCCTGGGCCCGCTGGCCATGCAGCTGGGGCTGATCAGCCTGCAGCAGTTCGACCCCGTGCGCCTGGCCACGGCACGCCTGCCCGAACTGGCTGTCGCCACCGGTCAGACCGTGGCCATCGCCGTGTGGGGCAGCCACGGGCCCACCATCGTGCGCACCGAAGAAGCGCCGTCGCCCGTGCACGTGACCATGCGCCACGGCGCGGTGATGAGCTTGCGCGGCACCGCCAGCGGCCGGCTCTTTGCAGCGCATCTGCCGCGTCAGGTGGTGCGTGCGGCGGCCGGGCCGGGCCTGTTCGACAAAGCCATGGACCTGGAACTGGCGGCCATTCGCAAGGCCGGCATCAGCCACGTGGTGGACGCGGCGGTGCCCGGCGTCAGCGGCCTGGCGGCACCGGTGTTCGACGGCAGCGGCACGCTGGTGCTCACGCTCACGGCCATCGGCGCCACGGCCAACTTCGACACCCGGGCCTCGGGAGTGCCGGCGCGGGCGCTGAAGCGCTGCGCAGCCGAGCTGACGGCGCAGTTGGGCGCTGGAACAGGTTCAGGGGCTGACTGACTCAGCCCATGCATCGCGCAGTTCACGCTTCAGGACTTTGCCGATGGCGCTGCGCGGCAGCTCTGCAAGAAGCCGCAGCGCATGCAGGCGCTGCGTCTTGCCCACCTGCGAATTGATCCAGGCGCGCAAGCCGTCAGCGCCGACCGTGGCACCGTCGCGCAGCACGCAAAAAGCCACCGGCGTTTCGCCCCACTCGGCGCTGGGCACACCGACCACGGCCACATCGGCCACATCGGCATGCGTGCGCAGCACGGCTTCCAGATCGCTGGGGTAAATGTTGAAGCCGCCGCTGATGATCATGTCCTTGCGGCGGTCGTGCAGCGTGAGGAAGCCGTCGTCGTCAAAACGACCCACGTCGCCGGTGCGGATGTAGCGGCGCCCTTCGGCGTCGAACCATTCGGCGGCCCGTGTCAGCGCGGGCTGCTTGTGGTAACCCGTCATCATGCCGGGCGAACGGCCGACGACCTCGCCGCTGTGGCCGGTTGCCACTTCATTGCCGTCTTCGTCGATGAGGCGGATGTCGTGCCCTTCCACCGGCTGACCCACCGTGTGCAGCTTGTCGGGGTGCAGGTGCGCCTGCAGGACGCAGGTGCCACCGCCTTCGGTGAGGCCGTAGTACTCGGTCAGCGCGCCGGGCCAGCGTTTCAGGATGTCGGCCTTCAGCTCGGCATGGAAGGGCGCGCTGGTGCTGAACTTGGCGCGGAAGGAGCTCAGGTCGAAGCGGTCGAAATCCGGGTGGGCCATCAGCCGCTGGTACTGCACGGGCACCAGCATCGTGTGCGTGGCACGGTGGGTCTGCGCCAACTGCAGGTAGCGCAGGGCATCGAATTTGGTGCTGAGCACCGCGCAGCCGCCGAAGGCCAGCGTGGGGATCAGACAGACCAGCGTGGTGTTGCTGTACAGCGGCGTGGCGATCATCGTCACGGTGTCGGTGCTGTAACCCGACAGGCCGGCGCGCTGGATGTGCGCCCAGCGCATGGCGTGCGGCTGCACGATGCCCTTGGGCGTGCCGGTGGTGCCTGACGAATAGATGATGTTGAAGGGCCAGGCGGGGTCGATGTTCACCGGCCGGGGTAACACATCTGGGGGCTGCAACCAACTGTCCAGGCTGGAGCCCTGCAGGCTCACGGTGGGTGCGGGCCAGGCCACATTCAACTCGCTGCCCAGGGCGTCGAGAAAGACCAGGCGGGCGTCCGCGTCACGCGCCATGTCCAGCAGTTGGGCAGGTGTGGAGCCTGGGGCCAGTGGCGCCACGGTCAGCCCTGCACGCAAGGCACCCAGGAACACGGCCACGTAGTCGATCGACGTCCCGGCACAGACCGCCACCGCATCACCCGGGCCCAAGCCGTGCGCCTGCAGCGTGGCGGCCACGCGGCTGATACGTGCTGCCAGTTGGCCGTAACTCAATCGCTGATCGCCGCAGCACAGCGCCGGGGCTTCGGTGCGCTGTGCGGCGTGGCCGGCGATGAGTGAAGGCAGGTCCTGGAACGGGGCGACTGAAGTCATGGACGGCTCAGAGTGGGGCGTTCAAGGCTCACGGTACCGCAGCGCCTGCCCACCCGGCATCAGCGAACACCCCGCCGTGCGCACAGGCCCGCTACCCAAGGGACGCCGAAAAAGACGCCGCAAAAAAGCGCCGCCGCAAACGCCAAAGGCCCGCACGTGGCGGGCCTTTGGCACTTTTTCTTCGTTCGTCTTTTTGCTTTTTTTCAGTGTTCTTGGTTGCGGGGGCAAGATTTGAACTTGCGACCTTTGGGTTATGAGCCCAACGAGCTACCAGGCTGCTCCACCCCGCGACTGAGCCTTCGAGTATAGCGCACCGGGCCGTTGAACGCACGCCCGGCTGGCGTGGTGGTGCATCACTGTCGCCGATTAAAGCAACGAAGCCCGCGTTGCGCGGGCTTCGTCTCTTGGTGGTTGCGGGGGCAAGATTTGAACTTGCGACCTTTGGGTTATGAGCCCAACGAGCTACCAGGCTGCTCCACCCCGCGATTGATCTTTTGCGCCCGCTTATTCGGCCTGTTCAGCCGGTGCGGCCTCGGCCGCGGGCTCGGGGCGGTCGACCAGTTCGACAAAGGCCATGGGCGCGTTGTCACCGACGCGGAAGCCCATCTTCAGGATGCGCGTGTAGCCCCCCGGGCGCGCCTGGTAGCGTGGGCCCAGCACATTGAAAAGCTTGGCCACCACATCGCGGTCACGCGTGCGGTTGAAAGCCAGACGGCGGTTGGCCAGCGTGGGCGTCTTGCCCAGCGTGATGAGGGGCTCGACCACACTGCGCAGCTCTTTGGCTTTGGGCAGCGTCGTCTTGATCGCCTCGTGCATGATCATCGAGTTGCACATGTTCCTCAGCATCGCCAGGCGGTGTGAGGTGGTGCGGTTCAGCTTGCGGGGGCCGTTGCGGTGGCGCATGGTGCTTTGTTCCTGTCTTTATTGAACCCCGGCCGGACAAGGTACCGGGGGTTGCACGCAGGCTGAGCGTTGCTCAGCGCTTGTCGAGCCCTTGAGGGGGCCAGTTCTCCAGCCGCGCGCCGAGCGTGAGCCCGCGCGAAGCCAGCACTTCCTTGATCTCGTTCAGGCTCTTGCGGCCCAGGTTCGGCGTCTTCAGCAACTCGGTTTCGGTGCGCTGGATCAGGTCGCCGATGTAGTAGATGTTCTCGGCCTTCAGGCAGTTGGCCGAACGCACCGTCAGCTCCAGCTCGTCCACCGGGCGCAGCAGGATCGGGTCGAATGGCGTCGGGCGTGAAGTCTGCTGCGACGCACTGTCGAAGGCCGGCGTCGGGTCGATCTGGGCAAAGAAGGCCAGTTGCTCGACCAGGATGCGGGCGCTCTGGCGAATGGCTTCTTCGGGCGGGATCGAACCGTTGGTTTCGATCTCCATCACCAGCTTGTCGAGGTCGGTGCGCTGTTCCACGCGGGCGTTTTCAACCGCGTAGCTGACACGGCGCACGGGTGAGAACGACGCGTCCAGCACGATGCGGCCGATGCTCTTGGTGGGCTCGTCGCCATAGCGGCGCAGGTTGCCCGGCACATAACCACGGCCCTTTTCGACCTTGATCTGCATGTCGAGCTTGCCGCCTTGCGACAGGTGCGCAATGACGTGCTCGGGGTTGATGATCTCCACGTCGTGCGGGGTCTGGATGTCGCCAGCCGTGACCGCGCCTTCGCCTTCCTTGCGCAGGACCAGCGTCACTTCGTCGCGGTTGTGCAGGCGGAACACCACGCCCTTGAGGTTGAGCATGATGTGGACGACGTCTTCCTGAACACCGTCGATGGCCGAGTACTCGTGCAGCACGCCGGCAATGGTCACCTCGGTCGGCGCATAGCCCACCATGGACGACAGCAGCACACGCCGCAGTGCGTTGCCCAGGGTGTGACCGTAACCGCGCTCGAAGGGCTCAAGCGTGGCTTTGGCGCGATGGCCGCCGAGCGGCTCAACTTGGATGGCCTTGGGCTTCAGAAGGGTGGTTTGCATGAATGTCTTTTGTTCCTGTCAATACCCTCGGCTCGTTACACCGATAAGGCTGTAGGACCGCGCCGAGCTGGAGATGGATCGCTGCGCGCCCGGCACACGAAGCGAAAACGAAAGGACGTTGGCCTTGGGCCAAGGCGCCCGCTGTTTTGTCTTATCGCGAGTACAACTCGACGATCAGGGCCTCTTTGATCTCGGCACCGTACTGGTCGCGATCGGGCACTTTCTTGAACACGCCTTCCATCTTGGTGGCGTCAACCGACACCCAGTCGGCCAGACCGATGGACTGCGCCAGCTTCAGGGCGTCGGTGACACGCAACTGGGCCTTGCTCTTGTCGCGCATGCCGACGGTGTCGCCGGCCTTGACCTGGTAGGACGGGATGTTGACCACGTGGCCGTTGACCATCAGCGCCTTGTGCGACACCAGCTGGCGCGCTTCGGCGCGTGTGCTGCCGAAACCCATGCGGTAGACCACGTTGTCCAGCCGCGTTTCCAGCAGCGCCAGCAGATTGGCGCCGGTGTTGCCCTTGCGGCGCTCGGCTTCGGCAAAGTAGCGGCGGAACTGGCGCTCGAGGATGCCGTACATGCGCTTGACCTTCTGCTTTTCACGCAGTTGCAGGCCGAAGTCGGACGTGCGCGAGCCACTGGTGCGACCGTGCTGGCCGGGCTTGCTGTCGAACTTGACCTTGTCGCTGATGGAGCGGCGCGCGCTCTTCAGGAAAAGGTCGGTGCCTTCACGGCGGGAAAGTTTGCCCTTGGGGCCAAGAAGTCGTGCCACGAATCGTGTCCTTGTTGATCTGTTCTGACGCGGCAGACGCCCGGATGAAAGGGGCGACCCGCGCGAGTCTGGCGGCGCCGGTGTTGGCCGGGTTCACTGCGCAGACGGTGGGCTTGTTGAAAGCACGAGGCTTTCAGTGAAACAGCCGGTTTGCACAAGTTGTGCTCACCGGCCCGGGAAACTCTCTATTGTAGCGGACACCGCGAAAACCGCTTTCTCGCATCAAGCAGCCGCTGTGGACCCGCTCTGCCGGGCCGCCAGCGGTGCCCCACTGGGGGGCTCGCCGAAGGCGCTTAAGGGGGGGTCTTAAATCCTTCGGCGCTTTTGCGGCCGGCAGCCGTTGTGCGGGATCGGCGTCACGTCGCTGATGCTGTTGATGCGGATGCCCAGCGAGGCCAGCGCACGCACGCTGCTTTCGCGGCCGGGGCCGGGGCCCTTGATGCGCACATCCAGGTTCTTGATGCCTTGCTCTTGCGCTGCACGACCACACACTTCGGCTGCCACCTGGGCGGCAAAAGGTGTGCTCTTGCGAGAGCCTTTGAAGCCCTGGCCACCACTGGATGCCCAGGCCAACGCGCCACCTTGGCGGTCGGTGATGGTGATGATGGTGTTGTTGAACGACGCATGCACGTGAGCGATGCCGTCCGCAACGTTCTTGCGGACCTTCTTGCTCACGCGGCGCGCAGCGGTATTGACGGGTGCCTTGGCCATGTCTTGTGTCTTTCAGTGTTGCTGCGGCAGCTTACTTTTTCAGCGCAGCGGCGCCCTTGCGCGGGCCCTTGCGGGTGCGGGCGTTGGTGCGGGTGCGCTGGCCGCGCACGGGCAAGCCGCGGCGGTGGCGGAAACCACGATAGCAGCCCAGGTCCATCAGGCGCTTGATGCTGATCGAGAGTTCACGACGCAGGTCGCCCTCGATAGTGATGCGGCCAAGTTCCTCGCGGATCTTTTCCAGATCTGAATCGGTCAGGTCCTTGATCTTTTTCGAGTACGGAATGCCAGCCACTTCGCAGATCTTCTGCGCCGTGGAGCGGCCAATGCCGTAGATCGAGGTCAGACCGATCTCGGTGTGCTTGTGTGGCGGGATGTTGATACCGGCAATGCGTGCCATGGTGTTCCTCTAAATCAGCCTTGACGCTGCTTGTGGCGCGGGTCGGTGCAGATCACTCGCACCACACCCTTGCGGCGGATGATCTTGCAGTTGCGGCACATCTTCTTGACGGAAGCGGCGACTTTCATGGTCTTCTCCTTGGCCCCTGGTCTTGAAACTTCACTTGGCGCGGAACACGATGCGTGCTCGCGTCAAGTCGTACGGTGTCAGCTCTACGGTGACCTTGTCACCGGGCAGGATGCGGATGTAGTGCATGCGCATCTTGCCGCTGATGTGTCCTAACACCACGTGGCCGTTTTCGAGCTTCACGCGGAAGGTGGCGTTGGGGAGATTTTCGAGAATCTCCCCCTGCATTTGAATGACGTCGTCTTTGCTCATGTCAACGCCCGCCCGGCCGCCCGAAGGGCGCTGAGCACCCCCTCGGGGGGGCAGCGAACAAAGTGAGCGTGGGGGCTTTTCACGGGTCAGCTTGCCTTGAAGTTGGCCTTCTTGAGGAGCGACTCGTACTGCTGGCTCATCACATAACTCTGCACCTGGGACCAGAAGTCCATGGTGACGACAACGATGATCAGGAGCGACGTGCCACCGAAGTAGAAAGGCACGTTGTACTTGAGCACCAGAAATTCGGGCAGCAGGCAGACGGCAGTGATGTACACGGCGCCAGCCAGCGTCAGGCGACCCAGGATGCGGTCGATGTGCTTGGCGGTCTGTTCACCCGGACGGATGCCAGGAATGAAAGCTCCGCTTTTCTTCAGGTTGTCTGCAGTTTCACGGCTGTTGAACACCAGCGCCGTGTAGAAAAAGCAGAAGAAAATGATCATCGCTGCATACAGCATCACGTAGATCGGCTGACCCGGCGACAGCGCGCCCGACAGGTCCTTCAACCAACGCATGCCTTCGCCAGTGGCGAACCAGCCCACGATCGTGGCGGGCAGCAAGATGATGCTGCTGGCAAAGATGGGCGGGATCACGCCGCTCATGTTCAGCTTCAGCGGCAAGTGCGACGACTGGCCGCCGTAAACCTTGTTGCCCACCTGGCGTTTGGCGTAGTTGACCAGGATCTTGCGTTGACCCCGCTCGACAAACACCACCGCAAAGGTCACGAACACCACCACGGCCAGGATGAACAGGCAGGCGACGATGCTCATGGCCCCCGTGCGCACCAGTTCGAACAGACCGGCCATTGCCGAAGGCAGACCAGCCACGATGCCAGCAAAGATGAGAATCGAGATGCCGTTGCCCACGCCGCGCTCGGTGATCTGTTCACCCAGCCACATCAAGAACATGGTGCCTGCCACCAGGCACACCACGGTCGTCATGCGAAAGCCGAACCCAGGCGCCAGCACCAGGCCGGCCGAACCTTCAAGCGCCAGCGCGATACCCAGGCTCTGGAAGATGGCCAGCAGCAGCGTGCCGTAGCGCGTGTACTGCGTGATCTTGCGGCGCCCGGCTTCGCCTTCCTTCTTGATGGCCTCCAGCGTGGGCACCACGTAGGTCATCAGCTGCATGATGATGCTGGCGCTGATGTAGGGCATGATGCCCAGGGCCAGCACGGAGAAGCGCGACAAGGCACCGCCGCTGAACATGTTGAACATGCTCAGAATGCCGCCGCTCTGACCCTGGAACAACTGCTGCAGCTGAACGGGGTCGATGCCGGGCACAGGAATGTGCCCGCCGATGCGGTAGACCACCAGCGCCAGAATCAGGAAGACGATACGGCGACGCAGGTCACCGAACTTCCCGCTCTTGGCCAGTTGGTTCGCAGAGGTAGCCACGAGGTGTTTGTTCCTTCAGTCCGGTCAGTCGGCCGCGATCAGGCCACCGAGCCGCCAGCGGCTTCGATGGCTGCCTTGGCACCTGCCGTTGCAGTGATGCCCTTGAGAGCGACCTTGCGCGTCAGTTCGCCCGACTTGATGACCTTGACGTGTTTGATCAGATGGCGCACCAGGCCAGCAGCCTTCAGCGACAGCAGGTCCACTTCGTCGGCACCCAGCTTTTCCAGATCGGCCAGGGTGACTTCACCGTTGTACTTGAGCGTGGTCGACTTGAAACCGCGCTTGGGCAAGCGACGCTGCAGCGGCATCTGGCCACCTTCGAAGCCCACCTTGTGATAACCACCGGCCCGGCTCTTCTGGCCCTTGTGGCCACGACCTGCGGTCTTGCCCAGGCCCGAACCGATACCGCGGCCGACACGGCGGCGCGACTTCTTGGCGCCGTCCGCCGGCTTGATCTTGTTCAGTTCCATCACAGCACCTGGACGAGGTAGTCGACCTTGTTGATCATGCCGCGCACCGCCGGCGTGTCTTCCAGCACCTTGGTGCTGTTGAGCTTTCGCAGGCCCAGGCCTCGCACCGTGTCGCGATGCGACTGGCGGGTACCGGCAACGCTGCGAACCAGCTTGACCGTGAGGGTCTTCTTTTCAGACATGTGTTTCTCCGCTTGGCAGCTGCGTCAGATCAGTTGAAGAGGTCTTCGACCGACTTGCCGCGCTTGGCCGCCACTTCGGCCGGTGTTGTCGAGCGCTTCAGCGCGTCGAGCGTTGCACGGACCATGTTGTACGGGTTGCTCGAGCCCAGGCTCTTGGCGACGATGTCGGTCACGCCCATGACTTCGAACACCGCGCGCATCGGTCCACCGGCGATGATGCCGTCACCCGGCTTGGCCGGCGCCATCAGCACCTTGGCGGCGCCGTGCTCACCGCGCACGTTGTGCTGGATGGACCCATTGCGCAACTGCACCTTGATCATGTTACGACGAGCCGATTCCATGGCCTTCTGCACCGCCACCGGCACTTCCTTGGCCTTGCCCTTGCCCATGCCGATGCGGCCGTCGCCGTCGCCAACAACGGTCAGCGCAGCAAAGCTGAGCGTGCGGCCGCCCTTGACGACCTTGGTGACGCGGTTGACCGCGATCATCTTTTCCTTGAGACCGTCGTCGTTCTGCTCGGTCTGGGCGCGGGGAGTGAACTTTGCCATCTTGATGCTTTCTTCGCGTTCTGTCGTCGCTCTAAGGCTTAGAACTGCAGGCCGGCTTCACGTGCGGCTTCGGCCACAGCCTTGACACGGCCGTGGAAGGCAAAGCCAGAGCGGTCGAATGCGACCTTGTCGATACCTGCAGCCTTGGCCCTCTCGGCGATGCGCTTGCCCACCAGGGTGGCGGCCGAGACGTTGCCGCCCTTGCCGTCGCCGCCGAGCTGGTCGCGCACTTCCTTTTCGGCCGTAGAGGCGCTGGCCAGCACCAGGCTGCCATCGTCGGAAACGATGCTGGCATAGATGTGCTGGTTTGAGCGGTGCACCGCCAGGCGGGCCACACGCTGCAGCGCGATACGCGTGCGCGTCTGGCGCGAACGGCGCAGGCGTTGTTCTTTCTTGGTCATGCTCATGGCGCTTTTCCTTTCGGACGTCCTTACTTCTTCTTCGTCTCTTTGAGCGACACACGCTCGCCGACGTAGCGGATGCCCTTGCCCTTGTAGGGCTCTGGCGGACGGAAGGCGCGCACCTCGGCTGCAAGCTGACCCACCACTTGGCGGTCAGGGCCGGAGATGACGATTTCGGTCTGCGTCGGCGTGGCCACCTTGATGCCCGCAGGCATGTCCTTGACCACCGGGTGCGAATACCCGATCTGCAGGTTCAGCTTCTGGCCGGCAGCCTGGGCACGAAAGCCCACGCCCACCAGCGACAGCTTCTTCTCGAAGCCCTTGCTGACGCCACCCACCATGTTGGCCACCAGGGCGCGCAAGGTGCCGCTCATCGCATTGGCCGCAGCCGAGTCGTTGGCCGGGGCGAAGCTCAGCTTGCCGGCTTCGTTCTTGACCGTCACCAAGGGGTTCATGGCACGCACCAACGTGCCGTTGCTGCCCTTGACGGTGATGTTGTCGGCCGAGATCGCAACGTCCACACCTTGCGGCACGGCGATCGGCATCTTTCCTACGCGGGACATGTTCTTGCTCCGTTCTTTTTGGAGGTCATGCGACGTAACAAAGCACTTCGCCACCGACACCGGTCTGGCGAGCCTTGCGGTCGGTCATCACGCCCTTGGGCGTGGTCACGATGGCCACACCCAGGCCATTCATGACCTGCGGAATGGCATCGCGGCCCTTGTAGACCCGCAGTCCTGGACGGCTGACACGCTCGATGCGCTCGATCACCGGGCGGCCAGCGTAGTACTTCAGGGCCACTTCGAGTTCGGGCTTGCCTTCGTTTTCACGAATGACAAAACCGTCGATGTAGCCCTCGTCCTTCAGCACTTGCGCGATTGCGACCTTCAGCTTCGACGACGGCATGGTGACTGCCGTCTTCGCCACGCTCTGTGCGTTGCGAATGCGGGTCAGCATGTCGGCGATGGGATCACTCATGCTCATGAAAAATCTCCTGATCTTCTCGCCGAATTACCAGCTGGCCTTGACCATGCCGGGAATGTCGCCCTTGAAGGCGAGCTCGCGGATCTTGTTGCGGCCCAGGCCGAACATGCGAAACGTGCCGCGGCCACGGCCGGTCAGCGCGCAGCGGTTGCGCAGGCGCGTGGGATTGGCGTTGCGGGGCAGCTTCTGCAGTTCCAGGCGGGCGGCGTAACGCACTTCGTCGCTGAGCTTCGCGTCATTGCTGATGGTCTTGAGCTCGGCGTACTTCTTTGCGTACTTGGCAACCAGCTTCTCGCGCTTCTCTTCGCGCTGGATGATGGACAGTTTGGCCATGTCTTGGATTCCTTGTGCCGTCAGTTCTTGAACGGGAACTTGAATGCGGCGAGCAAAGCCCTGCACTCGTCGTCGTTCTTCGCGCTGGTCGTGATGCTGATGTTCATACCCCGGATCGCGTCGATCTTCTCGTACTCGATTTCCGGGAAGATGACCTGTTCCTTGACACCGATGTTGTAGTTGCCACGGCCGTCGAAGCTGCGGGCGCTGATGCCACGGAAGTCGCGCACACGCGGTAGAGCCACGGTGACGAAGCGGTCCAGAAACTCATACATGCGCACGCCACGCAGCGTGACCATGGTGCCGATGGGCACACCGTCACGGATCTTGAAGCCGGCAATGGCCTTCTTGCTCTTGGTGACCACGGGCTTCTGGCCAGCAATCTTGGTGAGGTCGCTGACCGCGTTATCCATCACCTTCTTGTCCGACACGGCCTCGCTCACACCCATGTTCAGCGTGATCTTCTGCAGGCGGGGAACCTGCATCACCGACGTGAAACCGAACTTGGCCATCAGCTCAGGCACGATTTTTTCGCGGTAGATCATCTGCAGGCGGGCGTTTTTCACCGCGTCTGCCACGCCGGCTGCAACTGCTTGTTTTTTTGCCATGGTTGATTACGCCTTGATCTCAGCACCGCTGGACTTGTAGACGCGAACGCCGTTGTCCTTGCTCTTGCGCGCAGCCTGCTCTTCGGCAGACAACAACTTGATGCCGACGCGGTCCGCCTTGCCCGAGGCGGCGTTGTAGATCGCCACGTTGGACTGGTGGATGGGCATGGTCTTGTCGATCACACCACCGGTGGTGCCCTTCAGCGGGTTCGGCTTGGTATGTTTTTTCACCACGTTGACGCCTTCGACAACGATATGGTCGTCATCGACGCGCAGCGTGACGGTGCCACGCTTGCCCTTGTCGCGGCCGGTGGTCACGATGACCTGGTCGCCTTTGCGAATCTTGTTCATGATCGGGGTCCTAACGAGGGGCGCTTTTCAGCACTTCCTTCAAAGCACTTCGGGCGCCAGCGAAACGATCTTCATGAAGCGCTCGGTGCGCAGTTCGCGCGTCACGGGCCCGAAGATGCGCGTGCCGATGGGCTCGAGCTTGGCGTTCAGCAGCACGGCGGCGTTGCCGTCGAACTTGATCAGCGAACCGTCCTGGCGGCGCACGCCCTTGGCGGTGCGAACGACGACGGCGCTGTAGACCTCGCCCTTCTTGACGCGGCCACGCGGCGCAGCTTCTTTGATGCTGACCTTGATGACATCCCCAATGCCGGCATAACGGCGCCTGGAGCCGCCCAGCACCTTGATGCACATGACGGACTTGGCACCCGTGTTGTCGGCCACGTCAAGCCGCGTTTGCATTTGGATCATTTTTGTCTCCCCAACTTGGCCGCCTCGAACGAATCGAAACCACCAGTCTTGGGCCCGTGTATGGGATGAAGCCGGCTCGGCACTTGCGACGAACGCCGCAGATGCCCAGTGGGCGAAGCCTTGGAGTATGGCAGAAAGAGCCAGACCCCGTCAAGGGTCTGGCCCACTATCTTTCAGGCGAGCACGTCCTTGGCTTGCTTCAGCATCGTGCCGGCGTCGCTGACGTCGAACTTGCCTGGCGCTTCGATGTTCAGCGCCTTGACCACACCGTCGACCACCAGCATCGAATAGCGGTTGGACCGCAGGCCCATGCCACGCGCCGTCAGGTCCAGCGTCAGACCGGTGGCTTGCGAGAAGGCAGCGCTGCCGTCGGCCATCATGCGCACCTTGCCCGCCGTCTTCTGGTCACGGCCCCAGGCACCCATGACAAAAGCGTCGTTGACCGAGACGCACCAGATCTCGTCCACACCTGCGGCCTTCAGCGCCTCGGCGTGCTCCAGGTAGCCCGGCACATGTTTGGCCGAACAGGTGGGCGTGTAGGCACCGGGCAGCCCGAAGACGGCAATCTTCTTGCCGGCAGCGATCTCTTCCACCTTGAAGGTGTTCGGTCCCAGCGAGCAGCCGTTGCCTTCCACCTCGATGAATTCCTGCAGCGTGCCTGCGGGCAGCTTGTCTCCAACCTTCAACATGGCGATTCTCTCCTGCGGTGTGAATGTGATCGTGTCAACAAGAACGACCGGCTCTGGAGTTTCCAGCAACCGGTCGTCGGTGATGAAACTGGGGTCTTTGCCCCGCCAACCCAGGTCAGACCAGCTTGGCCTTTTCGACCAGGCGTGTCACGGTCCAGCTCTTGGTTTTGCTGATCGGGCGCCCTTCGGCGATCTCGACCAGGTCACCCATCTTGAACTCGCCCTTTTCGTCGTGAGCGTGGTACTTGCTCGACTTGGCGACGATCTTGCCGTAGAGCTCGTGCGCGGTGCGGCGCTCGACCAGCACGGTCACGGTCTTGGCACGCTTGTCGCTGACCACGCGGCCCACCAGGGTGCGCGTGTTCTTGACAACCGGCGCTGCTGCCGTAGCGGTTTGTGCTTCGCTCATTTGACGGCCCCTTGTTTGGCTTGCTCGCGCCTCTTCTGGGCAATGATGGTCTTCACACGCGCCACGTCACGGCGGGTGTTGCCCAGTTGCGTGTGGTTGGTGAGTTGCTGGGTCGCCTTCTGCATGCGCAGGCCGAAATGGGCCTTGAGCAAGTCGGAGACTTCCTTTTCCAGCGCGGCGATGTCCTTGGTGCGCAGTTCTGATGTCTTCATGACGGTGTCCTTCAGGTGCCGACCTGGCGTGCGACGAACGTGCAGCGCAACGGCAGCTTGGCAGAGGCCAGCAGGAAGGCTTCGCGTGCCAACTGCTCGGGCACGCCGTTCAGTTCATACAGCACCTTGCCCGGCTGGATTTCAGCCACGTAGTACTCGGGGTTGCCCTTGCCGTTGCCCATGCGCACTTCAGCCGGCTTTTGCGAAATCGGCTTGTCCGGGAAGATGCGGATGAAAATGCGACCACCGCGCTTGATATGGCGGCTGATGGCCCGGCGAGCGGCTTCGATCTGGCGCGCCGTGATGCGGCCGCGCTCGGTGGCCTTGAGGCCGAAGTCGCCGAACGACACGGCCGCGCCACGCGTGGCGATGCCGGTGTTGCGGCCCTTGTGTTCCTTGCGGAACTTGCGACGTGCAGGTTGCAGCATCGTTATTCTCCTTTGGTCTCGCCAGCCGGCGGCGTGGCCGCGGCAGCGGGCGTGGCACGGCGCACGCGCTTGACAGCGGGCCCTTTGGGTCCGTCGCCGGCAGGTGAGGCCGGTGCGGCAGAAGCCGGATTGGTCACCTCGCCACGCAGTGCGGGCGCACGGTCAGCACCCGGGCGGCCGCGGCCGGGGGGTGCACCGGGGCGGCCGTCGGGACGCGGGCCACGGCGGTCGCGGCGGTCGTTGTCACCTTCGGTCTTGGCCAGCTGAGGCGCATCGCCGTTGGCCAGGCGGTCACCGCGATAGACCCAGACCTTGACGCCGATGACGCCGTAAGTGGTCTTGGCTTCGCTGAAACCGTAATCGATGTCGGCACGCAGGGTGTGGAGCGGCACGCGGCCTTCGCGGTACCACTCGCAACGTGCGATTTCGATGCCGTTCAGGCGGCCCGACGACATGATCTTGATGCCCAGGGCACCCAGGCGCATGGCGTTTTGCATCGCGCGCTTCATGGCGCGGCGGAACATGATGCGCTTCTCGAGCTGCTGGGTGATGCTGTCGGCGATCAACTGCGCATCAACTTCGGGCTTGCGGATTTCTTCGATGTTGACAGCGACCGGCACGCCCAGGCGGCGGCCCAGTTCGGCCTTCAGGTTCTCGATGTCCTCGCCCTTCTTGCCGATCACCACACCCGGACGTGCCGAGAAGATGGTGATGCGCGCGTTCTTGGCGGGGCGCTCGATCAGGATGCGCGAAACGGCGGCGCTCTTGAGCTTCGTCCTGAGGTACTCGCGCACCTTCAGGTCTTCGGCCAGCATGGTGGCGAAGTTGGCCTTGGTCGCGAACCAGCGGCTTTGCCAGGCGCGGGTGACCGCGAGGCGGAAGCCGGTCGGGTGGATCTTCTGTCCCATATGTTTTCCTCGGTTCCCGACGCTTAGTTGCCGACCGTGACGTAGATGTGGCAGGTGCCCTTGCTGATGCGCGCACCGCGGCCCTTGGCCCGTGCGGAAAAGCGCTTCAGCACAGCACCCTGCTCGACGTAGATCGAGGTGATCTTCAGCTCGTCGATGTCGGCGCCGTCGTTGTGCTCGGCATTGGCCACGGCAGACTCGACGACCTTCTTGATGATGCCGGCGGCCTTCTTCTGCGTGAAGTTCAGGATGTTGATGGCCTGATCCACTTTCTTGCCGCGGATCATGTCGGCCACCAGGCGGCCCTTGTCCGAAGACAGGCGCACACCACGGGCGATTGCTTTGGTTTCCATCGCAGCGGCTCCTTACTTTTTCGCCTTCTTGTCCGCGGGGTGACCCTTGAACAAGCGGGTGAGTGCAAATTCGCCAAGCTTGTGGCCGACCATCTGGTCGGTCACGTACACGGGCACGTGCTGCTTGCCGTTGTGCACGGCCACCGTCAGCCCGATGAACTCGGGCAGGATGGTGCTGCGGCGCGACCAGGTCTTGATCGGCTTCTTGTCCTTGATGGCAGAGGCTTTCTCGACCTTGGCCATCAGGTGGTGGTCCACGAAGGGACCTTTTTTGAGTGAACGCGTCATGGTTGCTTTCCCTCAGGCCTACTTCTTGCGCCGCGAGACGATCATCGTCTGCGTGCGCTTGTTGTTGCGGGTGCGGTAGCCCTTGGTCAGGGTGTTCCACGGCGACACCTGCGGCTTGCCTTCGCCGGTGCGGCCTTCGCCGCCGCCGTGCGGGTGGTCCACCGGGTTCATGGCCACGCCACGAACGGTCGGGCGGATGCCCTTCCAGCGGATGGCGCCGGCCTTGCCGTACTGGCGCAGGCTGTGCTCTTCGTTGCTGACCTCACCGATGGTGGCGCGGCAGTCGATGTGGATCTTGCGCACTTCACCCGAACGCAGGCGCACCTGGGCGTAGATGCCTTCGCGAGCCATCAGCGTGACGCTGGTGCCTGCCGAGCGGCAGATCTGCGCACCCTTGCCCGGCATCATTTCCACGCAGTGGATGATGGAGCCGACAGGGATGTTGCGGATGGGCAGCGTGTTGCCGGCCTTGATGGGAGCCTCGGCACCCGACAAGAGCGTGGCGCCCGCATCCACACCGCGCGGGGCGATGATGTAGCGCCGCTCGCCGTCGGCATAACACAGCAGCGCGATGTGAGCGGTGCGGTTGGGGTCGTACTCGATGCGCTCGACCTTTGCCGGGATGCCGTCCTTGTTGCGCAGGAAGTCCACCACCCGGTAGTGGTGCTTGTGACCACCGCCCTTGTGGCGCATGGTGATGTGGCCGTTGTTGTTGCGGCCGGACTTCTGCTTCTGCGGCTCGAGCAGCGAGGCCTCAGGCGCCCCCTTGTGCAGGTGCTTGTGCACCACCTTCACCACGGCGCGACGGCCTGGCGATGTGGGCTTGACCTTGACGATAGCCATTTAAGCGGCCTCCCCGGAGAAATTGAGCTCCTGGCCTGGCTTCAACGACACAAACGCCTTCTTGACGTGGTCGCGGCGGCCGATGGCACGCCCGAAGCGCTTGACCTTGCCCTTCTGAATCGACGTGCTGACAGCGGCCACTTCGACCTTGAACATCAGCTCCACCGCAGCCTTGATTTCGGGCTTGGTGGCGTCGCGCAGCACCTTGAACAGAACCTGGTTCTGCTTCTCGCCGATGCGCGTGGCCTTTTCCGAAATGATCGGGGCCACCAGCACCTGGCTCAGGCGCCCTTCGTCGAACTTGCGTTCGGCGGTCGTCGGATTGATGCGGCTCATGTTGCCCCCTTGACGCTGCGCGCCGTCCCCCCGAGGGGGAAATCGCCCTTGAGGCGGCTCTGCGTGCTCATGCGAACATCTCCTTGAGCTGCTCGATCGCGCCCTTGGTCACCAGCACCTTCTTGTAGAAGACCAGGGCCAGTGGATCGGCGTAACGCGGCTCGACCACCAGCACGTTGGCCAGGTTGCGCGAAGCCAGCAGGATGTTGTCGTCGATCTGGTCGGCAATCACCAGCACCGAGTTCTTGGTGTCCGTGCCCAGGCCCATGGCCTTGAACTTGGCGGCCAGCAACTTGGTCTTGGGCGCCTCGATGGTCATCGAGTCCACCACCGCCAGACGGCCGTCCCGGGCCAGCTGCGACAGGATGGACGCCATGCCGGCGCGGTACATCTTCTTGTTGACCTTCTGCGAGAAGTTCTCGTCGGGCCGGTTCGGGAAGATGCGACCGCCGCCACGCCACAGCGGGCTGCTGGTCATGCCGGCGCGAGCGCGGCCGGTGCCCTTCTGGCGGAACGGCTTCTTGGTGGAATGTTTGACTTCACCGCGGTCCAGTTGGGCGCGGGTGCCTTGTCGGGCGTTGGCCTGGAAGGCCACGACCACCTGGTGCACCAGGGCTTCGTTGTAGTCGCGTGCAAACACGGTATCGGGGGCGTCCACCTTGCTGGTGGCCTGGCCTTGGTCGTTCAGGAGCTCGAGTTGCATCACTTGGCTCCCTTCGCAGGTGCTGCGGCAACGGACGGCTTGGCGGCGCGGGCCTTGATGGCCGGGCGCACGACCACGTGGCCGTTTTTGCTGCCCGGCACGGCACCGCGAACCAGCAAAAGCGAGCGTGCTTCGTCGATGCGGATGACGTCCAGGTTCTGCGTGGTGACGGTTTCGTCGCCCATGTGACCGGTCATCTTCTTGCCCGGGAACACACGGCCCGGGTCCTGCGCCATCGAGATCGAGCCCGGCACGTTGTGCGAACGGCTGTTGCCGTGCGACGCGCGCTGTGACTTGAAGTTGTGGCGCTTGATGGTGCCCGCGAAGCCCTTGCCGATGGATGTGCCCTGCACGTCCACCTTCTGGCCGGCCGCAAAGAGGCTGCCCGGGGCCACCACGGCACCTGCCGTGTACTGGCCGGCAACTTCTGCGGTGACGCGGAATTCCTTCAGCACCGTGCCGGCTTCGACACCGGCCTTGGCCAGGTGCCCGGCTTCAGGCTTGGTGACACGGCTGGCTTTGCGCGCACCGAAAGCCACCTGCAGGGCGTTGTACCCGTCGGTGGCCGAGGTCTTGACTTGCGTGACGCGGTTGTTGGACACGTCCAGCACCGTCACGGGGATGGCATCGCCATCGTCCGTGAAGATGCGCATCATGCCCACCTTGCGGCCCAGCAAGCCGAGCTGTTCGCTCATGCTCATGGTTTTCTCCAGCACCCGACGAAGCGGATGCCTTGTTCACGATCCCGACATCGATTGGCCGGGGCGGCTGACCTGGACTTCCACCTCGCAGTGGCTGCCCGTGGTCAATTCGGATCTCCTCAGCGAGCTGAGGGAAGCCCGCGAGTTTACTGCAACTTGATCTCGACGTCCACGCCTGCTGGTAAATCGAGCTTCATCAGCGCGTCCACGGTTTTGTCGGTGGGGTCGATGATGTCCATCAGGCGCTGGTGCGTGCGGATTTCAAACTGGTCGCGGCTGGTCTTGTTGACGTGCGGCGAACGCAGGATGTCGAAACGCTGCATGCGTGTCGGCAAGGGCACGGGGCCCTTGACGATGGCGCCCGTGCGCTTGGCGGTTTCAACGATTTCCAGGGCCGACTGGTCGATCAACTTGTAGTCGAAGGCCTTCAGGCGGATGCGGATCTTTTGTTTGGCAGACATGTAAGTACCTCAGTCGTAGGTTAATGAGACCAACCCCTTGCGGGTGGCCGCGCTTCAGCGCAGCCAGGGCTCACATGTCATTCGATGATCTTGGCCACGACGCCGGCGCCGACGGTGCGGCCGCCTTCACGGATGGCAAAGCGCAGGCCTTCTTCCATCGCGATCGGGTTGATCAGCTTCAC
>JBBRCN010000009.1:0-76877 GCA_038204775.1 Burkholderiales bacterium | reverse complement strand
GGGTGTTGGTCTTGTCGTCTTTGATTTCGAACACGAAGGTTCCCTTTTGAATTTGTTCTGAACAAGCGTTCTGGCCGATCAGAAAGACAGTCGCTTCTCAGGCAATGCTGTCTTGCACATCGCCTGACCCGCCGCAAAGATGCTTGTCCAACGGCAATGCGCCAGGTATGTGGGGATGCACAGCACCGCGAAGTCGCCGATGCAAGCGCGTGCAATCGAAGGCCAAATGCTTCGCGCTTTGCGCGTCGGGGTCTGGGCGCTGAACCACCGAGTTGTATCGAAGCCAGGGCCGGTCATGGCGCCGGCAGCGGCAGTGCCAAACCTGATGCGGCTGGCGCCTCGGCCGGCTCAGGCTGGAGCCTTGGCGCGCCTCATGCCATGCGCCCCAGCGTCCAGCGTCCTGCTGCGGCAGCGGCGGCGGTGAGTGCTGTGCCCCAGGCGATATCAACCAGGGCCAGACGCACTGGCCAGGCCCGCAGCGTGGCCAGGTTGCTGAGGTCGTAGGTGGCGTAGGCAAAGAAGCCGAACAGCGCGCCGGCCAACACCGCGCGCGACCAGGGCACTTCTGCCGGCGCTACAAGGCCCCCGGACCATGCTGTGGGTGCAATGGCAAACAGCAATACGCCGAGCGGGTACAGCAGGTAGAAGACACCGCCGGCCACCAGGTTGGGTGGGTCTGCCATCAAATGCCCGATGCCGTCGCGATAGAAGGACTTGGCGACGAAACCGAGCCAGACGACATCCAGGGCCAGCATCACCACCGCAGTGGCACCGTAGGCAGCGACGTAGTTGAGCATGTTGTATTGATCCTGCTTCGATTTGGTTGATAGAAGGTGGCCGTCGATGCAGGTCAGCATCGGCGGGTCTGTGGCCCTCGGCCCTTGGCCACGAAGCGGTCTGCTCGCGCTGCGGCCACCACGCCTGGAACGTCGATCAACAGCGTCTGGGCTGGAACAGAACCGTTCA
Organism: Burkholderiales bacterium; assembly: GCA_038204775.1. Classification (GTDB taxonomy): domain Bacteria; phylum Pseudomonadota; class Gammaproteobacteria; order Burkholderiales; family Burkholderiaceae_C; genus Rubrivivax. The sequence goes on along the minus strand of JBBRCN010000009.1, from coordinate 75,911 downwards.
ACCAGGTGTTCGGTAGAGAGAACCAACGCGCGACTTCGTCATCGCTCATCACTGCTGTCAGTTCAGATAAAACCGCTGCGGCGCCGCCGCGCACACACCCCTGGTTGAAGTCGAACTGAAAGAGGGGCAGCATCGGCCTTGCACCGCACGCGAAGGTGATCACATGCCGATCCACGATCCAGCGCGCAAGCACAGACAGGGGCTGTCTGACCGTGACCCGCAAACGCTCGGCCACGTCGTTTCCGGTGGCAACGCCGCCGCATGCCGAGTAGTCCGCCAGGCAATCGGTCCGGTTGTGACGGCACTCGCAGCCAAGGCCCACTTTGTCAGCAGGCTCGTGTTTCTCACGCGACCGAGGCGCCCGCCAGGCGCTGGTTTCGGGGCGTGGGTTATGGAACGTGCTGATGACCGGCATCGTGGACTCCTTGTCTGCGTGGTACTGTGGAACGCCTGACCTGCCGCGCCATGCACATTGGCCGGCGGTGTTGCGCTGCGCTGCGCAGCCCAGGTCTGGTCGCGTCGTTCGCTTGCGAGGCGGTCTCGGGCGCAGGCATCAATTTTGGGTCTGCCTCACCCGGCCAGGGAAGAAGGCGTTGGTGCGCGCGATGTATTCGCGGTAGCCCGGTCGCCGCGCAGTGATGTCGTGTTCCAGCAGCGCCACGCCCGAGACCTTGAGCAGCAGAACCGTCATCAGCACAGGCGAGGCAATCGCCCACCAGGCTTGCGTCGACCAGGCGATCAGGTAGATGCCCCACCAAACGCAGAATTCACCGAAGTAGTTGGGGTGGCGGGAAGTACGCCACAGACCACGGTCCATGACCTGCCCTCGGTGGGCAGGGTCGGCTTTGAAACGGGCCAATTGCAGGTCGGCCACAGCTTCAAACGCGGCGCCGAAAACAACCAAGCAAACGCCGACGGTGTCGATCCAGTTCCACGGCTGCGGGTTGATCACGGCGGCAAGCGCGGACAAGGAAACAACCCAAGCCAGCGTGGCCTGCAAGCCGAACACCAGCCCCAGGCTTTTCCAGCGGAAGTGAGGCTCGTTGCGAGCGCGCATGGCTTTGTAGCGGCGGTCCTCGGGCTCGCCCCAGCTGCGCCAGGTGATGTGGGCCGCCAAGCGCAACGCCCAGATGGCTACCAACGTCACCACGACGACGGTGCGCGGGCCGGACTGCGGCGCGGCGATGGCATAGGTTGTCGTGGCCAGCAGGATGAACAAGGGCCACAGGCTGTCGGCGATGCTGACGTCGTTCTTGGCCAGGCTCGCCAGCCAGGCGCCGACAGCCAGAAAGGCCATCGGCAGCAAGGGGTCCAGTGCCAGCATTTGCGTGGTCCGTCGTTAACGCTCAGGCCATCGGTGGCGGTATCAAGTCGGCTCAGCCGTTGTTATTTGGGCATGAGTACCGTATCGATGGCGTGGATGACACCGTTGTCTGCGGCCACGTCTGCTGCCACCACCTTGGCGTTGTTGACCCTCACGCCGCCCGTGGTGGCAAGCGTCAATTGCGCGCCCTCCACAGTCTTCACCTTTCCAGGCTTGTTGTCAGTGGACATGACCTTGCCAGGCACCACGTGGTACGTCAGCACCGACTTCAACTTGGCCTTGTTGGCCAGCAGCGCATCCAGGTCCGCTTTCGGAATCTTGGCAAAGGCGTCTTCGGTGGGCGCAAAGACCGGAAACGGCCCCTTGCCCTTGAGCGTGTCGACCAATCCAGCCGCCTTGAGCGCCGTCACCAGGGTCTTGAAATTGCCCGCAGCCACGGCCGTATCGACGATGTCTGCAGCTTGTGCCGACAGCGCGGCCAGCGCGGCCAGCGCGAGGGCGGTAACAGCGAGGAAGTGCTTCTTCATGAGGTTCTTTCGATAGAAGGCTGTGGTGCCCAGTGCTGGACAGCGCCGGAGCGGTTGATGGAATTGTTGGGGTCAGGCCGGCGGCATCAGCACCGCATCGACCACGTGGATCACGCCATTGCTGCAGTCGATGTCGGTCTTGGTGACGTGCACGGTGCCGTTGAGCTTCACACCGCCTTGCGTGCCGATCTTCAATTCGGCGCCGTTGACCGTCTTGGCCGTCTTGGCCGACTTGCCGTCCATCTTCATCACAGCGGAGGCCATTACCTTCCCGCTGACCACGTGGTAGGTGAGGATGCCCTTGAGCTTGGGCACGTCCTTGAGCAGCGCGTCCACGGTGCCGGCAGGCAGATTGGCGAAGGCCTCGTCGGTGGGCGCAAGCACAGTGAAGGGGCCAGTGCCCTTGAGCGTCTCCACCAAGCCGGCGGCAGTCAAGGCAGCAGCCAAAGTTTTGAAATTGCCGGCGGCGGCGGCTGTGTCGATGATGTTGTGCAAATCGGTGTCCTGGTTTAGACGGCCTGCTCGGCAGGATGTCAGGCGGGGCCCGATGCCGGTGGAATGCACCAGCAAGTCGCGATGGTGGGTGCCGCGCTGCAATAAGTCCGTATGGCAGCGCACATAGCGGCCAAGCGGTTCAATGTGGGGTCATTGGCTGGACGCGGCAACAAGTCGTGGGCTGTCACGTTCGAGCTCAGAGCGGCGCAATTCGGGCTCGTTGACAGGGGCGACGCGCCTCATGGACCATCAGGAAAGGCAATAGCGGCTTTACCGTTCAGGCGTTTGTCTTGCTCCGACGACGCCAGCAGCGCTGGAGCCTACGCCAGGAAGACGGCTTGAACGACAGGAGTCGCAAGCTTGCCGGCCGCCGCGATGTCAACCACGGCCTGCAGATTGTCGGCATTCACCTTTGCGAGGTCGACCTTTCCGGAGCGCGATACAAGTGCCTTCAAAAACTTCCACTTTGTCGGTGCGACGTCGAAGAGTTTGCCGCCCCGCCGAGGTTCCGGCAGCGTGAAGGCTGCAAGAAGCACCAGTTCCGGGCTACCGTAACGGTTGTATTCGAACCGTTCCATCAGTGCGCCATTCAGCTGACTTTGCGCGACGGCTCACCCCAGAACTTGCGGATTGAGTTGCCAGATAGAAAAGTTGAGTGCAGCGGCAAAACTGATCCACAGCAGATACGGAATGAGGAGCCCGCCTGCCAGGGGGCTTATGCGCCAGAAAGATACCGCTGTTGCAACGACAAGAACCCAAAGCAGCACGATGTTGGCGAATGCCAGAGCGCCCTGGCTCCACGCAAAGAACAGCCATGTCCACAGGGCGTTCACCGCCAGCTGCAGCAGAAACAAGGACAGTGCTGCTCGGGTGACGCGCAAGCTGTCGGCGCGCCAGACCAACCAGGCAGCGATGCCCATCAACGCGTACAGGATGGTCCAGACCGGTCCGAAGACTGAGGACGGCGGTGCCCAACCGGGCTGAACCAGCTGCCCATAGAAAGGAGCGGCGCGTATCGACGCCACGGCACCAATGCCAGAGGCCACAAAACTGATGGCAAGCCAAACAAGCAAGCCAACAGCTTGCTTCGGCTTTGAACGGGCCGATCCGCTATCAAGTGGGCTCACGGCGCCGTTAAGGGGCATTTGCTTGGCGGGTGTGGTCATGGGGCGTCCTGGCTTGGTAATGCCGATTTGCCTGCGATAGGGCAAGCTCGGTTCGGCGGCCTGGCTACCCTGCGCTTTTCCCGTGCTTTCGTCAGTGTGTTGGCGTACCCAATCAGCTGCATGAAGAATCTCAATTTGGCAGGGCCGTCTTCGACACACCGCACGGTGAGCAGCGGCGCAGACACCACCGATGCCCAGCGACGTGGCCTCCGCAACCGCGTCAGCTTGTCGCGTATCGCATTCAGTTCCCTTGCGCGCGCTGGGGCTGGCAATCGGGTGTTGCAGCTACAGCGACTCGAGGGTGTCGAGCACGATCTGCGACAAGATCAAGCGCGTGTTGTTCCTGTCGTCTGCGGGCGCCATGTACCAGGGCGATTCAGCGGTGCTCGTTGCATCCAGGCACGCTTGATGGGCGGCCATGTACTGGGGCCAGAACTTGCGCTCCCGGATGGCTGCGGCTTTGAACTTCCAGTTCTTCCGCGGGTCGTCAAAGCGCTGGATGAAGCGCTTGCGCTGCCCCTCTTGCGACAGATGCAGGAGGAACTTGACGATGGGTGTGGCGTTGACGAGCAGGTGGTGCTCGAGGTCGACAGTGGAACGGTAGCGGTCTTGCCAGATGTCCTGCTCGTGGCTGCTGGCCGGCGGGCAATGACAGGCGTGTAGCGACCTACTCCGACCGCTTGAGCACGACAACGTGGGAAACGCTTGCGACTGAACGACCGGAGCCAACGATGTAGCTTTCGAACTCGGGGCCTGAGCTAAAGAATTGAGCAACCGCGAAATGGCCTTGGTACTGCCACCGACTTGATGCGCTCTTCAAGAACACGGGGATCGCGACTTGCTGACGCGCGAACTGTCCACTGACAGAACTTGTGCGTGCGCCTCGGCCACAAAGTACGACTTCAGGCGCCCGTGGACTGAACGCTTTGCTCAGGCAAGCGGCGACGATGGCGCCGTTGCGGGTGGGCAAGCACGACACGATGCTGCCGCCGAGTTGTGCATGAATCTCACCCCGTGTGTATTCGCAGCCGATCGTGAACATTACTTGTTGGTTTTCTTGGACTTGGCGGTCTTCTCGGACTTCTCAAAGTCCTCGGTGCTGGGTGCACCCGGCTCTGAGGGTTTGCGCATGTGCTCTTTGCTGCCGTGGGCAATGCGCTTTTTTTTCGCGCGGATGTTGGCATACAGGCCGGGCTTGGCGGTAGTCATCTGGCGGCCTTCTTCTCGGTCTGCGAATGGGTACCGAGTGCAATTGCTTGATCTGAGGTACGCGCAGCCACAGAATCAATAGTACGTCCGCAGGCGGCCTCTGCTCAGATATCAAAGTGCCAGAAGCGCCGTAGGACTATGGCGCGAACCGCGCCCAGCGGTTCCAGTTTGCTTCAAGCTGCGCATTTTCGATGTCGACCAACGTACCCGCGATGGCCGCCACGCCGACCGGACTGCGCCACAGCAGGGACGACATCCCAGGTATTCGCTGCCGCGCGCGCGGCAAGGGCTTCTCGTACCGCAACGACAACGGGCAAGCCGTATCTGGTCTGGCTGAACGTGAACGCCTGGCCAAGCTGGCAATTCCCCCGGCCTACCGCGACGTCTGGATTTGCCCGTCGCCCCAATGGCATCTGCAAGCCACCGGACGAGATGCGCGGGGCCGAAAACAGTATCTGCACCACCCCGACTGGCGGGCTGCTCGCGACGAAACCAAATTCGACCGCATGGCTGCGTTCGGCGCTGCGCTGCCACGCATTCGCGCCGCAGTCACGCGTAATCTGGCGCAGCCTGTGGGTGCCCCTGTCAACCACACCGCCGTGAAGGAGGCGCTTGTGCGGCTGCTCGACACCACCATGGTCCGGGTGGGCAACGACGAAAACGCTCGCACCAACAAGCCGTATGGCCTGACCACGTTGCAGAAGCGGCATGCAGTTTGGCAACACCGTGGCGGTGTGCCGCAAGTCTTGTGTTCACCCTGAAGTGCTGGCGCTGCTGATTAAGACCAAAACCATGCCAGAGGCGTGGAAGGCAGCGCAGGCCAAACGCAAGGCCGGGCTGACCACGAGCGAGTGTGCTTTTCTGGCCTTTCTTCGTGCGCTGAAGTAGTTTCGTTCAGGCGAATAGGGCATCGCTCGCTTCGAAGGCTGATTTCGCCCAGTCCCTTGGCGCAGCCATACGACGCCCGTGCGCCAGCCAGGTCGGCCGAATGGCCATCTCCTCTTGGTCGGCTGCGCCAGTTCGAACCATCCACCAGCAGTCGCTCAGACGGCAAGTTATGCCCAGCGGCGTCAAAACTCGTCGAACAGCGGCTTCCAAGATTTCGTCGCGGCGAGTGAGTGTTCGCCAATGTCAGTTTTGAAGGTACAGCGGTCGGCCATGCCGAAAATGGTAGCCGACTGCATAGGGGTCGCTTGCCGGCACCCGCCCGTCGGGCTTGACCGGCCGCTCGCCGAGCGTGACCCGACACACAGCCTCGCCGATTGCAAGCGCTCTGGCGCCTCAGGTGGCTGCTCGCATCAACCTGTGCACGGGCCGACGATGACCCGTGGCTTGACCATCGCTGAGTCGTTGTCGCGGCTTCAGTGCCAAAGTCACTCATCTGGCGCCCTCCGATGGATCGCTCGGGGTGGTCGCGTGAACTACACCAACCCGTCGAAGAGCCAGACCTCGACATCTTCACCAGCCGCCACCGAACCCTGCTCGTGGCCCAGCACCAGCAGTGCGTTGGCCTGGCTCATGCTGCTCAGGATGCCGGCACCTTGTGCGCCAGTGGTGCGCGCCTGCCAGCCGCCGCCGGCCGCCTGGCTGACGATTGCACGCTGAAATTCAGTGCGTCCAGGCCGCTTGCGGATGGCGACGGCGCTTTTGACCGTCAGGCGCGGTAGAGCGGCTGGTGTGGCGCCCGCCAGTGTGAGCAAGGCATCGTGCACAAAGGCGTAGAAGGTGACGAGCGCGGCCACCGGGTTGCCGGGCAGGGCGAACAGGTAAGCGGTCTTGCCGGCTTCACCGTGCAGCGGCCCGAATGCAAAGTGCCGTCCGGGCCGCATGGCCACTTGCCAGAACGCCACTTCGCCGCGTTTGGCCAGCAGCTCGCGGATGTAGTCGGCGTCGCCCATGCTCACGCCACCGCTGGTCACCACGGCGTCGGCTTCTGCGATGGCGCGGTCGATGGCGGATTGCAGCTGGACGGGGTCGTCCGGCACCAGGCCCAGGTCCAACACGTCTATGCCCAGGCGGTGCAGTGCACCCAGCAGGCTGTAGCGGTTGCTGTCGTAGATCTGGCCCGGGCCCAGTGGCTGGCCGGGTGTGCACAGTTCGTCGCCGGTGGAAAACAGCGCCACGCGCAAGCGGCGCCGCACGGTGGCGGTGCTCAAGCCCAGTGAGGCCAGCAGGCCCAGGTCCGCCGGCCGCAAGACGCGGCCAGCGGCCAGCGCCACACCACCCAGGGCCAGGTCTTCGCCGCGTTGGCGGCGGTTGTCGCCGGCGCGCAGTACACCGGCTTGCAACGTCACCAGCTGACCGTCAACCAGGCACAGCTCGATGGGCACGACGGTGTCCGCGCCCAACGGCATCACGGCGCCAGTCATGATGCGCACACACTCGCCCGCGCCCAGGGTGCCGCCATCGGCAGCGCCTGCAAACACGGCCCCGGGCAGGGCGCGCAGCGCGGTGGGCTGGTCGGCCAGCAGATTGGCGCCGCGCAGGGCGTAGCCGTCCATCGCCGAGTTGTCGTTGGCCGGCACCGCGATGGGTGACACCACGTCGGATGACAGCACACGCGACAGCGCGTCGCGCAGCGCCACGGTCTCGGTGCCCGTGACAGGCCGCAAGGCACTGGCGATGGCTGCGCGCGCGGCGGCCACCGGCAGTTCGTTGCCGCTGGTCAGGGGTGAGGGGCCGAGTTCGCTCATGGGTTGGATGTGGGCAGGTGGCGGAATTCTGGGGTCTTGTGCTGGCGCTGACCCATACTGCGCCAAAACTGGAGTTCACCATGCCTCGCCCCGTTCTCGACGAAAGCCACATCCACCCCGCCGTGCGCGAGCGCGTGGCGTCCTACCAGCAAGAGATCGTCAAAGAGGTTCAGTCGGCCATGGCCGACCACGCGGTCGTCGTGGTTGGCATGCGCCAGAACCCTTTTTGTCGCAAGGCACGCAAGGCGTTGGATGCGGCCGGTGTTGCCCATTCCTACCTCGAATACGGCGGTTACCTCAGCGAATGGCGCCGGCGCAATGCGCTGAAGATGTGGACCGGATGGCCGACGATGCCGATGGTTTTTGTCAAGGGCGCGCTGGTGGGCGGTGCTGACGATCTGGGGCGTCTGATCGACAGCGGCGAGTTGAAGCGCCTGCTGGCCTGAGCGGCTCTGGCGCCTCATCCGCCGCCGCTGCCGTTCATGCAGCCCGGCTGACCAACGGCCCGCTGTCGGCGGCGCTGCCGTTGGCTGCCGGCCAGAATCGCGGCCATGAAACCTCTCTTCGTCTTTGGCCTTGCTGCGGCCGCCATGGCCCTTGTCGCAGGCCCCGGCCTGGCGGCCGAGACCCGGCCCGGTCTCAAACCCTGCCGCCTGCTGGGCGTGGAGCACGACGCGCTGTGCGGCGTGCTGAGCCGGCCGCTGGACCCCGCTCAGCCCACGGGTACCCGCATCGACGTGCACTACGCCGTGCTGCCCGCGCTGGCGCGCAACCGCAAGCCCGACCCGGTGCTGTTTTTTGCCGGCGGCCCTGGCCAGAGTGCGATGGACCTGGGCGGCCCCGTGTCCCGCATGCTGACCCGCCTGGCCTATCGGCGCGACGTCGTACTGATCGACCAGCGTGGCACCGGCCGCACGGCACCGCTGCTGTGCCCCGAACTGGCGCCGGCTGCGCCCATGGCCGACAGCATCGACACGGCGCAGCAGGTGGCACGTGTGCTGGCCTGCATGGCGCAGTTGAAGACCCTGCCGCACGGCGACCTGCGCCACTACACCACCACGGTGGCCATGCAAGACGCCGATGCCGTGCGCCAGGCTTTGGGCCTGGCGCAGGTCAACGTCGTGGGCGGCTCCTACGGCACACGCGCGGCGCTGGAATACATGCGGCAGTTCCCGGCCGCGGTGCGGCGTCTGGTCATCGACGGCGTGGCGCCGCCCGACATGGTGATGCCCGCTGCGATGTCCACCGACGCCCAGGCCGCCATCGACGCGGTCCTGGCGGCCTGTCAGGCCGAGCCGGGTTGTGCCAGACGCTGGCCATTGCTGGCGGCCGACTGGCGGTCGTTGCTGGCCAGCCTGCCGCGGGAAGCGACCGTGCAGCACCCGCTGACGGGCGCGGCTGAGAAGCTGACGATCACCCGTGACCTGGTGCTGGGCCTGGTGCGCGCGCCGCTGTACGCGCCGGTGCTGGCCTCTGCCTTGCCGCTGGCCATCAGCCAAGGCGCACGCGGGCGGTTCGAGCCGCTGATGGGTCTGGCCTCTGCACTGGGTTCGCGCAGCGCCGGGCGCATGAGCGAAGGCATGCACTACTCGGTGGTGTGTGCAGAAGACCTGCCGCGCCTGGCGCAAAGCACCGATGCACCGGGTGCTGACTTCGGCAGTGGCCTGTCCACGCTGTACCAGCAGGTGTGCGCGCAGTGGCCCCGTGGCGAAGTGCCGGTGGCCTTCTACCAGGTGCCAACGGCGCCGTCGGCTACGCTGGTGCTGTCGGGCGGCGCCGACCCGGTGACACCGCCACGCCACGGTGAGCGCATCACGAAGTTGCTGGGAGCGAAGGCGCGCCACGTGGTGGTGCCGCAAGCCGGCCATGGCGTGATGGGGCTGGCCTGCATGCGCGACGTGCTGTTCCGCTTCATCGATGCCGACACCGACGAACTGGCGCTGCAGGTGGACGCCAGCTGTGCCCAGGGCATGCCGCGCCCGGGTGCGTTTGTGCCGCCAGGGCTGGGGGTGGCGCCATGATCGAAGTGCAGCAACTCTTCAAGGCCTTCACCGTCGGGCGTGGGCGCCAGCAACGGGTGGTGCCCGCCGTGGCGGGTGTGGACTTCACGGCGGCCAACGGTGCCATCACCGGCTTGCTGGGCGCCAATGGCGCGGGCAAGACGAGCACGCTGCGCATGGCCGCAGCGCTGATCGAGCCCGATGCCGGCCGCATCCGCGTGGATGGCATCGACGTGGCGCAGCAGCCCAGCCAGGCGCTGGCCCGCATGGGCATGCTCAGCGACGCCCGTGGCCTGTACCCGCGGCTGACGGCGCGCGAGAACATCGTCTACTTCGGCCGACTGCACGGCATGAGCACCGCTGCCGCATCGGCCCGCGCCGATGTGCTGGCTGCCGTGCTGGAGATGAAACCGCTGTTGGACCGCCGCACCGAAGGTTTCAGCCAGGGTGAACGGATGAAAACCGCGCTGGCCCGGGCGCTGGTGCACGACCCGGCCAACATCGTGCTGGACGAACCCACCAATGGCCTGGACGTGCTGGCAACCCGCGCGCTGCGCGAGGCCCTGCGCCGGCTTCGTGATGACCAGGGCAAGTGCATCATTTTTTCGACCCACATCATGCAAGAGGTGGAACGCCTGTGTGACCACGTGGTGGTGGTGGCCCGGGGCCGCACCGTGGCCAGCGGCAGCGTGCAGCAGCTGATGGCGCAGGCTGGCAGCAGCGACTTCGAAGACACCTTCGTTCAACTGGCCTTCGATGCAACACCTGTTGCCGGGCCGGCCACAGGAGCCACCCGATGATCGCCGCCGCCTGGAGCGTCTACCTGAAGGAACTGATCGACGCACTGCGCGACCGCCGCACGCTGATGATGGTGCTGCTCAGTTCGGTGGCCATCGGGCCTTTGGTGCTGGTGCTCATCAGCAACCTGGTGGCCGGCATCGAAAAGCGGGCCGAGGCGCGAGAACTGGTGGTGGTAGGCATCGAACACGCGCCCACGCTGCACAATTTCTTGCAGCGCCAGACCTACACCGTGCGCGCCGCACCGGCCGACTACGAGCAGGCCCTGCGCGACAACAAGCTCGGCGAGCCTGTGCTGCTGGTGCCCGCCACATTTGAAGCCGACCTGGCGCGCGGTGAACCGCCCCTGCTGGAAGTGGTGAGCAGCGCCGCCAACCAGCGTGCGAACACGGGCACCGGCCCGTTGCTTCGCCTGCTGCGGGCCTTCAACCAGGAACAGGCCACCCTGCGGCTTGCGGTTCGCGGTGTGGCACCGGCCGCGCTGGAGACGGTGCGTGTGCAAGAGCGCGACCTGGCCGACCCGGCCACGCGTGCCGCGCAGCTGGCCACCATGGTTCCCTTCTTCGTGCTGATGGCAGTGCTCTACGGCGCACTCAACGCGGCGCTGGACACCACGGCCGGTGAACGCGAGCGCGGCTCGCTGGAGCCGCTGCTGATGAACCCGGCACCGCGGATGGCGCTGGTGCTGGGCAAATGGGGCGCGGTGACCAGCGTCGCCCTGTTGATCGCCGTGCTGTCGTGTCTGAGTTTCCTGCCCGCGCAGTGGCTGCTGCGCAGCGAGGCGCTGGCCGCGATGTTCCGTTTTGGTGTGGGCGAGGCGGCAGTTTTCATCGCCTTGTTGCTGCCGCTGGCGGGGGCCCTGGCGGCGGTGCTGATGGCCATTGCGATCCGCTGCAAGAGCTTCAAGGAAGCACAAGCCAACGCCACGGTGGTGCTGCTGGTGGTGTCGCTGCTGCCGCTGGTGACGGTGTTCAACCAGGAAGGCACGGCACCTTGGCACCTGTGGGTGCCGGCCCTGGCTCAGACCACGCTGATGGGCCGTGTGCTCAAGGGCGAAGTGCTGGCTTGGCCAGACGTGACACAGGCCACTGCGGTTTGTGTGGTGCTGGCCGCAGTGGCCGTGGTGTTTGTGGCGCGCACCCTCAAGAGTGCTGCGCTGAAATGAGCGCGCCAGCGCTCGGGATCAGTCCAGGCTTTGGCTTCAGGCCCGGCTCAGGCGCCGAACAGCCAGTCCAGCACTGCGCCCCAGCCGCCACGGGGGAAAGAGGAGTTTGTGGAATAGGTCATGGTGATCTCCAGGTGGGGTAACGGCTTTCAAAAGCCACAAACCTGATTTCACCAAGACAAAGGGGGGTTTGGTAGCCGTGTGCCTTTGTAGCTTGACAAGGTCACACCATTGTGACAGGCGGCAGCGACAGGCCTAGATCAGGCCCAGGGACTGTGCCTTCAAGATCGCGATGTGCTTGCTGGACACGCCCAGTTTGCGCATGGCATTGCGCAGGTGGTAGTTCACCGTGTGTTCGCTCATGGACAGGATCTGGCCCACCGACCAGGCGGATTTGCCCTCGCGTGTCCACTGCAGCACCTCGCGCTCGCGCTGCGTCAGGTGCGGCATGGGCGACTGCGGTTTGGCGTCAGGCATCAGCACGCGCACTGCCGTCTCTTGTGCATAGACGGCCAGCAGTTGCAGGTCGGCCATCAGGCGGGTCAGCGCTTGGTCTTCTGAAGGCAGTGGCGATTCGCGGTCCACACCCAGTAGAAAGTGGCGCCCGGCCGGCATGTGCAGGGCCATCGAGATGCCCGTGCGGTAACCATAGGGTGCCTGCTCTTCCCACAGGTCGGCAGCGTCTTCTTCGATGTAAAGCGACTGGTCGTAGACAAAGGGCCTGTTGGTGGACTTGAGCCGACGCATCACCGGGTCGCGCTGCACGTTTTCGAAGTTGCGCGAGGCCTCCAGAAAAGCCTGAGGCGTGTTGCCGATCATCACGAACAGGGGCTTCTCTCCGGGCTGGTCCACGGCCAACGCAGCACAGACGATGCCGAAGTCCATTTTCTGGGCGACCTGAAGCAGGCGCTCTTCGAAAGTCGCCTTGTCTGGTGATGCACCGACGTCCTGGTAGTCCTGGTACCTCATCCTGGCCTTGTGTAAACCATCAAGGTTTGTAGGTTGCGCAAGAGCGCTCGCGTGGCGACGATCGAGTCACAAACAGCCGAAGGGGTGCGAAATGGGTCTTCAATCTTGGATGATCAAATCTTGGCCAATTATTGATTGGTTCTTGCCACCGGCAACGCGCCAGTGGCCCACGTTCTTGCACATGAGCACACGTGTCACTGCAGATCGGCTCGGCTCGCAGCCGGTGGCTGGCAATTCGGTGTGGGTGGGCAACGTGGGCAGCGCCCATGTCGGCCTGGCCTGGGAGTGGGTTGAGCTGCGCCCGGGCGTGCTGCTTCTGGCCGATCCCAATTCGGTGATCACCAACGTGCGCTTCGTTGACAAGCGGGGCCGCACGCTGGATGCGCTGAAGTCGCTGGTCTGCGTCAACCGCATCCTGCACGAACTGCCCTGGCAACAATCTGCGGTGGAGGTGCTGGCCGTCTCCGGTGACCACCGCGCACCGCGCGGGCGGCCTGTCGAGCTGATGAAAGTCGGCTCGATCAGCTATTCGGGCGTAGCCGCCTGACGGTGGCCCGTCTCAAATCAAGAGCTACAGCAGCCGCTTCGGCGCGTGCGAACTACAAGGGTTTGTAGGTTCGCTTTGCCGCCGCTGGTGGTGCAATGAACTCTGGCGGGTCCTTGTGGACCGCGCCAGTGCAGCGCCCGGGTTGTGTTGGTGATCATGACCCTGGCTCTTTAGGCGCACGGACCGCCGTCCCTCATGCGATCGTGTGCTTTGGCGCCGTCCCCCCGGGGATGGCGCTTTTTTTTCGCGCCCGCCGGGCGGCCGCCGCCCTCAGCTGCGCTGGCCGGGTTGGGTGCTGACTTCCAGCTGCGAGATCCACACGAGAGCCTGGGCACGGCTGTCGCCGCACATCTCAGCCGTCGGCCTCAGCGAAGCACACACGGCAGGCCGTTCGGGCCGGCCGAAAAGAAGGCAGCGTTCAGCGTCGTCCAGCTGCATGCAGCGCACACCGGCCGCTTTGCCGCTGGGCATGCCGGGAATGGCAGACGTTATGGACGGCGCGATGCAGCACGCGCCGCAGCTTGGGCGACAGTCCATGCGCGGATGCTATCCCCGGTGTCAAACAAAACCATGCACAGTCAGGACTCTGACGACGACAATTGCGAACAGGAATCATTCGTTTTTGAGAGGGTCATGACGAAGTCCGCAACTTTTGGTGTCACGCACCTGGGCATTGCCTTCGGCGTCAGCTACACGCTGCCTGGAAGTGTGGCGTTAGCAGGCGCCATCACCAACGTCGAGTCCCTGGTCAACACAGTGGCGCACTTCTTCTTCGTCCGCTGGTGGGACAGGCGTTGGGACAGGTCTGCTCAGGCCTTGCCAGCGCTGGCTGCAGGTGCAACTCCGTAGAATCGCAACCTCCATGCTGCACCCGCAAACCTTTGATGTGATTGTTGTCGGCGGTGGTCATGCCGGCACCGAAGCCGCGCTGGCCGCCGCCCGCATGGGCTGCACCACCCTGCTGTTGACGCACAACATCGAAACGCTTGGGCAGATGAGCTGCAATCCCAGCATCGGCGGCATCGGCAAGGGGCATCTGGTCAAGGAAATTGACGCCCTGGGTGGCGCGATGGCCGAGGCGACCGACGAAGCGGGCATCCAGTTCCGCATCCTCAACGGCAGCAAGGGGCCCGCCGTGCGCGCCACGCGGGCGCAGGCCGACCGGGTGCTTTACAAGGCCGCCATCCGGTACCGCCTGGAGAACCAACCCAACCTGTGGCTGTTCCAGCAGGCGGTGGATGACCTGATGCTGGAAGGTGACCGGGTGGTAGGTGCCGTCACGCAGGTGGGCGTGCGCTTCCGCGCCCGGGCCGTCGTGCTGACCGCCGGCACGTTCCTGGACGGCCGCATCCACGTCGGGCTGCAGAGCTACAGCGCCGGTCGCGCGGGTGACCCGCCGGCCATCAGCCTGTCGGCGCGGCTGAAAGAGCTGAAGCTGGCGCAGGGCCGGCTGAAAACTGGCACACCGCCGCGCATCGATGGCCGCTCCATTGACTTCTCGCGGCTGGAAGAACAACCCGGTGATCTGCACCCGGTGCCTGTGTTCAGCTTTCTGGGCAGCGCCGCGCAGCACCCGCGGCAAGTGCCTTGCTGGATCACACACACCAACCCCCGCACACACGAGATCATCAAAAGCGGCTTCGATCGCAGCCCCATGTTCACGGGTGTCATCGAAGGTGCGGGCCCGCGTTACTGCCCCAGCATTGAAGACAAGGTGAACCGCTTCGCTGACAAGGACGCGCACCAGATTTTTCTGGAGCCTGAAGGACTGACGACGCACGAGTTTTATCCCAACGGCATTTCCACTTCCTTGCCCTTTGATGTGCAGATCGCCGCCGTGCAGTCCATGCAGGGCCTGGAGCGGGCGCACATCCTGCGACCCGGCTATGCCATCGAGTACGACTACTTTGACCCGCGTGAGTTGCGATCCAGCTTCGAAACCCGAGCCATCGGCGGCTTGTTCTTTGCTGGCCAGATCAACGGCACCACGGGTTACGAAGAGGCAGCGGCGCAGGGGCTGTACGCGGGTGTCAATGCCGCCTTGCAGGTGAAGGGTCAGCCAGCGTGGCTGCCCCGCCGCGACCAGGCTTACCTGGGCGTGCTGGTGGACGATCTGGTGACGAAGGGCGTGACCGAGCCTTACCGCATGTTCACTAGTCGGGCCGAGTACCGCCTGCAACTGCGTGAAGACAACGCCGATCTGCGTCTGACCGAAGCCGGCCAGGGGCTGGGACTGGTGGACGATCGCCGCTGGGCGGCTTTCTGCCTGAAGCGAGAACGGCTGGAGCGCGAGTTGCAGCGCTTGCGCGCGACGTGGGTGCGGCCGGCTACCCTGCCCGCGGCGGACGCCGAGCGCCTGCTGGGCAAGTCGCTGGAACACGAGTACGCGCTGTCTGACCTGATGCGGCGGCCCGGAGTGAGCTTTGATGCGGTTTGCGAGGCTGCGCAGATCGCTCGACATCCCGGTGCGGTTTCACGTGAAACATTGCGGGCTGAGTTCGGTCAGGCTGAGGCCGACGCCGTGATCGAGCAGGCTGAGATCAGCATCAAGTACGCCGGCTACATCGACAAACAAAATGAAGAGGTCGAACGCGCTTCGACGCTGGAAAACCTGCAACTTCCCGAAACCCTGGACTACACGGCCGTGACGGCGCTGTCCTTTGAAGTGCGGCAGAAGTTGAAGCGCCACCGCCCTTCTACCCTGGGCCAAGCTTCCCGGATTTCTGGCGTCACGCCGGCTGCCATCTCGCTGTTGCTGGTGCACCTGAAAAAGGGGCGATCCAAAGGTTCTGCCACGGGTGCGGTGTCAGGCGAGGCCGCCTGACCGGTGAGCCCTGTTGCTGGCATCTGCGCGGCGCTGCATCTGGCGCCCACGCCGCATCAGGAAAATTCTTTGCTGCAGTACCTGGACCTGCTGCAGCGCTGGAATGCCACGTACAACCTGACATCGGTGCGCGAGCGCGATGCGATGTTGACACAGCACCTGGCCGACTGCCTGGCTGTGGTGAAGCCGCTGCAACGTGAGTGCCCGCCCGGCTCGGGCACCCGACGTCTGTTGGATGTGGGCAGTGGCGGTGGACTGCCGGGTGTCGTGCTGGCCATCATGTTCCCGGCTCTTCACGTGAGCTGCGTCGACAGCGTAGGAAAAAAGGCAGCCTTTGTGCGCCAGGTGGCCGGGCAGCTGAGCCTGCGCAACCTGAATGCGGTGCATGCCCGGGTCGAACAACTGACGTCGGCACCCTTTGACGTCATCACATGCCGCGCCTTTGCTTCGCTGCTGGATTTCACCGCCTTGACGCAAACGCTGTTGGCGCCAGTCGGTGTGTGGATGGCCATGAAGGGCAAAGCGCCCGATGCTGAGATGGCCGAACTGTTGCCCGCCGTGACAGTGTTTCACGTGGAACCGCTCACCGTGCCCGGACTGGAAGCACACCGTTGCCTGGTCTGGATGCGCAAGAACACACCCTTCCCCGCCCCCAACCCGGCCCCGCCATGACCCCTAACCTGCTGATTTTCACGCTGCTGACGGCTGCATGTCTGCTGCCGTATCCCGCTCACGCGCAGCAAGCCCCCGTCACAGCGCTACCCAGTCTGGACGTCCCCAACTACATGGGCACCTGGTATCAGGTGGCATGGTTTCCCAACCGCTTCCAGAGCCAGTGTGTGGCCGACACGTCTGCTACCTACAGGCAGCTGGAAGGCGGCAGAGTCGAGGTGATCAACCGCTGCCGGCGTGCCGACGGCAGCATCGACGCCATCACCGGTGTCGCCCGGCCTGACGGGTCGGTGCTGCGTGGCACGCAACTGGAGCCGGCACAACTGGAGGTGAGCTTCTTGCCGGCCATGCTGCGCTGGCTGCCCATCTGGGGTTCGTACTGGGTGGTGCAGCTCGCTGACGACGGCCACTATGCCGTCGTCAGCGAGGCCCAGCGCGAATACCTTTGGGTCTTGTCACGCACGCCACGCCTGCTGCCCGCGGACGAAACTGAGATACGCTCCCGCCTCGTGCAACAAGGCTTCGATCTCACCCGCTGGCAAGCCCATCCGCACACCGCAGCACCGCGCTGAAGCGGGCGCTTCCACACTCAGGACTTCACCATGCTCGGCATCGCCGACTTCGGCGCCTTCTGCGCCACGATCTTGCTGTTCTTGGCCCTGCCCGGACCCGGCACGTTTGCGCTCTTCACTTCCACCGGCAAGGGCGGTTTTCGCGCCGGCGCGGCGGCCACCCTGGGCGTGATCCTGGGTGACCAGGTGCTGATGTGGCTGGCCGTGGCTGGCGTTGCGGCGCTGCTGGCCGCCAACCCCACGGTTTTCCACCTGGTGCAGTATGCCGGGGCAGCCTATCTGATCTGGATCGGTCTCAGGCTCATCTTCGCCAAACCAGGCTCGGCTTCGCCTGTGCGCATCAGGCCACGCCACTATGCGCGCCAGGCTTTTCTGATCACTCTGCTCAACCCCAAGGCCATCGTCTTCTACATGGCCTTCTTCCCGCTGTTCATCGACCCTGTACAGCACCGCGGTGTGCTCACCTTTGCCGCCATGGCGGTGACCATCGCTGTCATCACCGCCGCCTACGCGTTGACGCTGTGTGCCTTTGCCGACGCCGTCAGCGCCAAGGTGCGTGCGCACCCCCGGCTGGCACGGGCGTTGGAAAAGCTGGCCGGTATCTTTCTGGTGGGTTTCGGCATCCGCCTGTCAACCCAATGACCGCCTCCATCTAGCTCCATGCGCATCTTCTGCATCGCCAACCAGAAAGGCGGCGTCGGCAAGACGACGACCACCGTCAACCTGGCTGCCGGCCTGGCCCTGGTGGGCCGCCGGGTGCTGCTGGTGGACTTGGACCCGCAAGGCAACGCCACCATGGGTTCGGGCATCGACAAGCGCAGCCTGGACCCCAGCGTCTACGACGTGCTGCTGGAAACCACGGCCATCAGCGAAGCGCGCAAGCTCAGCCCGCAGGGCGGCTATGACGTGCTGGGTGCCAACCGCGATCTGGCCGGCGCCGAAGTCGAACTGGTCTCGTTGGAGCGCCGTGAAAGGCGCCTGAAGAACGCCCTGCTGGCCGTCAAGGACGAATACGACTTTGTGCTCATCGACTGCCCGCCCAGCCTGAGCATGCTCACGCTCAACGGCCTGTGCTGCGCACATGGCGTTATCGTGCCCATGCAGTGTGAGTACTTCGCGCTGGAAGGCCTGTCCGACCTGGTCAACACCATCAAGCAGGTGCACGCCAACCTCAACCCAGAGCTGGAGATCATCGGCCTGTTGCGTGTGATGTTCGACCCGCGCATCACGCTGCAGCAGCAGGTGAGCGAGCAGCTCAAGGCGCATTTTGGCGACAAGGTGTTCAACACCGTGATCCCGCGCAACGTGCGCCTGGCCGAGGCGCCCAGCTACGGCCAGCCTGGCGTGAACTTCGACCCTTCAAGCAAAGGGGCGGTGGCCTTTGTCGAGTTCGCCAAAGAGATGTCCGCCAGGTTGGGTTGAACGGCATGGCCAGCTTCGACGACACCTTGATGTCGCGGATAGAAGATGCCGGCCTCAACGCCAGTGCCCCGCCCCAGCAGCGCTGGCTGGACGGCTGGCTGGTGCGCTACCTGCCGGGCAAGGCGCGCCGCGCACGCTGCATCAATGCCGTGGCGGCCGGGCGGCTGCCGGTGACCGACAAGCTGGTGATGGCGGCCCAGGTCTACCGCGAAGCTTGTCTGCCGATGATCTTTCGCCTGACCCCGTTCACCCAACCGCCTGGTTTGGACGCCGAACTCGCGCAACTGGGTCATGGCGTGGTGGACCACACGCAGGTGATGATCCGATCCGACCTCTCACGATTGGTGCAGCGCCCATTGCCCGACGGCACGCATTGGGCCAGGCTTCCTGGCGCTCAATTTGCTGAAGTGGTGGGTGAGCTCCGTGGCTCACCGGTCGAACACAGAGTCAGCCATGCCCTCCGTCTGTTGCACTCGCCCGTGCAGTACGACGGCTTTGCCATCAGGCGTGACGCTGACGGCGCCGTGCTGGCCTGCGGTCAGTTCGCACGCGAGGCCGATCTGGTGGGGCTCTACGACGTCTTCACACACCCGTCCGCACGTGGTATGGGGTTGGCAGGGCTTTTGTGTGAGCGCATGCTTTCAATTTCATCCTTGCAGGGCGCCAAGACCGGATACCTGCAGGTAGAAGCTGGCAACGAGCCTGCCTTGTCGGTTTATCGGCGCCTGGGCTTTGTTGTTGCGTACGGATACCACTACCGGGAGGCCCCAGCCCGAGAAGATGGAATGTGAGTGATCGCTGACTTAAAGCCCAAGCCTTAAAGCCCAAGTCTTAAAGCCCAAGACTTAAAGCCCAAGTCTTAAAGCCCAAGACTTAAAGCCCAAGACTTTCGTCCACGCCCAGGTGCACGTTCATTGTCTGAACCGCAGCGCCGCTGGCACCCTTGCCCAGGTTGTCCAGCCGCGCAGCCAGGATCACCTGCGAGTCGTTGGCAAAGACGAAGATGTCGACGCGATTGGTGTCGTTGCAGGCCTGCACATCGAAGAACCCGATTTCCAGTGTGCCGGGGTCGCGCAGCGGCATCACGCGGACGAAGCGCTCTCTGGCGTAGCGTGCGGCCAGCGCCACATGCACGGCCTCGGGCGTGGTGCCCAAAGCCTTCAGGTGCAGCGGCACCGTCACGGCCAGGCCCTTGTAGAAATTGCCGACCATGGGCATGAAGATGGGCGCAGCCGTCAGACCCGTGTGCGCCATCATCTCCGGCAGGTGTTTGTGCGTCAGCGTCAGCGCATAGGGCCTTGGTGAAGTGAGCGCAGGCTCAGCGCCCGATGCCGCAGCCGCCTGGTACTGCTCGATCATCTTCTTGCCGCCGCCCGAGTAGCCGGTGATCGACGTGGCGTTCACCGCCAACGCTGCCGGCACCAGGCCAGCATCCACCAGCGGCCGCATCAGCAAGATGAAGGCGCTGGCGTGGCAGCCCGGATTGGCGATGCGCTTGGACGCACGGATGGCGTCGCGCTGCTCGGGCGCAAGCTCAGGCAGGCCAAACACCCAGCCTGGCACCGTGCGGTGCGCCGTGCTGGCGTCGATGAGGCAGGTGCGCGGGTTGGTGATGAGCGCGGCCGCCTCGCGCGACGCAGCGTCGGGCAGGCACAAAAACGCCACGTCGGCTGCGTTGAGCAGGCGCGCACGTTCGGCGCTGTCCTTGCGGCGGTCGGCAGCGATGCGCAGCACTTCCACGTCTTTGCGCGCCGCCAGGTACTCGTGGATGCGCAGGCCGGTGGTGCCTTCCTGGCCGTCGACAAAAACAGTGAAAGCCATTTCGGTGTCCTATGACAATGCCGCTGCAATGCAGCAAGGATAAAGGCAATGCAAGGCCAACATCGGGTATTGATCCTGCCGGGCTGGCAGAACTCCGGCCCGGCGCACTGGCAGAGCCGCTGGCAGGACTTGCATGGCTTTCATCGTGTCGAACAGGCCAATTGGGACTGGCCCTTGCGCGGTGACTGGATGGTGCGTCTGGAAGAAGCGGTGCGCGCCGAAGCGCGGCCCACGTCGCTGGTGGCGCACAGCCTGGGCTGCCATCTGGTGGCGGCGTGGGCTGCACACGCCAGCGACACCTCCAGCGTTACCGGCGCACTGCTGGTGGCGCCACCCGACACGGCTCGCGAGGACATGCCACCGCAACTGGCCAGCTGGCGCCACATCGTGCGCCAGCGCCTGCCTTTCAAGGCGCTGGTGGCCTACAGCAGCAGCGACCCCTTCTGCACGGCCGACCGCGCCCTCGAGATGGCGGCCGATTGGGGCGCGTCCGTGCTGTCCATGGGCGCAGCCGGTCACGTCAATGCCGACACCGGGCTGGGCGACTGGCCTGATGGCCTGGACCTGATCCGGCAGCTGCAAGCCAGTGCCTGAGCGCCCATGAACAGCCGACTCGGACGCGCCATTCTGGTAGCCCTGCTGCTGATGGTGGTGCTGGGCTGGACGCACGTTCTGGGCTCGGGCGTCTCCTGGGCCTTTGTCGCCGGTGTGGCCATCGCGACGCTGCTGGTCGGTGGTGTGTGGTGGGCCGGCAAACACCTGCCCGACCTGAGCGCTGCCGTGCGCGAACGTTTCTGGGCCCGTGATGAGGGCAGCTACCACGCCTTTGCAGGCGTTGGCCTGCGTGTGGAAGACGACGGTCACCATGTCTGGCTGGGGGGCCGGGGGCTGCTGCGGGTGCTGAGTCGACATGAAACAGACGACGTGCTGGCCGCGCGCATGCCCGGCATGTGGCGGCGCGACGCCAAAGGGGTGTTGCTGCTGCGCGTGGACGCGGTGATCGACTACCTGGACCACATGCCGGGTCGCCAGGACCCGCGCGTGCAAAAACTGCGACGCTACCTGGAGCGCGATGTTCTGCACCCAGCAGCCGAACGCCATCGGCGCGCGTCACGGGCTCGGTGACAATCCGCCGCATGGTCACCAAGAAACCCAAGGGCCTGGGCCTCGGCCTGGAAGCCCTGCTCGGCCCCAAGGTCAGCGACGCGCCCAAGGCCGAAGCCGGCACTCCCACCTCGCTGCCGCTGGGCGCCTTGCGCACCGGCAAGTACCAGCCGCGCACGCGCATGGACGAAGGTTCGCTGTACGAGCTGGCAGAAAGCATCAAGAGCCAGGGTGTGATGCAGCCGATCCTGGTGCGGCCGGTGGACGGCGGCTACGAGATCATCGCTGGCGAACGCCGCTTCCGCGCCGCTCGTCTGGCCGGGCTGGACGCCGTGCCCGTGCTCGTCAAGCCGGTGGCCGACGAAGCCGCCGCGGTGATGGCGCTGATCGAAAACATCCAGCGCGAAGACCTGAACCCGCTGGAAGAAGCACAAGGCCTGCAGCGCCTGGTCAGCGAGTTCCAGCTCACGCATGAACAGGCCGCGCAGGCCGTGGGCCGGTCGCGCAGCGCGGCGTCCAACCTGCTGCGTTTGCTGAACCTGGCCGACCCCGTGCAGCAGATGCTGCTGGCAGGTGACATCGACATGGGGCATGCCCGCGCGCTGCTGTCCCTGCCGGCGGCCGAGCAGGTGATGGCCGCACAAGAGATTGCCGCCAAGAAGCTCAGCGTGCGCGATGCCGAGCGCCTGGTGGCACGCGCGGGCCAGCTCGAATCAGACCGCCGCACGCCGACCAAAGCCAAGACCAAGTCGCGCGACATCACGCGGCTCGAAGAGCGCTTGGCCGACGTGCTGACGGCGGCGGTCGAGATCCGTGTCAAGCGGCGGACACGGCGCGGCGAAGCAGGCGAAGTTGCGATTGCCTTCGGCTCGCTGGAAGAGTTGAACGGCCTGCTCGAAAAGCTGGGCGTCGGCGAAGCCTGACGGCAAGCGGCGCACACGCGAGAGCCATGTCCTCGCACATCACGCTGCGCCAGTTTCGTTACTTCATCGCCGTGGCTGAAAGTGGCAGCGTGGCCGCAGCCTCGCGCATGCTCAACATCGCACAGAGCGCGGTCACCAAGAGCATGCAGGAACTCGAAGATGAGCTCGGCCGCACGCTCTTTGCCCGCAGTTCGCGCGGCATGCAGCTCACGCCGCAGGGCCACCGTTTTCTAACCAAGGCGCACAAGGTGCTGGCCACGGTGGCCGAGGCCACACGCGAACGAGCAGACGACGACGCGGCTGCGGGCCTGACCGGCACGCTGGCCGTGGGCGTGACCAGCCTCGTGGCCGGCTACTACCTGAGCGAACTCTTCAGCCGCTACCGCCGCAGCTGCCCGCAGGTGCAGGTGTATGTCACCGAAGACACGCCGCGTTTCCTGGAGCACCTGCTCATCAACGGTGAGGTGGACGTGGCCATCATGCTGAGCAATGCGCTCAGCGAACCGCAGGCGCTGGTGGCCGAGACGTTGACGCGCAGCCCCAGCCGCGTCTGGTTGCCGTCCGACCACACGCTGTGTTCGCAGGACGAGCTGACGCTGGCCGACTGTGCGGCCTGCGACCAGATCGTGCTGGAAGCCGATCGCATCGACGAGCTGATGCGCGCCGTGTGGGCGCGCCATCAGCTGAAGGCCCGCACCATCCTGCGCACCAGTTCGCTGGAAGCGGTGCGTTCGCTGGTGGGCGCGGGTGCCGGCATCGCCGTCCTGCCCGACTTTTTGTACCGCCCGTGGACGCTGGACGCAGAACATGTGGAAGTGCGGCCGCTGCGCGACGCGCTGCCCACGGTGGACGTGGGCCTGGTGTGGCGCCGGGGCAGCGGCCTGAAGCCCGTGGCTACCGAGTTCATCGAACTGGCGCGCGAAACCTCGCGCTCGCGTCGCGCGCGACTCGGGCCGGCGCAAAGGCCTGGTGGCGTCGCCAGCACCCCCAAGGGGATCACAGCTTGACCATGACGTGCCTGGGTACGGTGTAGTCCTCCAGCGCGTACATGCTCAAGTCCTTGCCGTAGCCGCTGCTCTTCAGGCCGCCGTGTGGCATCTCGTTGACGAGCATGAAGTGGGTGTTGATCCAGGTGCAGCCGTAACGCAGCTTCTTGGCCACGCGCATGGCGCGGCCCACGTCCTGTGTCCACACGCTGCTGGCCAGACCGTAGTCGCTGTCGTTGGCCCAGCTGATGGCCTGTTCGGTATCGGTGAACCGGGTCACGCTGACGACGGGGCCGAAAACTTCGCGCTTGACGATCTCGTCCTCTTGCCGCGCGCCGGCCACCACGGTGGGTTCGTAGAAAAAGCCGGCACCGAACTCACCGCCGTTGCGCGCCTTGCCACCGGCCGTGATTTCCATGTGGCCGGCCATCTGCGCACGTTCCACAAAACTGGCCACGCGGTTGCGCTGGCGGTCGCTGATCAGCGGGCCGATTTCAACGCCTTCTTCGTCCTGCGTGCCCATCTTGATGCTCTTGACGGCGCTGCTCAGGTCGGCCACCAGCTTGTCGTAGATCTTCCCGCCGGCGTAGATGCGGCAGGCCGCGGTGCAGTCCTGCCCCGCGTTGTAGTAGCCGAAGGTGCGCAGGCCTTCGACCACCGCCGCCAGGTCGGCGTCGTCGAACACCACCACGGGCGCCTTGCCGCCCAGTTCCAGGTGCGTGCGCTTGAGCGTGCCGCTGGCGGCCTGCAAGATCTTGCGGCCGGTGGAGACATCACCGGTGACGCTGACCATCGCCACCTTCGGGTGCTCCACCAGCGGCTGGCCCACGGTGGCGCCGCGCCCGGTAATGACGTTGAGCACGCCCTTGGGGAATATCTCGGCCGCCACCTGGGCCAGCAGCAACGTGCTCAGCGGTGTCTGCTCGCTGGGCTTGATGACCACCGTGTTGCCGGCGGCCAGTGCCGGCGCGGTTTTCCAGGCCGCCATCATCAGCGGGTAGTTCCAGGGCGCGATGGACGCCACCACGCCCACCGCGTCGCGGCGGATCATGCTGGTGTGGCCGGCCAGGTATTCGCCGGCCAGCGGGCCGCCCATGCAGCGTGCGGCACCGGCAAAGTAGCGGTAGCAGTCGGCCACGGCGGGTATCTCGTCGGCCAGCGCGCGGGCATAGGGCTTGCCGCAGTTCAGGCTTTCCAGGCGCGCAAATTCTTCGGCGCGTGCTTCGATGGCGTCGGCCAGTTTCAGCAGCAGGCGGCTGCGCTCCATGGGCGTGGTTTCGCTCCAGGCGTCAAAGGCGCGGTGCGCGGCCGAGACGGCCTTGTGCACCTGCTCGGCGCTGGCTTCGGGCACGGCCACCAGCAGTTCGCCGGTGGCGGGGTTGAGCACCCGTTCGGCTTCGCCTTCGCCAAGCACGAAGGCGCCGTCGATGAACAGTTCGGTGGGCAGGGTCGGGTGCATGGCAGGCTCCTGTTTCAGCGGTGGCCGGTTTCGTCGGCGCGGGTCAGGGAATAGGCAATCAGGATGGGCACGAAGGTCAGCGCGATGATCACCACCGCCACCACGTTGGTCACCGGACGCTGACGCGGGCGTATCAGCTCCTGCAGCATCCAGATCGGCAGCGTGGTCTGCTGGCCGGCAGTGAAAGTCGTAACGATGACCTCGTCAAAGCTCAAGGCAAAAGCCAGCAGCGCACCGGCCAGCAGGGCGCTGCCCAGTTGCGGCAGCACGATGTAGCGCACGGTCTGAAAGCCATCGGCGCCCAGGTCCATGCTGGCTTCGATGAGATTCGGATTCAGCCGCCGCAGCCGCGCCACCGCGTTGTTGAACACCACCACCACGCAGAAGGTGGCGTGGCCGATGACGATGGTCCAGAAGCTGAACGGAATCTCCAGCGTGTGGTAGGCCGAACGCAGCGCGATGCCGGTCAAGATGCCGGGTAGTGCAATGGGCAGGATCAGCAGCAGGCTGATGGCGTCGCGGCCGAAGAACTTGGCGCGCGCCAGTGCTGCGGCGGCCAGCGTACCCAGCACCAGCGCGATGGTGGTGCTCCACGCGGCCACGTTGAAGGACAGCCGGATGGCGTCCCACACGTCCTGGCGTTGCCAGGCCACGCCAAACCATTGCGTGGTCAGCGCAGGTGGCGGGAAGACGTAGCTCTTGTCCTCGGCACTGAAGGCGTACAGGATGATCAGCGCCAGCGGAATGTGCAGGAACAGAACCACGCCCCAGGCGGCGATGGGCAGCCACCTAGACCGCATCGAAGGCTCCCTGGCGTTTGGCAAACCACAGGTAGACGGCGATCACCACGATGGGCACCAGCGCAAAAGCCGCCGCAAACGGCAGATTGCCGGCCACACCTTGCTGGCGGTAGACGATCTGACCGATGTAGAGCGTGCTGTCGCCGATGACCTGCGGAATGATGTAATCACCCAGGGTCAGGCTGAAGGTGAAGATGGACCCCGCCGCCACACCCGGCATGGCCAGCGGCAGGATCACCGTGCGAAAGGTGGTGGCCGGGTGCGCGCCCAGGTCGGCACTGGCCTCCAGCGTCGACGCGGGGATGCGTTCGATGGCCGCCATGATGGGCAGCACCATGAAGGGCAGCCACATGTAGACAAAGACGATGAAGGTGCCCAGGGTCGAAAAGCTCAGCGACGGCCCGCCGATGGTGGGCGTGGCCAGTAGCGCGTCCAGCAGCCACTGCGCATGCAGCTGCGTGGCCAGCCAGGAGATGGCGCCTTCCTTGGCCAGCAGCAGCTTCCAGGCGTAAAGGCGCACCAGGTAGCTGCTCCACAGCGGCAGCATGACGGCGATGTAGAGCAGCGCTTTGTGCGCGCCGCGGGCGTGCCTCGCCATGTAGAAGGCCAGCGGAAAGGCCAGCACGGTGCAGGCCAGCGTCACCGCCACGGCCATGACGATGGTGCGGCGTGCCGAGTCCAGATTGGCCGGCTCCAGCAGCGCAACGAAGTTGGACAGACCCACCTCGCGCACCACCTGGCCGGTGAAGTCGTCCAGGCGAAAAAACGCGTTGGCCAGCAGCGCAAAAAGGCTGCCCAGGTAGATGACGCCGAACCACAGCAGCGGCGGCCCCAGCAGCGCCAAAAGCAAGAGGCCGCGGCGGGTGTACAGCAGGTCAGACGCGCGCCGCCGCAGCGTGACGGTTGGGGCCGGCAGCAGCAGCGCGTTCACACGCCACCCAGGCGGTGCACGGCGTCGGCGGCCCAGTGCAGATGCACGGCCTGGCCGGCCATGGGCGCGGGCTCACCGGCGGGCAAGTCGGCTTGCAAGGTGGTGTCGCCCAGGTCCACACGCAACCGCGTGAAGCTGCCAAAGTACTGCACCTCGGCCACCGTGCCGTTGGCGCGTGCGCCTTCGGCCGGGCCGACGCGAATGCGCTCGGGCCGCAGCATGGCTGCCGCCTGACCTGCCAGGCGCTGCGCCACCGCACCTTCCAGCACATTGGCCGCACCCACGAACTGCGCCACAAACCGTGTCGCCGGTGTGTCGTAGACCTGCTGCGGCGTGCCCACCTGTTCAAGCCGGCCGCGGTTGAAGACGCCGATGCGGTCGCTCATCGACAGCGCTTCGTGCTGGTCGTGCGTGATGAACAGGAAAGTGATGCCCAGCCGCCGCTGCAGGGCCTTCAGCTCGCTTTGCATCTGCTCGCGCAGCTTGAGGTCCAGCGCCCCCAGCGGCTCGTCCAGCAGCAGCAGTTGAGGCTGGCTGATGAGCGCACGCGCCAGCGCCACACGCTGGCGCTGGCCGCCCGACAGCTGTGCTGGACGGCGGTCGCCCACACCGGGCAGCTGCACCTGCGCCAGCAGTTCGTCGGCTTTGGCCGCACGTTCCGCTCGCGCCATCTTGCGCACTGCCCTTTGCACCATCAACGGGTAGGCCACGTTGTCGCGCACGCTCATGTGCGGAAACAGCGCGTAGTCCTGGAACACGGTGTTCACCGGCCTGGCGTAAGGCGGCTGCTGCGACACGTCTTGCCCGTCGATGCGGATCTGACCCGATGTCGGCAACGTGAAACCGCCGATCATGCGCAGCACGGTGGTCTTGCCCGAGCCCGAAGGCCCGAGCAAGGTGAAAAACTCGCCGGCGGCGATCTCCAGGTCCACGCCGTCCACCGCGCGCACCGCCTGCGCGCCGGTGCCGAAGGTGCAGCAGACGCGGTCAAGGCTGACCGCAGCTGTCACCGCCCGCCCAGCACCGCGATGTAGTCAGTGGCCCACTTGTGATAGGGCACGCAGGCGTTGTTCTGGCTCTTGCACTGGGTCACCGGGGTGCGCCAGAACGAGATCCTTTCAAAGTCGTTGTAGCCCTGGCGCGCGCAGCCTTCGTCGGTGAGCAGCTTGTTGCCCTTGCAGGCGGCGGGCACGGCGGGCACCGAACCGAACCAGGCCGACAGGTCGCCCTGCAGCTTGGGGTTGAGCGAATGTTCCAGCCACTGGTAGGCGCAGTTGGGGTGCTTGGCTTCGGCATGCAGCATGGTGCTGTCGGCCCAGCCGGTGGCGCCTTCGACGGGCACGACGGTGGCAATCGGCTGCTTCTTGCTCTTCAGGATGTTGGCCTGGAACTGCCACGAGCCGCTGGCCACGACACCTTCGTTGGTGAAGTCGTCGATCTGAACAAAGGCGTCGTGCCAGTACTTGCCCACGATCTTGCGCTGGCCCCGCAGCAGGTCCAGCGCCGCCTTGTACTGGGCTTCATTCAGCTCATACGGGTCGGTGATGCCCAGGGCCTTGTTGGTGTGCTTGAGGTACAGCGCCGCGTCGGCAATGTGGATGGGGCCGTCGAAGGCCTGCACACGGCCCTTGTTGCTTTTGCCATCGGGCAGGGTCATTTCCTTGAACACCACCTCCCAGCTGGTGGGCGGCTTGTTGCCAAAGACCTTGGTGTTGTACATGAGCACATTCCAGCCCCACTGGTAGGGCACACCGTAGTGCTGGCCACTTTCAAAGTGCCAGGGGGCCTTCTGCAGCCGCGGATCGATGTTCTTGTAGCTGGGGATCAGGTTGACGTTGATGGGCTGCACCTTCTTGCCGCGGATGAGCCGCGTCGACGCGTCGCCCGATGCGGTGACCAGGTCGAAGCCACCCTCGTTCATCAGCGCCACCATCTCGTCCGAGGTGCCGGCGGTCTTGACGTTGACCTTGCAGCCGGACTTCTTTTCGAAGTCGGTCACCCAGTCGAAATTCTTGTCGGTGGCACCGCGTTCGATGTAGCCGGCCCAGGCCACGATGTCGACCTGCCCTTCGCCTTTGCCCAGTTTCTGCAAGGGTGCTGTTTGCGCCACCACCACGGTGTGGGCGACGAGGGTGGCTGCGGCAACGGCCGCCAGTGCAAAGCTGCGCGAGATGGGTGTAGCCATGGGTCCTCCGGGCTGGATTGATTCCAGGCGGCGGACGATAGGGGGCTCACCCCGGGGCTGTGAAATTCATTCCGTCGGCGCCGCGCTATCTAAAAAAGCGAAAGCTCGGGTTAACCAGAAACGCCAGTGACGGCGGCGCGGCGGTTCTGCAGCCGCAGCCACAAGATCGCAGCCGTGACAGCGGCGATGGGCAGCAGCGAGCCCAGATTCAGCCAGGTCCAACCCTGAGTGGTGATCAGCGCGCCCGAAGAAAAAGAGCTCAGGGCCATGGTCCAGAACACACAAGTGTCCATCATGCCTTGCGCGCGGTTTTTCTCTTCGGGTCGGTAGGTCTGGGTCAGCAGCGTGCTGCCGCCGGTGTACAGGAAGTTCCAGCCCACGCCCAGCGCAAACAGTGCCACCAGAAACTGCATCAGGTCGACGCCGCTGAGCGCCACCGCCACACAGACGAGATTGAGCGCAGCGCCCACCAGCATCACCGGGATGGCGCCGAAGCGCTTGATCAGGTTGCCTGTGAAAAAGCTGGGCACGAACATGCCCAGCACGTGCCATTCGAGCACCAGCGCTGCGCTTTCGAAGGGGTGTTTGCACTGCGCCATGGCAATCGGCGTGGCCGCCATCAGCAGATTCATCACGCCATAGCCCAGCGCGGCGGCCACGATGGCCACCACGAAGGCCGGCTGGCGTGCCAGTTCGGCCGCCGATCGACCCGTGGCCGCGCCAGGCAAGGGCGGCACGTGCTCTGGAAACCGGATGAAGCTCATCACCAGCAGGCCCAGCAAGGCCACGCCCACCAGCGCCAGGTAAGCGCCGGCAAAAGGCACCGCCAGCCAGGTGCGTGTGGCGCTGGCCAGGTTGGGCCCGATGAAAGCACCGGCCACACCGCCGGCCAGCACCCACGACAGCGCACGCTCCTTGAAGGCGGGCTGCACCAGTTCGGCCCCTGCAAAACGGTACAGCGCGCCGTTGGCGCTGTAGAAGCCCGCAAACAATGTGGCCGCCACCAGCAGCCAGAAGTTGCTGGTGCTGACGGCCAGCGCGCACAGTGCGGCCGACAGCGCGGCCACCACCAGGCCCACCTGGAACGAGCGCTTGCGCCCGACACGCGCTTGCAGCCGCGCCACAGGCATGGCCGACAGCGCAGCACCCACCACGTAACCGGTGACGGGCAACGTCGCCATCCAGCCCAGCGGCGCCAGCGAAAAGCCCACCAGGCCGTTGATGGCAATGAAGGTGACGTTGTTGGTGAGAAACAGCGCCTGGCACACGACCAGCAGCAGGAGGTGACGATTCATCTGCAGCAGTGTCGCACTGCGGGGAACCAATCCCGGGCCGGTTCGCTCCATCGCGGTGCACCCACCCTGTCAGCCGCATGCACGGATGCGGCGTTGAGTGCATGATGGCAAGGCACGCGGCTTGCAACAAAGCAAGCTGTCGTGAGTGATCGCACGGCATCCGTCGATGCTTGAAACAGACACCCGTTTGGGCGGTTCATTCGGCGCTTCAGCCGCGCAGAATGTTCCATGCTGAGATCACATCGCCGTCGGTGCGCGCAACACGCCGACAGCCGGAAAGCTCTGATGGAGCCTGGGCCCGTACAGCCGGGACTTCATCAGAACTTCCCAGGCGCGGTCAGGGGCAGGGTTGTCCTCCCCACCGTGTGCTGGCCCCTTTTTCGGAGGCCCCACGCATGGATGTGATCAGCAATTTCGCCGCGCGCTTCGAGCGCACACGTGAAGAAGAAATCTCGCTCGAGGACTACCTCGCCGAGTGCAAGCGCAACCCCCTGGCCTACGCCACGGCCGCCGAGCGCATGCTCAGGGCCATTGGCGAACCGGCCTCGGTTGACACACGCAACGACCCACGGTTGTCCAGGCTGTTTGCGAACAAGGTGATCAAGGTCTACCCGGCCTTTGCCGAGTTCTACGGCATGGAAGACGCCATCGAACAGGTGGTGTCCTACTTCCGCCATGCGGCGCAGGGGCTGGAAGAAAAGAAGCAGATCCTCTACCTGCTGGGCCCCGTGGGCGGCGGCAAGAGCAGCATTGCCGAACGCCTGAAGCAACTGATGCAGGAAGTGCCTTTCTACGCCATCAAGGGCAGCCCTGTGAACGAGTCACCGCTGGGTCTGTTCGACGCCGTCGAAGACGGCCCCATCCTGCAAAGCGAGTACGGCATCCCGCACCGTTATCTGAACCGCATCCTGTCACCCTGGGCCGTGAAACGGCTCGAAGAGTACGGTGGCGACATCCGCAAGTTCAAGGTCGTCAAGCGCCACCCCAGCATCCTCAAGCAGGTGGGCATCAGCAAGACTGAACCCGGCGACGAAAATAACCAGGACATCAGCAGCCTGGTGGGCAAGGTCGACATCCGCAAGCTCGAGAGCTTCAGCCAGGACGACCCCGACGCCTACAGCTACAGCGGCGGCCTGTGCCTGGCGAACCAGGGCCTGCTGGAATTTGTGGAAATGTTCAAGGCGCCGATCAAGGTGCTGCACCCGCTGCTGACGGCCACACAAGAAGGCAACTTCAAGGGCACCGAAGGTTTTGGTGCCATCCCCTTCGATGGCGTGGTGCTGGCGCACAGCAACGAAAGCGAGTGGAAGGCGTTCCGCAACAACAAGAACAACGAAGCCTTCCTGGACCGCATCTACATCGTCAAGGTGCCCTACTGCCTGCGTGTCAGCGAAGAGATCCACATCTACGAAAAGCTGCTCAAGAACTCGTCACTGGCCGCCGCCACCTGCGCCCCCGGCACGCTGAAGATGATGAGCCAGTTTGCCGTGCTCACGCGCTTGAAAGAGCCCGAGAACAGCAGCCTCTATTCCAAGATGCTGGTGTACGACGGCGAGAACCTGAAAGACACCGACCCGCGCGCCAAGAGCTACCAGGAGTACCGCGACTACGCCGGTGTCGACGAAGGCATGAACGGCATCAGCACGCGCTTTGCCTACAAGATCCTGTCCAAGGTGTTCAACTTCGACAGCGCCGAAGTGGCGGCCAACCCGGTGCACCTGATGTATGTGCTGGAGCAGCAGATCGAACGCGAGCAGTTCGCCAAGGAAACCGAAGACAAGTACGTCGGCTTCATCAAGGAACTGCTGGCACCGCGTTACGCCGAATTCATCGGCAAGGAAATCCAGACCGCCTATCTTGAAAGCTACAGCGAATACGGCCAGAACATCTTCGACCGTTACGTCACCTATGCCGACTACTGGATCCAGGACCACGAGTACCGCGACACCGACACCGGCGAAGTCTTCGACCGCGGGTCGCTGAATGGCGAACTCGAGAAGATCGAAAAGCCCGCCGGCATTGCCAACCCCAAGGACTTCCGCAACGAGATCGTCAACTTCGTGCTGCGCGCGCGCGCCAACCACCAGGGCAACAACCCGGTCTGGACCAGCTACGAAAAGCTGCGCACGGTGATCGAGAAGAAGATGTTCAGCAACACCGAAGAGCTGCTGCCGGTGATCAGCTTCAACGCCAAGGCCAGCGCCGACGAAGCCAAGAAGCACGAAGATTTCGTGACCCGCATGGTGGCCAAGGGCTACACGCAGAAGCAGGTGCGCCTGCTGTGCGAGTGGTACCTGCGGGTGCGCAAGTCAAGCTGAGCCCATGCAACACATCGTCGACAGGCGGTTGGCCGGCAAGAACAAGTCGATAGGCAATCGCGAGCGCTTCCTGCGCCGCTACAAGGACCAGATCAGGGAAGCCGTCAAGCGTGCCATCGACGGCCGCGGCATCCGCGACATGCAGCGCGGCGAGGACATCCACATCCCCAAGAAGGACCTGTCCGAGCCGGTCTTCGGCCACGGCTCTGGCGGTGTGCGCGAAACGGTGCACCCGGGCAACAAGGACTACGTGCGGGGTGACCGCATCGAAAGGCCCAAGGGCGGCCAGGGCAGCGGCAGTGGCAAGGGCCAGGCTGGTGACAGCGGCGAAGGCGAAGACGACTTTGTCTTTGCGTTGAGCAAGGAAGAGTTCATGCAGGTCTTCTTCGAAGACCTGGCCTTGCCACATCTCGTGCGCACGCAGTTGGCTGAAGTGCCTGAATACAAAAGCCACCGTGCCGGCTTCAGCAACGACGGCACGCCCAGCAACCTGAGCGTGGTGCGCAGCATGCGCGGAGCCCTGGGCCGCCGCATCGCCTTGGGCATGGGGCCGCGCCGTGAACTGCAGGCGATGGAGTCCGAACTGCTGGAATGCCAGCAGGCGCTGCAGCCCGGTGACAAGGTGGCCGAAGCTTACATCGCCGAGCTGAGCGAACGCATCACCGCGCTGCGCGCCCGTGTCGAACGCATCCCTTTTCTGGACCCCATCGACCTGCGCTTCCGCAACCGCGTGAGGACGCCGGTGCCCACCAGCAAGGCGGTGATGTTCTGCCTGATGGACGTCTCGGGTTCGATGGACGAAGGCCGCAAGGAACTGAGCAAGCGCTTGTTCATCCTGCTGTATCTGTTCTTGACGCGGCACTACGATAAGATCGACCTCGTCTTCATCCGCCACCACACGCAGGCGCAGGAAGTGGACGAGCAGAACTTCTTCCACGCCCGCGAAACCGGCGGCACCGTGGTGAGCAGCGCGCTGGTGCTGATGGAAGAAATCATCAAGGCGCGTTACGACCCCAGCCAGTGGAACATCTACGGCGCGCAGGCCAGCGACGGTGACAACTGGCACCACGACAGCGGCCGCTGTCGCGAACTGCTCAGCGAAAAGCTGCTGCCGCTGGTGCGCTACTTCGCTTACGTGCAGGTGGCCGAAGAAGAGCAGAACCTGTGGGAGGAATACAGCCACCTGCAAGCTGCGCACAAACACTTCGCCATGCGCAAGGCCACCGAGGCCAGCCAGATCTACCCCGTGTTCCGTGATCTCTTCAAAAAGGAAGGCGCAAAGGCCGCATGAAGCTCAAGCCCCTGGCCCTGGAGCAACCCCTGCCGCTGGCCCAGCGCCCCAGCGAACACCTGCCCGGCCCCAGCGACTGGAGCTTCGAGCTCGTCGATCGCTACCACCGCATCATCAAGGCCACGGCCGATCGTTTCGGGCTGGACACCTACCCCAATCAGCTGGAGATCATCACTGCCGAGCAGATGATGGACGCCTACTCCAGCGTGGGCATGCCAGTGAACTACCGCCACTGGAGCTACGGCAAGGAGTTCATCTCCACCGAGAAGAACTACAAACGTGGCCACATGGGGCTGGCCTATGAAATCGTCATCAACAGCAACCCCTGCATCAGCTACCTGATGGAAGAAAACACGATGGCCATGCAGGCCCTCGTGATTGCCCATGCGGCCTATGGCCACAACAGCTTCTTCAAGGGCAACTACCTGTTCCGCATGTGGACCGATGCGGCGTCGATCATCGACTACCTGGTCTACGCCAAGAACTACGTTGCGGCCTGCGAAGAAAAACATGGGCTGGACGCGGTGGAAAACTTCATCGACAGCTGCCACGCGCTGTCCAACCACGGCGTGGACCGCTACCGCCGCCCCAGCCGCAAGAGCCTGGCGCAAGAACTGGCCGAGCGCATCGACCGCGAGGCTTACGCGCAGCGCCAGGTCAACGACCTGTGGCGCACGCTGCCGCGCCGTGCCGAAAAGGAAGGCGCCGCGCCAGAGGCCAAGCGCTTCCCCGATGAACCGCAAGAGAACCTGCTGTACTTCATCGAAAAAAACGCGCCGCTGCTTGAACCCTGGCAGCGCGAGATCGTGCGCATCGTGCGCAAGGTGGCGCAGTACTTCTACCCGCAGCGCCAGACCCAGGTCATGAACGAAGGCTGGGCCACGTTCTGGCACCACAAGCTGCTGAACACCATGTATGACGACGGCTTCCTGACCGACGGCGTGATGATCGAGTGGTTGAAGTCGCACACCAACGTCATCTACCAGCCGCCAGTGGGGCACCCGGCTTACAGCGGCATCAACCCGTACGCGCTGGGCTTTGCGATGTACACGGACATCGTGCGCATCTGCGAAAAGCCCGACGCCGAAGACCGCGACTGGTTTCCCGATATCGCGGGCAAGCCGTGGCTGCCCGTGCTGGACCACGCCATGCGCAACTTCAAGGACGAAAGTTTCATCGGCCAGTACCTCAGCCCCAAGCTGATGCGCGACCTGCGCCTGTTTGCCATCCACGACGATGAAAAACAGAACGAGCTGGAAGTCAGCGCCATCCACGACGACAGCGGCTACCGCCGCGTGCGCGAGTCGCTCAGCCGTCAGTACGACCTGGGCAGCCGCGAACCCAACATCCAGGTCTGGAACGTCAACCTGCGCGGTGACCGATCACTCACGCTGCGCCACTTCCAGCACAACGACCGCCCGCTGCACGACAGCGGTCAAGAAGTGATGAAACACGTGGCACGGCTGTGGGGTTTTGGCGTGCACCTGGAAAGCACCAACGCCAAGGGCGACGTGACCAAGCGATTCAGCGTGCCGGCGCCGACGAACTGATCAGCGATCCGTTCGTCGGCCCTCAGGTTTTCAGCGGCTCAGCGAGCGCCGACCTGTCGCACCCGCCAACAGCAGTGCCAGGCTGACCAGCGCCAGCGTCGCGGGCACAGGCACCGCCGTGGCCGTGATCTCGATGTTGCGCAGCGAGAAGCTGCCGTCGATGAGGTCGGGGCTGCCAGGGCCGAAGGCGGCATCCGCCATCATCAGCGTGCGGCCAAAGCCGGCCCAGCTGAGGCCGGATTCGCTGAAGTCGATGTTGGCGCTGATGCCATCGGCATTGAAGGTGCCGCTGACCGACAGCGTGCCGGCGCCCGCCGGGTCGACGAACGGAAAGCCCAGCAGCGCCAGGACGCCCATCACCTCGGGGCTGGCCTGGCCGTCGTAATGGATGTCGAAGGCAAACGGAATCGCAAACGGCAGCACGCTGCCGAAGGTGAAGGCATAGCTGCCGGGTGTCAGGCCAGTGGAGCCCAGGAAGCCCGTGAACACCGGCGTGGCCACGGGTACGTCGATGCTCAGCGTACCGCCAGGGCCGGGAAAGGCCACAAAAGTGGCACCGCCCTTGGCGCTGACGGTGTAGTAGCCGTCAGGCAGGGCGGTGAGGTCTATCGAGCCGGCCAGGCCGCTGTAGCTGGCGCTGAAGCTCTCTGGCGTGCCGTCGGCAAAGCCGCTGACGCTGAAGTCACCGCTCATGCCGACGGTGGACATGACCACGGCGGCTGGCGCCGACAGGCTGGCGGTGACCAGGGCAAGGGCGCTGATGACGCGGTGTGCAGTTTTCACGTGGGAGTACCAGGTAGTTGGCGACAAGGCGGCGTTCATGCAAGTTGCAGGCCGTTTGGAAATTTCACCCGCGTCACCACCACTTGCGAATTTGCCTGCCGCACGCAGGGCTACGAGTTGTCAATTCTCTCGACAGTTCGCTACAGCACAAACACCTTGCCCGGATTCATGATGTTTTTCGGGTCCAGCGCCTGCTTGATGCTGCGCATCATGTCCACTGCACCGGTGCCGGCTTCTTCCAGCAAGTAGCCCATCTTGTGCAGGCCGATGCCATGTTCGCCGGTGCAGGTGCCGCCCAGGCGCAGCGCGCGCTGCACCATCTGCACGTTCAGGCGTTCGACGGCGGCCACCTCGGCGTCGTCGTTGGGGTCCATCAGGTAGCTCAGGTGGAAGTTGCCGTCGCCCACGTGGCCGACGATCCAGTACGGGATGCCCGAGGCCTCTGCCTCGTCGACGCTGTCGTTGATGCTCTCGGCCAGGCGCGAGATGGGCACGCAGGTGTCACTGCTCTGGCAGCGGCAGCCGGGGCGCGTCTGCAGCGCGGCAAAGTAGCTCTGGTGGCGCGCCGCCCACAGCTTGCTGCGTTCCTCGGGCGTGCGCGCCCACTGGAAGGCTTCGCCGCCGTGTTCTGCGGCCAGCGCTTGCACGGTTTGTGCCTGCTCTTTCACGCTGGCCTCGCTGCCGTGGAATTCCATCAGCAACAGCGGTGACTCGCGCAGCGAGAGCTTGCTGTGTTTGTTGACGGCGCGGATGGCATGGGCGTCCAGCAACTCGCAACGCGCGATGGGCACGCCCATCTGGATGATCTGGATGGTGGTCTGCACCGCCGCGTCGATGCTGGGGAAGTTGCACACCGCCGCGCTCACCGCCTCGGGCAGCGGAAACAGCTTCAGCGTCACCTCGGTCATCACGCCCAGCGTGCCTTCGCTGCCCACCATCAGGCGCGTCAGGTCGTAGCCGGCGCTGCTTTTTTTGGCGCGTGTGCCGGTGTGGATGAGCTCGCCCGCCGCGGTCACCACCGTCAGGCCCAGCACGTTTTCGCGCATGGTGCCGTAGCGCACGGCGTTCGTGCCGCTGGCCCGCGTGGCGGCCATGCCGCCCAGGCTGGCGTTGGCGCCGGGGTCGATGGGGAAGAACAGACCGGTGTCCTTGATCTCGCGGTTGAGCTGCTCGCGTGTGACGCCGGCCTGCACGGTGACGGTCAGGTCTTCGGCATTGACGCTCAGGATCTGTGTCATGCGCGACAGGTCCACGCTGACGCCGCCCTGCACCGCCAGCAGGTGCCCTTCAAGCGAACTGCCGACACCGAAAGGAATCACCGGCACCGCGTGTTCGTGCGCCAGCTTGACGACAAACACCACGTCGTCGTTGCTCTCGCAAAAAACCACCGCCTCGGGCGGCGCCGCGTCGTAGACGCTCTCGCCGCGGCCGTGCTGGTCGCGCACGGCAGCGGCCGTGCTGCAACGGTCGCCGAAGCGTTGGCGCAGCGTGTCCAGCATGGCTGGCGGCATGGGGCGCAGTTCGACGCGGGGCAGCACGCGGTCGGGCAAGGGGGCGTTCATGGTGGGTCTCCGGTTGCGCAGGGCAGCTTCGCTGGCCGCCAGCATCGTAGGCCAATCGCTCCGTGCTGCGGGGCATCCCGCTGCGGGGCGCGGAAATGCGTGGGTTGGTGCCGATCGACCGTGCGCGCCCCTAGACTGCACGCGGATCTGCACAAAAGGCGCTTCTTGCGATACAACAGCGCCGAGGCCCACATGTCCCAACCCGAGCCCATCATCGCTGACCGGGGCGAGTTCATCGACGCCCTGACCCACCTGCGCCGAGGCTGCGTGCTGGTGCGGCCCGACCCCACGGACGAGCGCTGCGTGCTGAACGGCAGCACGCTGTACACGGCCTTCAAGCCGCTGGCCAGCTACGGCCTGATCGAAGAGTTCGCCAACGCCGACGGCTTCGAACACGTTCACTATTACCGCCTCAACCCGCGCGGCCGGGCCTTTGCCGACCGGGCCTGCCGGGAATGGAAACAAAGGCCGCTGCTGCAGCGACTGGCAATGCGCCTGACGGGCTGAAGCTGCCGGCTTGCGGCGCGTGCCGGTCTCGCGGGCCGGGCGCCCAAACCCCGAAGCCCCGAAGCGGCTCATCGGCGGCGTTGATGGTCCAATCGACGGTTGCCCCAACCACCACTTGCCGATCACCATGTCCAACCGCCTCACACAAATCGCCACCCGCACCGGAGACGACGGCAGCACCGGCCTGGGTGACGGCACGCGGGTGCCCAAGAGCCACTTGCGGGTGGCCGCGATGGGCGATGTCGACGAGCTGAATTCAGGCCTGGGCGTGCTGCTGGCCGAACCGCTGCCGGCCGATGTGCGCGAACTGCTGGTTCTGATCCAGCACGAGCTGTTCAATCTGGGCGGGGAACTGTCCATCCCCGGCTTTGAATTGCTCAAAGCCGACGCGGTGCTGCGGCTGGACCAGGCGCTGGAACAACACAACGCGCAGCTGCCGCGGCTGAAAGAATTCATCCTGCCCGCCGGCACCCGCAGCGCAGCGCTGGCGCATGTCAGCCGCACCGTGGCGCGGCGCGCTGAACGTGCCGTCGTTGCGCTGGGCGCCACTGAAAAACTCAACGACGCACCGCGCCAGTACCTCAACCGCCTGAGCGACCTGATGTTCGTGCTGGCGCGGGTGCTCAACCGCGCCAACCTGGACGGGCTGGGCGGTGACGACGTGTACTGGAAGAGCGAGAAGCTGCAGCGCGAGCAGGAGTAGCAGCGGCGCCGGCGCCGCCTGCGCCCGGTCAGGCCGTCACCTGGTCAAGGCTCGGCCTTGTTCAGCTGGCCGTTGGTGTGGTGCAGCCACAGCTTCAGCCGCTGCCGCTCCATCAAGCCCAGGCCCGGGCCTTCCGAGCCGGTGACGTTGGCGGCCGCCCAGAAGCTGGCGTTTTTGCCGTCGATCTTCTGCATCACCGTGTCTTGCAGTCGGCGGATGTGCACGGTCTTGGCGCCCAGGCCCTTGGCGCGGTCCAGCTGGCCGGACTTTTCCAGCAGGCCGAAGTCGTCGCCGCGCAGCTCGTTGCACACCAGCACGTAGTGCAGGCGCTGGCCAAAACGGTCCAGCAGGCGCTCGAGCAAATCCACGCTGTCACGGCCGGCGTCCATCACGTGCCAGTACTGCAGTGTGATGCCTTGCAGGTCGGCCATGTCCAGCACGCCCGATTCGTCCATCCAGCGCACCAGCGGGTCGTGGGTCTGCGCCGCCAGGTCGACCAGCACACGCCGGCCGGGTTGATCGACCGCAGCTTCGATGATGTGGTCCAGCGCCTCGTAGCGGTCCACCAGCACGGGGCTGGCGTAGCCGGCGTAAAAACGCAGCAGGCTGCCATGCGAGCGGTCGGTGTCGAAGCCCACGAAAGGCAGCTTGTGGTCGATGAAGTGCTGCGCCAGCAGGCGGGCCACCAGCGATTTGCCCACGCCGCCCTTTTCGCCACCGATGAGGTGGATCTTCGATGCCGGCTGCGTTTCCAGGGTCGGGATTTGCATGTGGTCTTCCATGATGCGGCGCTGGGCCGCGTGGCGCGCGGCGGTGATTGGTGCAATGGGCCGATTCTGCATGGGCCGGTGGTGAAATAGCCCGTCGCCTTCAACCGCTCGAGGTTCTGCCACATGCCGTTCGCCGCGTCCCGCCTGTTCCGTGCCCTTGCCGGGCCGTGCCTGGCCCTGCTCTTGTGCTGCGCTGGTTCTGCAGCACTGGCCCAGCCGCTGGCCGACCCGCGTGTGGACTGGTTCAGCGCCGACAGCGCCAACTTCCGCATCCACTACCGCGATGGCCAGCGCGCGCAGGCGCAGGCCGTGGCGCGTGCCGCCGAGCGCGTGTACCCACGGGTCACGCAGGCGCTGCAGTGGCAGCCGCGCACACGCACCGAGATCGTGCTGTACAGCGAATTCGACCTGGCCAATGGCTTTGCCACGCCGCTGCCCTACAACTTCATGGGTGTGTTCCTGGCCCCGCCTGATGCAGGTGAGCTGCTGGACAACAGCGCCTGGATCGACCTGCTGCTGGTGCACGAGTTCACCCACGCCGTGCACCTGGACAAGGTGCGCGGCGTGCCGGGTGTGCTGCAGCGCATCTTCGGCAACGTGCCCTGGTTCATCCCCAACCTGTTCCAGCCGGGCTGGATGCTCGAAGGCCTGGCGGTGTGGAACGAAAGCGACCCTGCCAGCGGCCGTGGGCGCCTGCACAGCCCGGCCTTCGAAGCCTGGCTGCGCACCGAAAGGGCCAGCGGGTTCCTGACGCTGGCGGAAATCAATGCGGACGGCCGCACGCTGCCGCTGAACAAGCAGTACCTGTACGGCGCCTACTTCATGGACTTTGTGGCGCGCCGCCACGGGCCGGACAAGATCGGCCAGATCGTGCACCAGTACAGCGGCAACATCGTGCCGCGCCTGCACAGCGCGCCCTGGGCCGCCACCGGCCGCATGATGGACGAACTGTGGGCCGACTTCCTGGCCGACCTGACGCAGCAGGTGGACAGCCGCGCGGCAGCCATCCGCAGCCAACCCGAAACCGTGGGCGCGGCGCTCACCGGTCCGCTGTTCGACATCGGCAGCCTGGCCGCGATGCCCACCAGCGCCGGTGGTGCTGGCGGCGGCTGGTTGGTGGTGGTCGAAGACGGCCTGGACGGCGCGCACCTGACCCGCTTTGCCGCCGACGGCACGCACCAGCGAGTGGGGCGCGTGAACCGCGGCGCGCGTGTGGACGTGGCGGCCGACGGCCAGGTGCTGGTCATGCAGCCCGACGTCTGCAACACCCTGCACCTGGCCTACGACCTGTACCGGCTGCAGGCTGGCCAGCTGCAGCAGTTGACCCGCTGCGCCCGCCTGCGTCGCGCGGTGCAGGCCGGTCCCGTGTTGCTGGCGCTGCAGCAGGATGCCGGCCGCACGTCGCTGCTTCAACTGGACGCGCAGGGCCAGAACCCCCGGGTGCTGCTGCCGGCCGTGGAAGGCACCGATCTCATCGACCTGGCGGCTTCGGCCGACGGCCGGCAGGTGAGCTGGATCGCGCGCCGCGGCGGCGACTGGCAGTTGCTGCAGCTGGACCTGGCCACACCGCAGGCCGCACCGCGCCTGCTGCTGCGTCGCGCGGTGCCCATGCAGGGCCTGCGACAGGGCGCCCTGGGGCTGGAGTTCATTACTGCCGAGGCGGGTGTCAACAACGTCTGGCGGCTGTCGGCCGCCAGCGGCGAGATCCAGCGTTTGACGCACAGCCACACGTCGGTGGTGGCGCACGCGGGCACGGCGGCCGACGGTTCACTGCTCAGCGCCGTCATCGCCAGCAGGGGTGTGGCCTTGCACCGGCTGGCGCAGCCGGTGGTGTTGCAGACGCTGGCGGTGCAGACGCTGGCGGTGCAGACGCAGGCGGTGCAGACGCAGGCGGTGCAGACGCAGGCGGTGCAGACGCAGGCAGTGCAGACGGTCGCTGCGCCAACGCCCCCGGATGCCGCGGCCGCCGACGCGGCCACGGCGCTGGGCCCGGCGCGCCGTTACTCGGCCCTGGCCGCGCTGCGCCCGCGCGCCTGGCTGCCTGCCGCGGTGCTGGACCGCGGCCTGTCGGCCTACGGCGCCAGCACGTCGGGCGGCGACGCCCTGGGCTGGCACCGCTACGCCGCGCTGGCGATGTGGGAGACCTCGCAGAAAGAGCTGATCGGCAGCCTGGAGTACCAGTTTGCCGGCAGCCACAGCCTGGCCGTGCAGCGCGACGTGGCGGCACGGGCCTGGATCACCAGCAGCGACAAGGACCGGACCTCGGTCTACGACCGCAGCACCCGCGCGCAGTGGCTGAGCCTGTTCCCCTTCACGCGGCTGCAACGCCGCGTGCTGCTGGGTGTGGGCGCCGCTGGCGAATGGACCGACCGTGTGGATCTGGGCATCAGCGGCCCGCCGGCCAGCACCACCCGCGGACAGGACGAACGCCTGCTGGCAGCGCTGCTGGACGTGGACTTCAGCAACGGCGACTGGTTCAGCGAAGGCGCCAACCGCGGCGCGCACGGCACGCTGCTACTGGAAAGCTACAAGCCCCTGGCCGGCGGTGACAGCCGCCGCTACGACGGCGGCGTGCTGCGCGCCGACCTGCGCGGCTACCTGGGCACCGGTGCCATCGTCGGCCGCAGCGTGCTGGCGCTGCGTTACACCGAAGCCCGCGCCAACGGCCGTACCGAGCCCTTTCAACTGGGCGGTGTCAACGACGACCTGCTGCAACTGGGCCCCACGCTCAACGACCGCCGCCTGTCGCTTCGCGGCTACAGGGGTGACGAAAGTGGCCTGCGCGGCGCCAACGCGCGGGTGGCCACCGTCGAATGGCGTGTGCCCCTGGCCGACATCGACCGCCACGCCATGGTGCCTGCCGTGGGCATCAACCGCCTGTCAGCCACCGCGTTTGCCGATGTCGGCGGCGCCTGGAGCACTGGCAGCGGCCCCGGCACCTGGCGCCGGGGGGTGGGGGTGGAGCTGCTGGGCGAAGTGAAACTGCTGTATGCGCTGGGCCTGCAGTTGCGGCTGGGCGTGGCGCGCGGCCTGGATGAGCCCAAGGGCACCCGCGGCTACCTGACTGCGGGGCGTGCGTTCTGAATGCCCTGCCGATGCACACCTTCAAGCCGTCAAGGTGCCCGGCGCCCAGCTTTCCTCCTGCCGCAACAAGGTCTCGGTCGAGAGACGACGCAGTTCAACTTTCACCACGGCGTAACACTCGCAGGCCCGTGCCTGCAGGGCCACTGAGCTGATCACCGTGAGGTGGCCGCGCCGGTAACTGATGCAGCCGCTTTCCTGCAGCGCTGCAGCGGCCTGGGTCACGCTTTCGCGCCGCACGCCCAGCAGGCTGGCTACCAGTTCCTGCGTCATCACCAGCTCGCCCGGGGGTGAACGGTCGACGGTGGCCAGCAGCCAGCGGCTGAGCTGCTGTTCGACGCTGTGGTGGCGGTAGCAGGCGGCGGTTTGCGCGATTTGCGTCAGCATCGCCTGCGTGTAGCGCAACAGCAGGCGGTGCAGTTGGCTGTTGGCCTTGATGGCCCGCT
Organism: Burkholderiales bacterium; assembly: GCA_038204775.1. Taxonomy (GTDB): domain Bacteria; phylum Pseudomonadota; class Gammaproteobacteria; order Burkholderiales; family Burkholderiaceae_C; genus Rubrivivax. The sequence goes on along the minus strand of JBBRCN010000009.1, from coordinate 33,013 downwards.
GCAGCGCGGTTCGCTCGATGCGGTAGCCGTGGCCCGAAGCGTGCACCACGGCAGAACTGCTGGTGGTGTCTCCACCCAGAAAGAGTGCCATGCCGACCATGCCATCCCGGCCCACGCCCGCGATTTCTGCCGAAGCGCCCGATGCCGTCACGTAGTGCAGCGAGATCACGGCGGTGGTGGGAAAATAGGCGTGGCGCAACTGCTGGCTGGGTTCGTGCAACACCTCGCCCAGTGTCATGGGCACCAACTCCAAGTCGCCCAGCAGGGCCTCGAATTCAGCCGTGGGCACGGCGGCCAGCAGGTGGTTCTGGTTGGGCGAATGCATCACTCGCGTCGATCGGTGGGCCGGCTGCAGTTGCATGGTCAGGTCAATGGTTGGCCAGAATCTCGACGCCAATGCCGCGGTAGCCCAGAAAGCGGCAGCTTTGGTCGAACATCGGTTGCCCGCTGACCCGAAACTGCTGCAGTCTGCCCTCGTCCAGCCGGCGGTGGAACACAAAATCCAGGAAGGGCCGGCGCGCTGCGATGTAGCTTTGCATCAGCTGCCGCTGTTCGGCGTCCCAGCCGTCGTCGGCCGGTGGTGCTTCGCTGCCAGCCTCGATCGCTTTGTCGCTCGTCACCAGCGGGTCCACGCGTATGCCCAGCATCTCCAGCACCGGGCCCGATACCCGGGTGAAGGCGCCGCTCTCGTCCTGTTCCCAGTACCAGTCCGAGGCCAGTTCGGTCAGGCTGCGGTAGCGCGCTTCGCTTTCACGCAACTCGGCCGTGCGCTCCAGCACCGCCTGCTCCAGATCGCGGTTGTGCGCTTCCAGTCGGCGGTAGAGCAGCCTGACTTCCAGCATGTTGTGGATGCGGGTCTTCACCTCGAGCAGATCAAAGGGCTTGCTGATGAAGTCCTTGGCACCGGCCTGCAGCGCGCGCAGCTTGTGGCCGGGCTGGGCCGTCAGCACGATGACCGGCAGGTAACCTTGACGGTCATTGGTCTTCAAGGCGTCCATCACGGCGAAGCCGTCCATGTCCGGCATCTGCAGGTCCAGCAGGATCAGGTCGTAGGCATTGCGCCGGTGCAGTGCGCACACCTCGGTGGGCTGCATCGTCGTTGTCACCCGGGTGTAGCCCGCGTCGGACAGCAGGCGCTGCAGCAGCTGCACGTTGGCCGCCTGGTCGTCCACGATGAGGATGGACGCTTGAAGGATGTCTTGCTCGATGTTCATGGGGTGATGGTTTCCGTCGTTTGCTCGTTATGCCGGTTGACGCCTGTGTTGGCCGCCAACAGGGCCAGGTCCAGCGCTTCCATGAACGCATCGACCTTGATGGGCTTGGTCAGGTAGCGGAAGAATCCGGCCTGCAAGCCCTTTTCGATGTCACGTGGCAGCGCGTTGGCGCTGACCGCGATGACCGGAATGCATGCGGTGCAGGGGTCGGTGGCCAGAATCTGCAACACGCCCAGCCCGCTGATGCCGGGCAGGTTGATGTCCATCAGGATCACGTCGGGCCGCATCAGGCGCGCCAGCTCCACGCCGCGCCTGCCGTCCTTGGCGCTGATGAGCACGATGTCGCTGCGCCGCGCCAGCAGCCGGCTGACCAGCATCAGGTTGGCCGGGTTGTCTTCCACGCAAAGCACGGTGTGTCGCGGCAAGGAATCTGGCGCCAGCCCTTGGCCAGCGGCCGGCTCGCTGCCACTGCCGGCCAGCAGCGGCACTTCACCCGGCAGCATCTGAGTGTGCGGGCTCTGGGCCAGGTCGACCCAGAACAGGCTGCCCAGGCCCACGGTGCTGAGCACGCCGATTTCGCCCCCAATCAGGTCCACCAGCTTCTTGCAGACCACCAGGCCAATGCCGGTGCCTTCTTCGATGCCGGATTCCTGGCCCAGGCGATTGAAGGGCTGGAACAGCTGCGCGATCTTCTCCGGGGGCAGCCCTTCGCCGGAATCCTGGAAACTGATGCGGATGCGCTCATCCGGCAGCTGCAGGCAGGTCACCTCCACCGTGCCGCCCACGCGGTTGTACTTGATGGCGTTGGACAGCAGGTTGATGAAGACCTGCTTCACGCGGGTGCGGTCGGCGCGCACCAGCCAGGTGCTGTCGACGGCGCCGAAGTTGACGCTGATACCACTTTTGCCGGCCTGCGGTTCGATCATGGCCTGGCAGTCGGCCAGCAGCTCCGACAGCAGCAGCGGCTCCATCGACAGCGACAGCCTGCCGGACTCGATGAGCGCCAGGTCCAGGATCTCGTTGATCAGATCCAGCAGGTACCAGCCGGCCTTCAGGATCTGCTCGATGCTGTCTATCTGCGCCGGCGTGGGCGCGGGTGTGCCCGACTCCATCAGCTGGGCAAAACCCAGGATCGCGTTCAGTGGCGAGCGCAGTTCGTGGCTCATGCTGGACAGGAAGTCCGACTTGGCCTCGTTGGCACGCTCGGCCTCGACCTTGGCGCCTTGCAGCGCCAGGTCCAGGCGCTTGTGTTCGCTCACGTCGCGCGCCGCCACGATGACACCCCGCAGCGCGCCGTCGCGGTCGTAAAAAGGCGTGGCGTTGCACGACACCACCGTCTCGTGCTGGTCAACGGCACGGGCCGTCAGTTCGTAGTTGGTGACCTTCTTTTCGCTGAGCACGCGGTCGATGCAGGCCTGGGCACGTGCCGCGTCGGTGAAGCTGCGGGCGAAGGGTGTACCGATCAGCTCGTCACGGCTCAGGCCGGTCAGTCGCTCGGCCTGTTCGTTGACGTCGGAGATCACGCCCGTGGGGTCGGTGGTGATGAGCGCATCGATGATGGATTCGATCAAGGAGCGGGTGTAGAACTGCTGGTCGCGCAGGCGCTGGTCCAGCTTTTCCTGCACCGCCTCGGCCTGCTTGCGCGCCGTGTTGTCGGTGCCGATGAGCAGGTAACCGATGGCCTGGGCCTGGGCGTCCAGCAAGGCCGTTACCGACACCACGGCCGGCAGGCGCGTGCCGTCCTTGTGCAGATAGGTCAGTTCGTAGATATCTTCGATGCCGCGTGAGGCCTTGAACACCAGCGCTTCAAAGCCTGGCGCGATGACCTGACCAAGTTCGGCGCTCAGCGCCTGGGCGCGATGCACCAGCTCTTGCGGGTCCGACAGGTCGGCCGGCGTGATGCGGTTGACCACATCGGCAGCAGCGTAACCCAGCATGCGCTCGGCGCCAATGTTGAACAGCTGGATGACGCCGTGTTCGTCGGTGGCGATGCTGGAGAACGTGGCGCTGTTGAGGATGGCGCTTTGCAGCGCACCCGTCTTCAGCAAGGCCCGCTGATGGCGGGATTCACCGGACCCGCTGGCGCGGGCGGCAGTTGCCTCGGCCGTGGGCACGAGCTTGGGTGTTCTCAGGGGCACGAGGTCTGCGGCGGTGGAGCTGGGTCGTCGGGGGCACGAGGGACTGGCGGCGTTTCAGACCTGGCGCCGCAAAAAGCTGCCCTTGGCCGCGCTGGCGCGCCTTGGGTTCTCGCCTACATCGTGGGCCCGCCAGTGGTGGTCGTCTGTTCGGTACCGTACGGATTTGCCAAGCGAGATCAAGTCAGATTTCACGGCCGCTGGCGGACCCTTGCGGCCTGAAGCCGAATTCAGCCGCCCAGTTCGCGGTGCAGCCAGGCCCGAGCCAGCGACCAATCGCGCTTGACGGTGGCGCTGCTCAGGCCCATCACCTCGGCAATTTCGTCGTTTTCCAGGCCGCCGAAGAACTTCAGCTCCACCACCTTGGCCGCGCGTGGGTCCACTTGCTCGAAGGCCAGCAGCGCGTCGTGCACCTTCACGACCTCGGCGCCCACGCCACTGGCCACCTGCTGCGCTTCGGTGAGCGTCAGCGACACCAGCGGCACATCGCGCTTGGCGGCCTGCTTGGCCACCGCATGGTTGACCAGGATGCGCCGCATCATGATCGACGCCATGCCCAGGAAGTGGCTGCGGCTTTGCCACCGCGTGCGTGTCTGCTCGGTCAGGCGGAACCAGGCCTCGTGCGTCAGCGCCGTGGCGCTGAGTGTGTGGCCGGCGGTTTCCTTTCGCATGTGGGCACCGGCGCCGCGCTTGAGCTCGTCGTACAGCGCGGCAAACAACTGGTCCACGCTGGCCGTTTGGCCCTGGTCCAGCTGCTGCAGCCACAGGGTCACGTCGGCGGTGCCGGCCATTGATGCGTCCATGGCCGGCATTGTCGGGTTCGCCTGTGCCCCGGTGCCTGCCGCCAGCGCCTGGCACCGCGCTGTCGACGGCCATGTTCGGACTTCTTGCGCGGCCGTGATCCTTTTGCGCCCGTTCCTTTGCGCTACCCATCAAGGCCCGCTGCAGGTGGGCCGGCCGTTCACCACCGCAAAGGACTTTCATGCACACCCTGCCCCGCACGCCCTTCAAGCCCCGCAAGCCCCTCAACCCCCGCACGCCGACCCCGCTGTCGACGCTGTCGACCCTGTTTGCCCTGACCTTGGCGGCCACGCTGCCGGGCTGCGGGGGGGGCGACGACGTGGCGGCCACGCCGGCCCCGGCCCCGGTTGCGCCGACACCCGTGGCGCCTGCGCCGGCCGTCAGCACCACCGTCACCGGGTCCGTGGTCAAGGGGCCCGTGTCCGGCGCCGCCGTGTGCGCCTACAGCGTGGTGGCCAGCGGCCGTGGCAGCGCCCTGGGCAGCTGCACCACGTCCGATGCCTTGGGCCGCTACAGCTTTGCCGTGCCCGCCGGCAGCGGCCCGCTGTGGGTGGAAGCCACCGGCGGCACCTACACCGACGAAGCCACAGGCGGGTCAGCCACCCTGCCGCCCGGCAGCCCGCTGCGCAGCCTGACCACCGCCACCGGCGGCACGGTGTCCAGCACATTGACGCCGCTGACCACCTTGGCGCTGAACGACGCGCTGGCCCGCCTGGCCGGCAGCGGCACGCTGGACGGCGCCGCCTTCGCGGCCGCCGCCGTGCGCCTGCTGGCCACCTTCGGCCTGCCTGCCGACCTGGCCATCGCCACGGCCACCCCCACCTTCGGCGCTGGTATCGACAGCTACGGCACCGCGCTGACGGTCATCTCGCGCATGGTCGCAGCGGGCACGCCGCTGGCCACCCTGCTGGCCACGGTGGACCCGGCCACGCTGGCCGCAGCCTACACGGCAGCGGCAGCGCCCACCCCGCCTGCGCCTACACCGCCCCCGCCGCCCCCGCCGCCGTCAGCCGGCGGAACACCGTCTGCCAGCGGCACGCTCACCGTGGGCGGCGTCACGGCCGCCGGCGCGGCCACCAGCCTCACGCCGCGGGCCGACGGCTTTGAAGTGGCGTTGAAGAGCAACGGCAGCGCGAGCTACCGCTTCTTCAGCGCCCCGCAGTCGTCACCGACCCAGGTGGATGTGACCGTGACGGTGTCGTCTACCGGCGCCATCAGTGCCGCGTACTTCGATGTGGCCACACGCACCAGCGGGTTCTGCGCCACCAACTGCGGCATCACCGTCACCGCCGCCAGCGGCGCCTCGCGCCCGGTGACGGTGGCTTTCGCCAACACGCCGATGGGCGGCGCGCTCAGGCTCAATGGCAGCCTGGTGGGCGACGCACCCGGCGCGGCCTGGACCGTGGCCGATCTGCCCGGCGGCACCACCAGCGCGCTCACGGTCAACGGCGCCAGCGTGCGGGCGCTGACCAGTGTCGACAGCACATTCGATGCCGGCGGCGGCAACACCATCCGCTCGATCGTGCTGTCGCTGTCCGACGGCTCCTCCCTCGCGTTGAGTCAGAGCGGCAGCGCCGCCTTCACCGTCATCCGTGTCGTGCCGCCGGCCACCAGCAGCACCTGCGGCACGGCCTGCAACATCACGGTGACCGACGGCACCGGCACCCGCGTCAGCTTTGCCAACACGCCACTCAGCGGCGGCGTGGTGATCAACGGCACGGTGGACTTCGCGCGCACCAGCGGCAGCCTGAGCACCAACGACACCGGTGGCTTCACGCCCGTGACCAGCAACATCGAGTCGCTGAACAACAGTCGCACGCTGACCTTCAATGTGCTGGGCACGGCGGCATCGGCCGGCCTGAGCCTGGTGACGGTGGAGGTGCTGGACGGCCGCGTCGTGCGGGCGCAGGCCACGGTGGGCATTGCCACGCAGGTGCTGAGCTGCTTCGACAACGGAGCCGCCATCGGCGTGCCGGATTGCACCGGCGTCACGGTGGGCTCGGACGGACGCACCGTCACCTTCAGCAACGCCGTGCTGCGCGGCGGTGCGGTGGGCACGGCGGCGCGCAACGTCACCTTCAACGGCACGGTGGTGGCCAAGGGCCCTTGAGTGCGCCACGCCCCGTCACCGGGCCAGCAACTGCACTGACCTGGGTGCGGCGCTGGGCCGGCCCGATGCCTGCATGCCGGTGCTGCGCTGACAACCGCGGCTGCAGGGCACAACACGCTGCCCCGGCCATACTGCGACCATGACCACCCTTCCGCTGCCATGGCCGCAGATCAAGGCCGTGTTCGACGCGGTGGTGGACTTGCCAACCGCAGCGCGCGAGCCGCTGATGGCCGCTGCCGAGCTGGACGCGGCGGCGCTGGCTGAACTGCGCAGCCTGCTGGTCCACCACGACCAGGCCACCCAGGCGCAGGTGTTCATGGCGGGCACGGCGGCGCAGCAGTTGGCTGAAGCTTCTGCAAGCACGGGCCAGCGCCTGGGCGCCTGGCAGATCGTGCGGGCCATCGGCAGCGGTGGCATGGGCGAGGTCTTCGAGGCCCGCCGTGCCGATGGCCAGTACGACGGCCGGGCGGCGGTCAAGCTGCTCAAGCGCGGCATGGACAGCGCGGCGGTGCTGCAGCGTTTTGCACAAGAGCGCCAGGCGCTGGCGCGGCTGAGCCACCCGCACATCGCGCGGCTGCTGGATGCGGGCGCCAGCGACGACGGCCTTCCCTACTTCGTGCTGGAGTACATCGACGGCCAGCCCATCGACGAGGCCGTGCGCGGCCTGGACATCGAGTCACGGCTGCGACTGTTCCTGCAGCTGGCCGATGCGGTGGCACACGCCCACCGCAACCTGCTTGTGCACCGCGACCTGAAGCCAGGCAATGTGCTGGTGGACGGCGACGGCCAGGTCAAGCTGCTGGACTTCGGCATTGCCAAGGCGCTGGACCCGCTGGAGGGCGCTGATGGCCTGACCACCGTGGGCGGCCAGCGCCCCTACACACCCCACTACGCCAGCCCCGAGCAGGTGCGCGGCGAACCGGTGAGCACCGCCACCGACATCTACAGCCTGGGCGTGTTGCTGTACCAGATGCTCACCGGCACGCGCCCCACGGGCCGCAACGCCACCACACCGGCCGAAGCCGCACGCAGCGTGCTGGAAGACGAGCCCACACGCCCCAGCCGCCTGTCGCCCAGCGAAGCGGTGGACCCGCAGTGGCTGCAGACACGCAAGCGGCTGGAGGGCGACCTGGACAACATCCTGCTCAAGGCGCTGGAAAAGTCGGCCGAGCAGCGCTACCCCAGCGTGGATGCGCTGGCTGCCGACGTGCAGGCCTTCCTGCAAGGCCGACCCGTCAGTGCGCGCCCGGCGCAGGCGGGCTATGTGCTGGGCAAGTTCGTGCGGCGCAACCGCTGGGCCGTGGTGGCGGGCGGGCTGGGCGGCCTGGGGCTGGTGGCCGGTCTGGCGGCAGCGCTGCTGCAGGGGCGCGTGGCCATGACCGTGGGGCTGGTGGGCATGGCGCTGGGCCTGGGCCTGGCACTGCTGCAGGCCGAACGCGCCCGGCGGGCGCAGCGCAGCGCAGCCGAACAGCTGGGCCACGTCAAGGACCTGCTGCGCGGCCTGGTGCTGCGCTACAGCTACGGCGTGTGGCTCACGCCCAAGGGCGGCCGGTTGATGCGCGCCTTTGTCGAGGACGCCCTGCCGCGGCTGGAGCGCGCGCTGCAGGCCGCGCCGCACGACCTGGAGCTGCGGGCGATTGCCGTCGACCTGTACTCGCGCCTGGGCGAAATGCTGGGCTCGCATGCCACCGCCAGACCGGCCGGCGCGGCCCTGGGCCAGGCCGACCCAGGCGCCGTCACCGCCCAGCGCGCCTGCGAGCGGGCGGTGGCGCTGGGCGACCAGTTGCTGGCCGCCGGCTCGCACCAGGGTGCCGTGGTGACGCGCATCGCCACGGCCCGCATCACGCTGTCGGTCATGGCCCAGCAGGCGCACGATCCGCTCAGGGGCGTGGCCCACCTGGAAGCCGCGCTGGCCTGCGTGGACACCGCGTTGGCGCAGCCGCAGTCGCGTGCGGCCAGCGCCCAGTTGCAGAGTGTGCGTGGGTCGGTGCTGCTGGCCTGGGGCCAGCTGTGCGACCACGGCGGCAACCTGGGGCTGGACGAGCCCGAGCGTGCGATGGAACTGCTGGCCCGGGCGCAGCAGGCATTCGATCTCTGCCTGGCCGACACGGCGGGCCTGGCGGCGCTGAAGGCCGGCGCGCCCGATGACGACATCGACGCCACGGCTTCGGTGCTGCAGAACCAGGGTGCGGTGACCACCAGCATGGCCATGGTCCACCTCAAGCAGGGCCGTGTGCCGGCTGCCCAGGTGCAGGCGCAGCAGGCGCTGCAGCTGTACGAACGCCTGCTGCGCGACTTTCCGCCCAACGTGCTGTTCAGCGACGGCCTCATCAGCGCAGCCAACCTGGCCACGCACCTGTCGCTGCGCTGCGGCCAGCCCGAAGCCGCCCTGCATGCGGGGCAGAGCGCCTGGGACTTGAACAACCGCCTGGTCGCCAGCGAAGGCGCCAACAGCAAGTGGGCTGCGATGCGGCCCATCCTGAGCACGGAATTCGGCGTTGCGCTGCAGGTCAACGGCCGGCATGAACAAGCGCTGGCGGTGCTGCAAGAAGGTGCGGCCCACTGGCAGGCGCAGGCGCAAGCGGCGCCGGCCGACATTACCGCGCCGCGCGCCATGCGCCGTTCAGCCATCTGCCGCCTGGCCCAGGCGCGTGTGGAAGTGGCGCTGGGCCAGCGCGAACTGGCGCTGGCTGCCGTGCAGACCGGCATCACCGTGCTGGCAGCGGCCGCGGCAGACCCGCGGCAAGGCGCAGAGACCCGGCTGGTGCAGGCCGAACTGCACCTGCTGCGAGCGGACCTGGGCGCAGCCAGCGCCGCTGAAGACCGCGCCTTGGCGCGTCAAGTGGCGCTGGCTGTCTTGGCGCTGCCCAAACTGGCGCCGGACCACCGGCTGCTGGCCGAGCAGTTGGCGCAGTAGGCGCAGTAGGCGCAGTAGGCGCAGTAGGCGCAGTTGGCGCAGTAGGCGCAGTTGGCGCAGTAGGCGCGGCCGACCTGGCAGGCGCAGTCGGCCGCGCGTGTCGGCTGTTCAAGCCGCCAGACTCGGCCCCGCCTGGCGCCTGGCCTTCACGGCCTGGGCCAGACCGTCGATGAGCCCCACGCTGTCGTCCCAGGCAATGCAGGCGTCGGTGATGCTCTGGCCGTAAACCAGCTTGGCCGGGTTGTCCTTGCCGGGGCTGAATTTCTGCGCGCCGTCCAGCAGGTGGCTTTCCACCATGACGCCGAAGATGCAGCGGTTGCCCGCGGCGATCTGCGCGCCGACGTCCTTCATGACCTCGATCTGGCGTTGGTGCTGTTTGCTGCTGTTGGCGTGGCTGGCGTCGATCATCAGCTTGCAGACCAGCTTGGCCGCTTCGATCTCTTTGCAGGCCGCAGCCACGCTGGCCGCGTCGTAGTTGGGCGCCTTGCCGCCGCGCAGGATGACGTGGCAGTCCTTGTTGCCCTTGGTCTGCACGATGGCAACCTGGCCGTTTTTGTGCACCGACAAGAAGTGGTGCGGGCGGGCGGCGGCCTGGATGGCGTCGGTGGCGATTCTGATGTTGCCGTCGGTGCCGTTCTTGAAGCCCACCGGTGCACTCAGCCCTGAAGCCAGTTCGCGGTGCACCTGCGATTCGGTCGTGCGCGCGCCGATCGCACCCCAGGCGATGAGGTCGCCGATGTACTGCGGGCTGATCACGTCCAGGAACTCGCTGCCCGCCGGCACGCCCAGCCGGTTGATGTCCACCAGCAGCTGCCGGGCGATGCGCAGGCCCTCGTGGATGCGGTAGCTCTCGTCCAGGTAGGGGTCGTTGATCAGGCCCTTCCAGCCCACCGTGGTACGCGGCTTCTCGAAGTAGACACGCATCACGATTTCCAGCTCACCCGCGTGCTGGTCGCGCAGTGGCTTCAGGCGGCGCGCGTACTCCAGTGCCGCAGCCGGGTCGTGGATGGAGCAGGGGCCGATGATCACCAGCAGGCGGTCGCTGCCCTCACCCTGGCCGCCGATGATCTTGCGGATGGCGCCGCGGGTGTTCTTGATCAGCGTCTCCACCGGCGTGTCGGCAATGGGAAAGAAGCGGATCAGGTGCTCGGGCGGCGGCAGCGGCGTGACGTCCTTGATGCGCTGGTCATCGGTCTGGCTGGTCTTCTCAGACAGGGCCAGACGGTCGTCGGTGGGCGTGGCGGACTTGGGGCTCATGGGCTGCTTTCTTCGTGTGCCGGGGCTTCGGTCATGTCAGCCCGGCAACAAAAAACCGCCGGGGCTGCCGGCGGTTTCTGGGGTGCGCTGCGTGTGTCTGACCTACGCGTTTGCCTCTCCAGCCGCCAAGCGGTGCGAGAACCAAAAGTAGGAAAAGTAAGACGTTGCGGAGCGCATGGCGGCGAATGTATCAGAAGCTGTAGCCCAGACCGAAGGTGATCTGCGGCACGGCCTTGACCTTGCCCACGCCGTCGCGCAGCTCGGCCAGTTCAGCGTCGATGTCGGCCTGTGACACCTGCGCAGCGATCGGGCCCGTCAAGGCGTAGGACACCGTGGCCTTGCCAAATTTGGCGCCCACGTCGAAAGAGAAGCGCAGCCCGTTGCCCGAACCGTGGCCCCAGCCGAAGCCGAAGTAAGGCGTGCTGGACGGGAACTTCACCTGCACCCGGAACTGGTCGGCCGAGCTGGTGTTGTAGGTCGTGTTGCCGAGGGTCAGCGTGCCGCCCGCGCCGGTGGCCAGCAGATCCAACTTGTACTGGTTGCTGGTGATACCGCCCGTGAAGCGGAAGCTGCCGGCAAGTGGAAACCAGTCAGCCAAAAGGGCGGCGCGATTGAGCTTGAGCGCGGTGTCGTAGTTGATGCCTTCTTCGGTGCGGCGGTCCTTGCGACTGCCCACGGTGGCGTAGTCGACGCGCAGGCCGAACAGCGGGCCGATGGGCTGTGAGTAGCCCAGTACCAAGCCCGGTACACCCAGCTTGGTGTACAGCTCGCCAGCGTGGGCGGCAGTGCTCAGCAACAGGGTGGCGGCCAGCGGCGCGAAGATGTGACGGTGCATCATGGAGTTCCCGGGCAAGAGCTGAAGGTGTGAAGCGCACCATTCTGTGCATCGCCCGCGCACCGCGCATCGCAAATCAGATGGACGAAACCCGGCCAATCCTGGCCGGCCCTGGGGTGCTCAGTAGGCCTTGGCTTCGAAACCCGCCACCGCCAGCTGGGTCACCACGTCCTGCACGTGCTGCGGGTTGCGCGTCTGCAGCACCAGTTCAACCTCGACACTTTGCACCGCCAGCATGGAAAACGCGCGCTGGTGGTGCACCTCGTCGATGTTGGCGCCGGCCTCGGCCACGATGGCCGTGATGCGCGCCAGCACACCCGGTGTGTCGCGGGCGTTGACCTTGATGCGCGCCAGCCGACCGGCACGCACCATGCCCCGTTCCAGGATGGCGGCCAGCAGCAGCGGGTCGATGTTGCCGCCACACAGCACCAGGCCCACCTTCTTGCCGGCAAAACGTGCCGGGTCTTTCAGCAGCGCGGCCAGGCCGGCGGCCCCTGCACCTTCGACCAGGGTCTTTTCGATTTCGAGCAGCATCACGATGGCCTGCTCGATGTCACCTTCGTCCACCAGCACCAGGTCGTCGACGAGGCGCTTCACGAGTTCGCGCGTGATCTGCCCCGGCTGGCCCACCGCGATGCCTTCGGCGATGGTGCTGCTGCCTTGTGCATGGGTGCTGCCCTTGACGAAGTTGACCATGGCCGGAAAGCGGCTGGTCTGCACGCCGATGATCTGCATGCCGGGCTTCAGCGCACGCACGGCGGTGGCGATGCCGCTGATGAGTCCGCCGCCGCCCACGGCGATGACCAGCGTGTCCAGGTCGGGCTGAGCGCGCAGCATCTCGATAGCGATGGTGCCCTGGCCGGCGATCACGTCTTCGTCGTCGAAGGGGTGCACAAAGCTCAGGCCCTGCTCGGCCGCCATCAACAAGGCACGGTCGCGCGCCTGGTCGAAGGTGTCGCCGTGCAGCACCACTTCAGCGCAAAAGCCGCGTGTGCGTTCGACCTTCACGGTGGGGGTGTGCTGTGGCATCACGATCACGGCGCGCAGGCCCAGGCGCTGGGCGTGGTGCGCCACGCCCTGGGCGTGGTTGCCGGCCGAGGCCGCGATCACACCTTTGATGGACTGGCCCGATGCCACCAATGTGGACAGTTTGTTGAGTGCGCCGCGTTCCTTGAAGCTGGCGGTGAACTGCAGGTTTTCGAACTTCAGGAAAACCTGGCAGCCCAGGATCTGACCCAGCGTGCGTGACTCGACGCAGGGCGTGTCCAGCACCTGGCCTGCCAAGCGAAGCGCCGCGGCTTCGATGCGGGCCAGGTCCACCGTCAAGCGGTGCCCCCGACGGTGAGCCTCTCGATTCGCAGCGTGGGCTGGCCGACACCCACGGGCACGCTCTGGCCTTCTTTGCCGCAGACGCCGACGCCGGTGTCCAGCTCCAGGTCGTTGCCGATCATGGTGACGCGGGTCATGGCTTCGGGTCCGTTGCCGATGATGGTGGCGCCCTTCACCGGATACTGGATCTTGCCGTTTTCAACCCAGAAAGCCTCGCTGGCGCTGAACACGAACTTGCCGCTGGTGATGTCCACCTGGCCACCGCCGAAGTTGGTGGCGTACAGGCCGCGCTTGAGGCTGCCGATGATCTCTTCACGGGTCTTGCCACCCGCCAGCATGTAGGTGTTGGTCATGCGCGGCATCGGCAGGTGGGCGTAACTTTCGCGGCGGCCGTTGCCGGTGGGTTTGACGCCCGAAAGGCGCGCGTTCAGGCTGTCTTGCATGTAGCCGCGCAGGATGCCGTCTTCGATGAGCACGTTGCGCTGCGTGGCGTGGCCTTCATCGTCGACGTTCAGGCTGCCGCGGCGGTCGGGCAGGGTGCCATCGTCCAGCACCGTCACGCCCTTGGCCGCCACACGCTGGCCGACACGGCCGGCAAAGGTGCTGCTGCCCTTGCGGTTGAAGTCACCCTCCAGGCCGTGGCCCACGGCTTCGTGCAGCAGCACACCGGGCCAACCGGGGCCCAGCACCACGGTCATTTCACCGGCGGCCACGGCGCGGCTGTCCAGGTTGGTCAGCGCCGCGCTCACGGCGTGGTTGACGTATTCCTCGATGATTGCATCGGTGAAGTAGCCCAGGCCGAAGCGACCACCGCCGCCGCCGCTGCCCACTTCACGGCGCACCTCGCCGGCCACGGTTTGTTCGGCGATGACGGTGACGTTCAGGCGCACCAGCGGCCGCACATCGGCAGCGCGGGTGCCGTCGGCGCGGGCCACCAGCACCACGTCGTATTCGGCACCCACGCTGGCCATCACCTGCGCGATGCGCGGGTCTGTGGCGCGGGCCAGTTTTTCCACCTTTTCCAGCAGCGCCACTTTCTGCGTGCTGTCCAGCGTGCCGATGGGGTCGGTGGGCGCGTAGAGCACACGGCTCTTGGCCACTTTCGCCGGTCGCGCGATCTTGACGCGTTTGTTCTGGCCGGCAGCGGCAATGGTGCGCACCGTGCGCGCGGCGTCCAGCAGCGATTCAACACTGAGGTCGTCGCTGTAGGCAAATGCCGTCTTCTCGCCGGCCACGGCGCGCACGCCCACGCCCTGGTCGATGCTGAAGCTGCCGCTTTTGACGATGCCTTCTTCCAGGCTCCAGCCTTCGTGGCGCGTGGTCTGAAAGTAGAGGTCGGCGTCGTCCACCCGGTGTTCGCCGATCAGGGCCAGCGCCTGCGCCAGATTGGCTTCGGACAAACCGAAGGGTTCCAGCATCAATTGCTGCGCAATGGCCAGACGTTCGATGGTGGGTTCGCGGGTGATCATCTGGGGGCCCTGTGCGAGCAAAAGAGCGGCTCATTGTAGGAGCCGGCTCCCCGTTGACGCCGGAATGGGGCTTCGCAGGTTCACAGCGCGGCGGGGTGCTGCCGGCCGGTGGCACCGGCTCAGGTTCGGACGCAGCGCCATCAGGGCGACACGCCCGGCCCAGCCCGGCGCCGGTGTTCGCGCCGCGCCACCCACACGGTGGCTGCGGCGATGACCACGCCGCCCAATAGCGTGGTGCCGGCCGGCACGTCGGCGAACATCACCCAGCCCAGCACAGCCGCCCACACCAGGTCGAGAAACTTGACCGACTGCGTGGCCGAGATGTCGGCCAAGCGGAAGCTGCGTGTCAGGCAGTAGTGGGCCGCGCTGCCCAGCATGCCGCAGACCACAAAGCCCAGCCACTGCACGGGCGTGGGCGGCTGCCAGACCCACAGCGCCATCGGCAGGCTGAACAGGGTGACCGTGAGTGCCTGCCAGAAGACGATGACGCCGGTGGTCTCGGTGCGCGTGAGCACCTTGGTGATGAGGAAAGACGCTGCAAACACCGGCGCCGAAGCCAGCATCAGCAGGTGATGCATACCGCTGCTGCCAGCCGCGCCAGCCGCGCCATCGGCGCCGACGGCACCGAGTGACAGCTTGGGCCCCAGCACGATCAACACGCCGCCGAAGCCCACCGCGGTGGCCAGCCAGCGTTCCCAGTGCATGGGTTCACGCAAGAACCACCAGGCGCCGATCAGGATGAACAGCGGCGTTGTGAAGCCGATGGCGGTGGTATCGGCCAGCGGAATGTGCGGCAGCGCCAGGAACCAAAGCACCAGGCCGAACGTGTGCACCGCGCCGCGCCAGACCTGACCGATCGGGTTGCGGGGCCGGTAGGCCTGCATACCCGCGCGCAGCAGCAGCGGCAGCAGCACGGCAAAGCCGAACAGGTAGCGCAGGAACTGGGTCTGCAGCGGGTGCAGCTCTTGAGCCAGCCCGCGCATCAAGGCGTTGAGCACGCTGAAAAGCGCGCCGCTGGCCGCTGCCCACAGCAGCGCGCGCACGGCCGGCGACAGCGCGGCGGCATGGGCTTGCAGGCGTTGCGCGGCGCGGGCCGCGGCCTTACGGGGCATCGGGTGTTGCGTCCAGCGCCCGCTCGGCCAGCGCTCGGGCGTAGAGCGTGTTGCGCGGTGCGCCACTGACTTCGGCGGCCAGGGCCACGGCCTGTTTCAGCGGCAATTCGCGCATCAGCACACGCAGGGTGTGCAGGGTGGAGGGTGGCAGGTCTTCTGCGTGCGCCGCCGGTGCGGGCAAGGCATGCAGCACGAGCACGAACTCGCCCCGTTCGCGGTGGCTGTCTTCGGCCTGCCAGGCCGGCAGTGCAGCCGCCGGGCGGGTGACGATGGTCTCGAATTGCTTGGTCAGTTCGCGGCACAGCGTGACGGTGCGGGTGGGCGCTGCCGTGGCCAGCGCGGCCAGCAGGCCGGTGATTCGGTGCGGCGCTTCAAACAGGATCTGCGTGCGCGCGTCGGCCAGCATGGCGCCCAGCGCAACCTGGCGTTCACCGCCCTTGGCCGGCAGGAAACCGATGAAGGTGAAACCCTGGCCGACGGTGTCGCCCGCCGAACACAGCGCCGCCAGCGCGCTGCTGGGCCCCGGCAACGGCACCACGGGGTAGCCGGCCAGCGCCACCTGCGACACCAGCACCGCGCCGGGGTCGCTGATGGCGGGCGTGCCGGCATCGCTGATGCAGGCCACCGACTGGCCCGCGGCCAGGCGCTGCAGCACGGCGGCCGCGGCAACGTGTTCGTTGTGGGCGTGCAGCGCCAGCAGCGGCTTCTTCAAGCCCAGGTGGCGCAGCAGCTGCGCGCCCACGCGGGTGTCCTCACAAGCGACTGCGTCCACCAGGCCCAGCACGTGCACCGCACGCAGCGTCACATCGGCCAGGTTGCCGATGGGCGTGGCCACCACGTAGAGTGTGCTGGCGGTGTGGCTTTGTGCGCCGGCCGCATCTGACGCGGCACGTTGCAGCAGGGGGGAGTCGATGTTCAAGACGCGCTCGGGTTCCAAGCCAGGTGAGGCGGCGGAAGACCGCGCGCTGCAGTGGCTGCTGCGCAAGGGCCTGACGCTGGTGCAGCGCAATTATCGGGTCGCCCGCGGGCCGCATGCCCGAGGTGGCGAGATCGACCTGGTGATGCAGGACAGCGACGGCACCCTGGTCTTCGTGGAAGTGCGCGCCCGTGCCAGCCGATCACACGGCGGCGCTGCCGCCAGCGTCACGGCGGCCAAGCAGCGCAGCCTGCGCCTGGCGGCCCAGCATTTTTTGCTGCAGCTGCCGCGTGTGCCACCCTGTCGCTTCGATGTGCTGGCCATCGAGGGCGACCAGGTGCAGTGGCTGCAAGCGGCCTTCGATGCGGGCTGAACATGCCGGCTGAACACCTGGGAACCGATGCACAAGATCACCGTCATATGATCCGTGACCATGCTCGAACAGCGCATCCAGCAACAATTCTTCGACAGCGCCGACCTTCAGTACCGCTGTGCGGACACGCTCGCGCGGCCGGTGGCCGAGGCGGCGGCCGCGCTGCTGGCGGCCATCACCGGCGGCGGCAAGGTGATGGTCTGCGGCAGCGGTGCCGGCGCCGTGCTGGCGCCGCACCTGGCACGCTTGTTCACGGGCCGGTTTGAGCGTGACCGCCCACCGTTGGCGGCGCTGGCCCTGGGTGCCAACCAGGGCGTGGCGCCGGCACAAGAGGTGCGTGCGCTGGGCCTGCCCGGCGACGTGCTGCTGTTCGTCGACGACGCCGATGGCGACAGCACCGCGGTGATCTCCGCTGCGCAAGCCAAGGACATGACCATCGTCGTCATCGCAGGCCGCAGCGCGCAGGCTTTTGGTGAGTTGCTGGCCGAAACCGATGTGCTGGTGGCCGTGCCCCATGAGCGCGCGGCGCGAGTGGCCGAACTGCAGTTGTTGGTTCTGCATTGCCTTTGTGATGCAGTCGATTTCCAATTGATGGGAGACCAGGAAACGTGAATGCACCCCGTGTTTTGCGCTTGACCGCCGCATTGGCCGTCAGTGCCACGCTGGCCGCTGGCCTGTCGGCCTGCGCGCCGCTGTTGCTGGGCGGCGCCGTTTTGGGCGGTGGCATGGTGGCCACCGACCGTCGCACCACCGGCATCCAGATTGAAGACGAAGCCATCGAATTGCGCGCCGGCTCGAGGGTGCGCGAACTGGCCACGCTGGGCCAGGTCAGCATCACCAGCTACAACCGCATGGTGCTGCTGACCGGCGAGGTGCCAGGTGCAGCAGAAAAGGTGCAGGTCGAACAGGCTGTGGCCAAGGTGGAGAACGTGCGCAGCGTGGTCAATGAACTGGTCGTCGCGCCCAACAGTTCTTTCAGTTCACGCACCGCCGACAACAGCCTGGCCACCAAGGTCAAGCTCACGCTGGTGGACGCCAAGGACGTGCAGGCCAACGCCTACAAGGTGCTGGCCGAGCGCCGGGTGATCTACCTGATGGGCCGCGTGACCGAACGCGAGGCCAACCGCGGCGCCGAGCTGGCCAGCCAGGTCAGCGGTGTCGAAAAGGTGGTCAAGGTGTTCGAGCTCATCACCGAAAGGGAACTGTCCAGGCCCAGCGGCAACGCACCGGCGCCCATCAGCACGGCGGCACCAGCGGCTTCGGCGCCGAAATAGCCTCGGAACGCACCCCTTCGGGGGGCGCAAGCAAAGCGAGCTGGGGGGCTAAATTTTCAACCGCTGAATGAGGCTGGACGTGTCCCAGCGCGAGCCGCCCAGCGCCTGCACCTCGGCGTAGAACTGGTCCACCAGCGTGGTCACCGGCAGCTGGGCGCCGTTGCGCTGCGCTTCGTCCATCACCAGACCCAGGTCCTTGCGCATCCAGTCCACGGCGAAGCCGAAGTTGAACTGGCCCTGCAGCATGGTCTTGCCCCGGTTGTCCATCTGCCAGCTTTGTGCCGCACCCTTGCCGATGACGTCCAGCACCTGCGGCATGTCCAGCCCCGCACGCTGACCAAAGGCCAGGGCTTCGGACAAGCCTTGCACCAGGCCGGCGATGCAGATCTGGTTGACCATCTTGGCCAGCTGGCCACTGCCGCTGGCGCCCAGCAGCGTCACCGCTTTGGCGAAGTTCAGCGCCACGGCTTGGATGCGGTCGAAGGGTTCGGTTTCACCTCCGCACATCACGGTCAGCGCGCCGTTGACGGCACCGGCCTGGCCGCCCGAGACCGGGGCGTCGATGAAGTGCAGGCCGATCGTGTGCGCGGCAGCGGCCAGTTCGCGTGCCACCTCGGCCGAAGCCGTGGTGTGGTCAACGAACACGGCGCCAGCCTTCATGCCGGCAAAAGCACCGTCCGCCCCCAGCGTCACGCTGCGCAGGTCGGCGTCGTTGCCGACGCAAGCAAAGACGATGTCGGCGCCGGCTGCAGCTTCACGCGGCGTGGCGGCACAAGCGCCGCCGTACTCGGCCACCCAGGCCGCCGCCTTCGCCGGTGTGCGGTTGTAGACGGTGACCAAGTGCCCGGCCCGGGCCAGGTGGCCGGCCATCGGGTGGCCCATGACGCCCAGGCCCAGAAAGGCCACGCGGCGGGACGGTGCAGCTTCGTAAGTGCGTGTGTTCATGACCCGGATGCTGCCATGAACCGGCCGCCCCGCCGCTGAGGCAACGCGACCAAGGCCTTGCGCGGAACCGGCTTCGCCGGGCCGCTGCAAGAGCCCCCTCGGGGGGTGGCGAAGGCGCGAAGCGACAAGCCTGGGGGCTGAAGTCCCCGCGAAGCGACAAGCCTGGGGGCCTACACCACCTTCATGTGCTCGGTGCCGGCTGCCAGATCGGTGTTGCGCGCACGCGCACTTTGCAGCTTGATCTGCAGCCGCAGGTCGTTCACGCTGTCGGCGTTGCGCAGCGCGTCGTCGTAGGTGACGTGGCGGTTTTCGTACAGGTCGAAAAGGCTCTGGTCGAAGGTCTGCATGCCCAGTTCGCGGCTGCGTTTCATCAGTTCCTTGATCTCGGCGATTTCGCCCTTGAAGATCAGATCACCCACCAGCGGTGTGTTGAGCAGTACCTCTACCGCCGCCACGCGGCCGCGGCCCTGTTCGCGCGGAATCAGTCGCTGGCTGACCAGGGCCTTCAGGTTCAGCGACAGGTCCATCAGCAGTTGCTGGCGCCGCTCTTCGGGGAAGAAGTTGATGATGCGGTCCAGCGCCTGGTTGGCACTGTTGGCGTGCAGCGTGGCCAGGCACAGGTGGCCGGTCTCTGCAAAGGCCACGGCGTGTTCCATGGTCTCGCGGTCGCGGATTTCGCCCATCATGATGACGTCAGGTGCCTGGCGCAGCGTGTTCTTCAGCGCGGCTTCCCAGCTGTCGGTATCGATGCCCAGTTCACGCTGCGTGATGATGCAGTTCTTGTGCGCGTGCACAAACTCCACCGGGTCTTCGACCGTGATGATGTGGCCGTAGGAATGTTCGTTGCGGTGGTCCACGATGGCCGCCAGCGAGGTGCTTTTGCCCGAGCCCGTGGCGCCGACAAAGATGACCAGGCCGCGTTTCGTGAGGCTCACTTCTTTCAGCACCACCGGCAGGCCCAGTCCGTCGATGGTGGGCAGCGTGGCCGGGATGGTGCGGAACACCAGCCCCACATGGCCCTGCTGCACAAAGGCATTCACGCGAAAGCGCCCCACGCCCTGCGGGCTGATCGCGAAGTTGCATTCCTTGGTGCGTTCGAACTCCGCGCCCTGCTTGTCGTTCATCACCGCACGGGTCAGCGCCAGCGTGTGCTGGCCGGTGAGCGGTTGCGGACTGACCTTCGTGACCTTGCCGTCCACCTTGATGGCGGGCGGAAAGTCGGCCGTCAAAAAGAGGTCGCTGCCATTGCGGCTGACCATCAAGCGCAGCAAATCGTTGACGAACTTCGATGCCTGGTCGCGTTCCATCTGTTAGCCCCCAAGCTCGCTGACGCTCGCTACCCCCCGAGGGGGCCGTCCGGCAGCGGCCCGGCGAAGCCGGTTCCGCGCCGGGAAGCTTGATCGTGTATTCAGCATCGCGGTGTCACCCTGGAAAGTTTTCGGGGATTTTCGCCTTGGCGCGGGCTTCGGCTGGAGAGATCAAGTTGCGCCGCACCAGGTCGGCCAGGTTCTGGTCCAGCGTCTGCATGCCCAGGTTCTGGCCGGTCTGAATGGAGCTGTACATCTGCGCGATCTTGTTCTCGCGGATCAGGTTCTTGATGGCGCTGGTGCCCAGCATGATCTCGTGCGCAGCCACGCGGCCGCTGCCGTCCTTCAGCTTGCACAGCGTCTGCGAGATCACGGCCACCAGCGATTCGGACAACATCGCGCGCACCATTTCTTTTTCTGCCGCCGGGAACACGTCCACCACCCGGTCGATGGTCTTGGCCGCGCTGCTGGTGTGCAGGGTGCCGAACACCAGATGGCCGGTCTCGGAGGCGGTCAGCGCCAGGCGGATGGTTTCGAGGTCACGCAATTCTCCCACCAGGATGGCGTCGGGATCTTCACGCAGCGCACTGCGCAGCGCGTTGTTGAAGCTCAGCGTGTGCGGGCCCACCTCGCGTTGATTGATCAGACACTTTTTGCTTTCGTGCACAAATTCGATCGGGTCTTCGACCGTCAGCACGTGGCCGTACTCGTTTTCATTCAGGTGGTTGACCATCGCCGCCAGCGTGGTGCTCTTGCCCGAACCGGTTGGCCCGGTGACCAGCACCATGCCACGCGGCCGCAGTGCGAGTTCGGCAAACACCCTGGGCGTGCCCAGCTGTTCCAGCGTCAGGATCTTGCTCGGGATGGTGCGGAACACCGCGCCGGCGCCTCTGTTCTGATTGAACGCATTCACGCGAAAGCGCGCCAGGCCCTGGATCTCGAAAGAGAAGTCGCACTCCAGCGTGTCTTCGTAGTGCTTGCGCTGCGAGTCGTTCATGATGTCGTACACCATGGCGTGGACCGCCTTGTGGTCCAGTGCCTCGACGTTGATGCGCCGCACGTCGCCGTGCACCCGGATCATGGGCGGCAAGCCCGCCGACAGGTGCAGGTCGGAAGCCTTGTTCTTGACTGAAAAGGCCAGCAGCTGGGTGATGTCCATGGATTGGGGTTCGGCCGGCGTGCACCAGCGGTTCAGAATGCAGCGCGCAACGGTGCCGCAAAGGGGTATCGAGCAGGGTATCGAGCAGGGTGTCGAGCAGGGAATCGAGGGGACCTCGGGGGATTATGGGCAGCATCGGAAGCAACCTGCAAGAAGTGAAGCGCCGCATCGCCCAGGCCTGCGCTGAGGTCCATCGAGATGCCAACAGCGTCACACTGCTGGCCGTGAGCAAGACCTTTGGCGCCGAGGTGGTGCGCCAGGCCCAGGCCTGCGGCCAGGCGGCCTTCGGCGAGAACTACGTGCAGGAAGCCTTGGCCAAGATCGAGGAACTCGCCGACCTGCGACCGCTGCTGCAGTGGCACTTGATCGGCCCGCTGCAAAGCAACAAGACGCGCGCCGTGGCCGAGACCTTCGACTGGGTGCACACCGTGGACCGGCTGAAGATCGCGCAGCGCCTGGCCGAGCAGCGCCCGCCACAGCTGCCGCCACTGCAGCTGTGCCTGCAGGTCAATGTCAGTGGCCAGGCCAGCAAAAGCGGCGTCGCGCCAGCCGATTTGCCGGCGCTGGCGCAGGCCGTGGCTGCCTTGCCGGCCGCGCGCGTGCAACTGCGCGGCCTGATGAGCATTCCCGAGCCCAGCGACGATTTCGCAGCCCAGCGTGCGGCCCACCGCCAGGTGCGGCAGTGCCTGGAAGTTTTGTGCGCCCGCGGCCTGGTGCTGGACACCTTGTCGATGGGCATGAGCGCCGACCTGGAGGCTGCCGTGGCCGAAGGCAGCACGATGGTGCGCGTAGGCAGCGCGCTGTTCGGCCAACGCCAGTGAAAAATCGGCCACACCCCGCACGGCCGCCGGGCCCAGTGGGCCGCATTGGGCGTTGATCCCCGACTACAACGGCAAGGCCACGGCCTACTGTGGACCGTGGATGTGCTGGGCACGGTCACGCTGCTGGGCTTTGTGCTGCAGGTGGCCAGTTTGCCGCTGCAGGCTTGGCCAGCCTCAGCCATCTGAGCCGTCATCCCATCGACAGCATCAAGATCGACCGCAGCTTTGTGCACCAGCTGCGCCGCAACTCGGCCGACTCAGTCGTCGTCGCGGCCATCGTGCAGCTGGGCAGCACGTTGCGCAAGGCGGTGGTGACCGAGGGCATAGAAAGTGCCGACCAGGTGGCGCAGCTGCTGGAGCGGGGCTGCGAGTTGGGCCAGGGCTGTCCGAGCAGGCCGCCAGGCCGACCCAGCTTCCCGCCACGGATCCGGCTCCGCCGGTCCGTCAGCGGAAGCCCCCCTCGGGGGGGTAGCGAGCGCAAGCGAGCTCGGGGGCCCTGTTTCTGGGGCCCTGTTTCTAAGGCCCAGTTTCTGTGCCCACGGTCAAACCGGCAGCATGCTGCTGTGCTTGACCTCTTCCATCACCGCGTAGGTGCGCGTCTCGCGCACGCCGGGCAAGGTCCAGATCACGCTGCCGATGAATTCGCGGTAGGCGGCCATGTCAGCCACACGGGTCTTCAGCAGGTAGTCGAAGCCACCCGCCACCAGGTGCGCTTCCAGGATCTCGGGGCGCACCTGCACGGCGGCCTTGAAGGTGTCCATCACGTCGTGCACGGTGCGGTCGAGCAGGATCTCGACAAACACCAGCAGGCCCGCGCCCAGCTTCACCGGGTTGAGCCTGGCTTCGTACCCCAGGATGTAGTTTTCGCGGTGCAGGCGCTTTACACGTTCCAGCACGGCGGTGGGTGACAGGTGCACCTCTTCGGCCAGCTTGAGGTTGCTGATGCGACCGTCGGCCTGCAGCACCCGCAGGATGCGCAGATCGATCTTGTCCAGGCCGCGGTCGTTGCGCTGGGCGTGGGATTCGGGCAGATTCATGGCGAATGATTCTCTGCCAACGCGGCCATCTTCCGAATCCGGTTCGGCCCGGCCCCACCTAAGCTGCGCAACCATCGCCCGGCCCACCTGGAAGACCCCATGAGTCCTGTTCGCACCGCACGCCTGCCCTTGCCCTACCGCCCTGAAGCCGAGGTCATTGCCCCCTCATTGGTCAGCCTGCAGGGCCGGCTGGACTGGCCGGCCGTGGTGGCCGCAGCGCGGCCCTGGGTGCAGTCGGTGCGCGAACAGCCCGTGCCCTTCTGGGCCATGGAAAGCCTGCTGCGCGAGTACCCGATCAGCAGCGCCGAAGGGCTGGCGCTGATGCGGCTGGCCGAAGCGTTGTTGCGGGTGCCGGATGCCGAAACGGCGATCGCGCTCACCGCCGATCAACTGGGGCGCGGTGAGTTCGACGCCGCCGGCGCCGAAGGCAGCCCGCACAAGATGCTGGCGCAGATCAGTGCCAGCGCCATCGCGCTGAGCAAGCGCTTCTTGCCGGAGAGTGAAAACCCGCCGGGGCTGCTGCAGCGCCTGGGCTCGCGCACGGTGGTGGCGGCCACGGTGCGTGCCATCCAGCTGCTGGGGCGGCAATTTGTGCTGGGGCGCACGATCCACGAAGCGATGGCTGAAGCCGCGTCGCAGCGCAAGGCCATGAACCGGCTGTCCTTCAGCTACGACATGCTGGGCGAAGGTGCGCGCACCGAGCGTGACGCCGAGCGCTACCTGGCCAGCTACCGCAACGCCATCACGGCCATCGCCGGGGGCAAGGTTGCTGCGTCGCCGATGGCGGCGGACGGCATCAGCATCAAGCTGAGTGCCCTGTTCTCGCGCTACGAAGACGCGCAGCGCGACCGTGTCTTTGCCGAACTGCTGCCGCGTGTGCAAAGCCTGGTGGACCAGGCGGCTCGCGGCAACATCAACCTGACCATCGACGCCGAAGAAAGCGACCGCCTCGAAATCTCGCTCGACCTGCTGGACACACTGGCCGCGCACATCGCCAAGGCCCACCCGCAGTGGCAAGGCTTCGGCCTGGCGGTGCAGGCCTACCAGACACGCGCGCTGGATGTGGTGGATGAAGTCGCACGCATTGCCAGGCAGCACGGCCTGCGTTTCATGGTGCGCCTGGTCAAAGGCGCCTACTGGGACGGTGAAGTCAAACGGGCACAGGAAGCGGGTCTGCCGGGCTATCCGGTCTTTACGCACAAACACCACACCGACATCAGCTACCTGGCTTGCGCCGAGCGGCTGGTGAACCACCACGCGGTGATCTACCCGCAGTTCGCCACCCACAACGCCGGCACCATCGCCGCCATCCTGCAACTGGCCCGCCAGCAAGGCGCGGCCTTCGAGATGCAGCGCCTGCACGGCATGGGAGAAGGCGTGTACCGTGAGGTACTGAAGGATGCGTCAGTGCCCTGCCGCATCTACGCGCCCGTGGGCGAACACCGCGACCTGTTGGCCTACCTGGTGCGGCGGCTGCTGGAAAACGGCGCCAACTCGTCCTTCGTGCACCAGTTGGCCGACGAGATGGTCAGCGCTGAAGTGCTGCTGGCTTCGCCGCTGGCGGCGTCCACTGCGCAAGCCCTGCCGCTGCCACTGCCGTTTCCGCTGCCAGTCGCGCTGTACGGCGACTGCCGGCGCAATTCCACCGGCGCCGACCTGGCCTGCCTGGCCATGCGCGCACCGCTGGATGCGGCCCTGGCGGCCACGCGCATCGAAGCCGTCGCCATGGCCAGCGCCGACGAAGTTGGCGCCACGATGACCCGTCTGCACGCGGGCTTCGAAGCCTGGTCGACACGCCCGCTGGCCGACCGCGCCGCACTGCTGCGCCAGGCCGCCGACCAGCTGGAATCGCGCCTGCCCGAGTACTGCGGCCTGCTGGTGAAAGAAGCGCACAAGACCCTGGGCGACTGCGTCGCCGAAGTGCGCGAGGCGGTGGACTTCTGCCGCTACTACGCCAACCAGGCCGAAGCCCGGCTGGCCGACCAGACCCTGCCCGGCCCCACGGGCGAAAGCAATGTGCTGCGCCTGCACGGGCGTGGGGTGTTTGTCTGCATCAGCCCCTGGAACTTTCCGCTGGCCATCTTTGCCGGCCAGGTGGTGGCGGCACTCGTCGCGGGCAACACCGTGGCCGCCAAGCCGGCCGAGCAGACCCCGGCCGTGGCACGCCGCTTCGTGGCCCTGCTGCACGAAGTGGGTGTGCCCACCGACGCCGTGGCGCTGTTGCATGGCCTGGGCGAGACGGTCGGCGCCGCGCTGGTGGCCCACCCGCACACGGCCGGTGTGTGTTTCACCGGCAGCACGCAGGTCGCCCGCATCATCAATCGAACCCTGGCGGCCAAAGACAGTGCCATCGTGCCGCTGGTTGCAGAAACCGGCGGCCTGAACGCCATGGTGGTGGACAGCACCGCACTGCCAGAACAGGTGATCGACGCGGTGGTGCAAAGTGCCTTCCGCAGTGCTGGCCAGCGCTGCAGTGCGCTGCGCCTCTTGTGCGTGCACGAAGGAATTTTCGACGGCGTGATCGAAATGCTGCGCGGTGCGATGCAAGAGCTGAACGTGGGCGACCCGTCGCTGCTGGCCACCGACGTGGGCCCGGTCATCGACGACGAGGCTTTCTCCGACATTCAGGCGCATGTGCAGCGCCTGAAAAGCGAAGCCCGGCTGCTGGGCGAAACGGCGGTGACATCGACCTTCCCGCGCCTGATCGCGCCCGTCGCCTTCGAGATAGGCCGCATCGCCGACCTGAAGGCCGAGATCTTCGGCCCTGTGTTGCATGTGGTGCGCTGGGGTGGTGACGTCATGCAGGTGGTGCAGCAGATCAACCAGCTGGGCTACGGCCTGACGCTGGGCATCCAGACGCGCATCGACAGCCGGGCGCAGCGCATGGCCGACGCCGCGCGCATCGGCAACGTCTACGTCAACCGCAACATGATCGGCGCCGTGGTGGGCGTGCAGCCCTTTGGCGGTGAAGGCTTGAGCGGCACCGGACCCAAGGCCGGCGGGCCGCACTACCTGGTCCGCTTCTGCGCCGAGCAGACGGTGACCGTCAACACCGCTGCTGCCGGCGGCAACGCCGAGTTGCTGGCTGGTCTGAGTTGAAACACACGCTGCGGCGCACACTGCCCCGGCGCGGGTCTGCCGCGTGTCTTCACGGGGTCGTGATTCATGGGCTGGTGGCCCGCCGCACGCGAGGTGCTGCGCAGCCGCCAATTGGTGGCCGGTCCGGACGCCGCGCGTGAAGGCAGCCAGCGTCTGCAAGCCGCATCCCAGCGTGTGGATGAAGCGGTGGTGCAGGTGGTGGCGCCGGTGCCCAACAACGGCACGGCGCTCACCCCCAACTTCGTGCCGCTGGCGCTGTGGGTGGGGCCGTGATGGCCGTCTTCCTGGTGCACTTCAGGCGCATCGCCCAGCCGCTGGTCGGCCTGCCGCGCACGGCGCAGGTGGCCGGCAAGCTGGCCTTGCCTGCGCTGGCCGTGCTGCTGCAGGCGCTGGTGATGCTGCTCATGCTGGTCATGCTGGTGGCCGTGCAGAAGGTGCCGCTGCCGCAGCCGGACCTTTTTGCGCTGACACTGGCGGTGTCGTCACTGACTTTCCTGCTGCTGGTGTTTGCGCTGGTGCGACTGTTGGGCGACCTGGGCAAGGCGGCGGCGGTGCTGCTGCTGATCGTGCAGGTGTCGGCCGCTGGCGCGTGATGGCATTGGCCGATTGGCGGCCGCCGCCGGACATCGAGTAGGCCGCGCCAGACCGGCTGTGCTGCGTCAGTTCAGGTACATGCCCAGGTAGCGCCGCCCGCGGCTGACCGCTTCGGCATCGGGGCAGGCTTCGAACCAGTCGATGAGCTGCTTGCGCGCGCTTTCGCGGTCGGGCTTGCCTTCGGCCTTGTCGCGCAGCACCACTTCCAGCAGCTGGTCGAAGGCTGCCGCGAAGTCGCCTTTGAAGACCTGGATCGCGGCCAGCGCAAAGCGGGCTTCGAAGTCCTTGCCGTTGGCCGCGATGCGTGCCGTCAGCGCAGCCGGGTCGCCGGCCGGGCGGTTGGCCAGGATGACCAGGCGCTTGCGCAGCGATGCATCGCGGTCGCCTCGTGCCTCATCCGGCACCGCATCCAGCAGCGCCGTCACCTCGGCTACCGTTGCCGCACGTGCCAGCCAGCGTTCGGCCAGGTCGGCCGTGGCGTCGGGGTGGCCGGGCACCATCTGCAGCGCCTCGGCCAGCAGGGCTTCGGCCTCTCCAGGCGTGGCTTGCGCGGCTTCGGCGCGGATCTCTTCCATGGGGTCACCCGGCGGCTGCAGGTGCTTGTCCAGGAAGGCGCGGATCTGGCCTGCCGGCAGCGCCCCGGTGAACTGGTCCACCGGCTGGCCGCCGATGAAGAGCACCACCAGCGGGATGCTCTTGATGCGCAACGCGGCGCTGATGTTGGGCGCTTCGTCGGTGTTGATCTTGGCCAGCTCGAAGGCGCCGCCGTACTCCTGCGCCAGCTTCTCAAGAATCGGCCCGAGCGACTTGCAGGGCCCGCACCAGGGTGCCCAGCAGTCCAGCAGCACGGGCACCTGGAGCGAGCGCTCCAGCACGCGGGTCTGGATGTCGGCTTCGGTGACGTCGTAGACGAGTTCGGCGCTGGTTGCGCCAGCTGGAGCGGCCTGTGCAGACGGCACGCCAGACGTGGCTGCGTAGGGGTTGTGGGCGGCGAAGGGGTTGGCAGGTTTGTTCATGTCGACATTGTGGCCAAGTTGGCGCCGCTGTCTCCCTGACTGGCTTGGCGCGCTCAAGCGGCAGCGACAGCCTTGCCCTCATCACCCTCGATGCCATCAAAGACCTCGGCCATCGCCAGCTGCAGGCCCACGCTGTCCAGCACCAACTCGGCCGCGCCGGTCTGGTCGATCAACTCGAAGTTGCCGCGCTCGTTGCGGCGAAAGACCTCGACGCGGCGCGAGTCGGGGTCCACCAGCACGTACTCCTGCAGGCTGTCGATCTGCCGGTAGGCGGCGAATTTCAGGCCGCGGTCATAAGCCTGGGTGCTGTCGGAGAGAACTTCCACGATCAGCTTGGGCTGGCGGAAGACCATATCAGTTCTCAGGTCCTGCTCGTCGCAGGTGACAAACACGTCGGGGTAGAAGATTGCGTCATTGGCAACTTGCACCTTCATCGACTCGATGAAGGCCCGGCAAGGCCGGCCCGCAAGCTGCTGCTTCAGCGCGGCGAAGACGTTACCTGCGACCAAACCATGCACCCGGCGCGCGCCCACCATGGCAAACACCTCGCCACGGTAGAACTCGTGGCGGGTGACCTGGGCGTTCTCCCAGGCCAGGAAGTCGTACAGGGAGAGCTTCAGTGCAGGCGAGGCCATCGTGCGGCTCCGAAATAAGGCTTGAAGCATCAGTGTAGGGCGCCGCCCCGTCCGTTGTCTGCGTCCGTTGACTGCAATGTCGTCGTGGCGAGCGTGCTGTGGTCCGCTGCTGGCATTCGGCAGTGTCGCAGGCCAGCGGCATCAGCGGTGTGGCGTCGGCGGCCTGCAACGGCTTCGGCTGCATCGCACTCACCACGGCAGGCGGGGTGATGTCGTTCCCGCAGGCAGGCAGCGGTGGCCCCACAGCGGTGGCCGGGTTGCCCGTGGACACGCGCATCGCGGTCACCGGCAATGGCTTCCTGGCGGTGGGCCGTGACGGCCAGCTCTGGCGTTGGAACTCCGGCTCCACGCCGCAGGCGGTGGCTGGCCTTGCCGACGTGATGGAAGCCGCAGGCGGCTTCTCGTCGGTGCTGGTGCGTCTGGCCGATGGCACCGTGTGGGGTTACGGATCCAACAGCTTCGGCGAGCTTGGCGCTGGCACGGCGGCTACCAGCGCGCCCG
The DNA here is from genome assembly GCA_038204775.1 of Burkholderiales bacterium. Lineage (GTDB taxonomy): Bacteria > Pseudomonadota > Gammaproteobacteria > Burkholderiales > Burkholderiaceae_C > Rubrivivax. The sequence goes on along the minus strand of JBBRCN010000009.1, from coordinate 4,157 downwards.
TTCAGGTGCCGGGCATCAACCTGAACCGACGATGTTCTTGCACAGATAGCGAGGCCAGGGAGGAGCTCACGGGTACAACCCCCGCTCCTCCCGCGCGATCAAGATGCGCTCACAAGCCACTGCAAAAGTGGCCGTGCGCAGCGTGATCTTGTGTTTGTCTGCGGTGTCCCAGATCTTCTTCAGCGCGTCGACCATGATCTTGTCCAGGCGCACGTTGATCTCGTCTTCGCTCCAGAAGAAGGACGAAAAGTCCTGCACCCATTCGAAGTAGCTCACGGTCACACCGCCGGCGTTGCAGATGACGTCGGGCACCACCAGCACGCCGCGGCTGGCCAGGATGTCATCGGCTTCGCTCACCGTCGGGCCATTCGCGCCTTCCAGCACCAGCCGGGCCTTGATGCGGTGGGCGCGTTCGGCGGTGATCTGGCCTTCCAGCGCGGCCGGGATCAGGATGTCGCACTTCACGTCCCAGAAGTCTTCACCGTGCATGGGCTCGGCGCCCGGGAAGCCACCCACGCCACCGTGGTCGCGCACGTGCGCAGCCAGGTCGGCGATGTCAAGGCCCTTGTCGTTGACGATGGTGCCGCTGTGGTCCTGCACCGCCACCAGCGTGCCGCCGGCCTGTGCAAACAGCTCGGCCGCCGAAGAACCCACGTTGCCGTAACCCTGCACCGCGACGCGGGCGCCATCCAGGTTCAGGCCCAGGCGGCGCGCCGCTTCGCGGCCGGTGACAAACACACCCCGGCCGGTGGCCTTCACACGTCCGAGCGAACCGCCCAGATGGATGGGCTTGCCGGTGACCACGCCGGTGGCGGTGGTGCCGGTGTTCATCGAATACGTGTCCATCATCCAGGCCATGATCTGCCCGTTGGTGTTGACGTCGGGCGCCGGGATGTCGCGCTGCGGCCCGATGATGATGCCGATCTCGCTGGTGTAGCGCCGTGTCATGCGCTCCAGTTCCTTGATCGACAGCTGCTTGGGGTCGACGCGGATGCCACCCTTTGCGCCACCATAGGGCAGGTTGACGGCCGCGCACTTGACGGTCATCCAGGCGCTCAACGCCATCACTTCTTCCAGCGTCACGTCAGGGTGGAAGCGCACGCCGCCCTTGCCGGGGCCGCGACTCAGGTTGTGCTGCACCCGGTAGCCCTCGAAGTGCGCGACATCACCGTTGTCCATTTCGATGGGCACGTCCACGATCAGTGTGCGCTTGGGGCGCTTCAGCGTTTCGGCCCAGCGTGCCAGGTGGCCCAGGTAGGGCACCACACGGTCGACTTGCGAGAGATAGGTGCCCCAGGGGCTGTTGGCCGTGGGGTGGACGAATGAAAGCGGCTCGGTCATGCGGTGTCTCCGGTGGTGTGGGCTGCGGCATTTTTACGCAGGCCTCGTGGGCCGGCGCCGGGGGCTCAGCGGGGGTTGCTTGGGGCGCGGCTGTGGACTGTAGGGGCGGCCCCACCGAATTTGTCACCGTGTGCCATGCCGCCTTTGCATGGGCTGTGCGGGCCGGCCACATGGACCCCGATCCGCCTCGATCCGTGCCTGGCCGGGCCGTGTCGCACGCCCAGCACAGCGCCTCAAGCCTGCCGCAGGTGCCAGGCCTTGGGACGCGTGAAGGTCTGGATACCGTAGGTGGACAGCGTCAGGCCCAGGCCCGAATCGCCACGGCCCGACCACGGCAGGCGCGGGCTCACACGGTCGCAGCAGTTCCAGTACACGCTGCCGGCGTCGACGCGCGCCAGAAGCGCGCGTGCGGCCACTTCGTCGGGGGTGTAGACACCGGCAGTCAGGCCGTAACGGGTGTCGTTCATCAACGCCACGGCTTCTTCGTCGCTGCCAACCTTCTGGATGCCGATGACGGGGCCGAAACTCTCTTCGCGCATCAACGCCATGGTGTGGTCGACGTCGGTCATCACCGTGGGCTCGAACCAGTGGCCCGGGCCGGGGCGGCGTTTGCCGCCGGTGAGCAGCTTTGCACCTTTGGCCAGCGCATCGGCCACTTGCGTTTCCAGCAGCGCCAGCTGCGGCGCGCGGGTGATGGCGCCCAGGGTGCTGTCGGCAGCCAGCGGGTCGCCCATCTTCAAGGCCGCCACCGCGGCCAGGAAGTGCTGCACAAAGTGGTCGTGGATGTGTTCGTGCACGTAGATGCGTTCAACCGAACAGCAGCTCTGGCCCGTGTTGTACAAGGCGCCATCGGCCAGGCTTTCTGCGGCCGTCTGGGGGTTGGCGTCGGCGCGCACGTAGCTGGGGTCTTTGCCGCCCAGTTCCAGCTGCAGCTTCACCAGCCGCGGCGCCAGCGCCACCGCGATGCGCTGCCCGGTGGCATGGCTGCCGGTGAAAAACAGGCCGTCGATGCGCTGATCCAAAAGCGCCGCACCCACTGCGCCCGCGCCCACCAGGCACTGCATGGCCGCCGCCGGCACACCGGCCGCATGCAGCAGACGCGTGATGTTCAGCCCCGTCAGCGCGGCGTGTTCGCTGGGCTTGTAGAGCACCGCATTGCCCGTCAGCAGCGCCGGCACGATGACGTTGCAGCCCACGAAGTAGGGGTAGTTCCAGGCCGAGATGTTGGCCACCACGCCCAGTGGCACGTGGCTGATGATTTCGCGCGTGCTGCCGTCCAAGACCTGTTCGTCGGCCACCGCCGCTTCGGCGTGTTCCAGGAAAAAGTCGATGCGGCCCAGCAGGCCGTTGATCTCGTTGCGGGCTTGCGACACCGGCTTGCCCATCTCTTGTGTCAGCGTGATGGCCAGGCTGTCGAATTCGGCCATCAGGCCGGCGCGGAAGCGGACGATGGTGGCCAACCGCTCGGCCATCGGCACGGCGGCCCAGGCCGGCTGTGCGGCGCGCGCGGCAGCGGCCTTGGTGGTCACGCTGGCCGCGTCGTCGGCCGCCAGCGTGGTGATCAGTTGGCCGGTGGCGGGGTTGTGGATGTCGAGTGCGGCCATGGTTTCACAGCGCCTGCGTCAGCAGGCGTTCGTAGTCGGCCGCCTGGGCGGGGCGGGGGTTGGTCTGGTTGGTGAAGTCGGATTCGGCCAACTGCGCCAGGCGCGGAATCTGGTCGGGCCTGACACCGCGTGCGGCCAGGCCGCCGGTGATGCCCACCTGCTGCTTCAGCTGTTTGAGCCAGGCGATCAAGGCCAAGCCCCCGCCCGACACACCGGACGAGACCCCGGCCGGGACCCCGGCCGAGACACCGGCTGCATGCGCCAGGTCGTCAAACTTGTGCGGCACCACTTCAAAGTTCCAGGCCAGCACGGTGTCGATCATCAGCGCGTTGGCCAGGCCGTGGTGCATGTCGGCCACTGCGCCCAGCGCGTGGGCGCAAGCATGCACACCGCCCAGGTCTTTCTGGAAGGCGATGGCGCCCATCAGGCTGCTCATCATCATGTCCGACCGCGCCTGCAGGTTGTCTGGTTCCCTGACAGCCGTGACCAGCGCACGGGCGCCGATGCGCAGCCCTTCCAGCGCGATGCCATCACACAGCGGGTGGTAGGCGGGTGAGAGATAACTTTCGATGTTGTGCGTGAGTGCGTCCATGCCCGTGGCGGCGGTGATGGCCGCAGGCAAGGCCAGCGTCAGCTCGGGGTCGGCGAAGACGGCCTTGGCCAGGATCTGGGCACTGAACACCGTGCGCTTGAGGTGGGTGTCGTTTTCCGACACCACGGCGCTGCGCCCGACCTCGCTGCCGGTGCCCGATGTGGTGGGCAGCGCCACGAAGTACGGCAGCGGGTGTTGGATAGGCCGCACCTGCGGGTGGTCCCACACGTACTGCAGCACGTCACCTTCGTGCACCGCCATCAGGCCCACGACCTTGGCCACGTCGAGCGCGGCCCCACCCCCCAAGCCGATCACGGCGTCGGCCCCGTGCGCCTTGTAAGCTGCCGCGCCGGCCATCACCTGCGCGCAGGTGGGGTTGCCCCACACGCCGTCGAAAACGGCCAGGTCCAGCCCAGCCAGGTGGGTCTTGAATTCCGCCATCAGCGGCAGCGCGGCCAGGGCGCGATCGGTCACGATCAGCGGGCGCCGGAAGCCCCGTTCCAGCAGGTGCGGCCCTGCTCGTTTGCGTGCACCGGCGCCAAAGGTGATGGCGGTAGGGAAGTTGAAGTTGACGAGGGCGGTGTGCATGGGGGGCAGCGTAAAGCAGCAGGCGGTGGACG
>JBBRCN010000008.1:0-77023 GCA_038204775.1 Burkholderiales bacterium | reverse complement strand
CGTTGAGCTTGCTCTCAACGGTCCAGCGCTCCGTATCCGACAGGTGTGAATAAATCTTTCCCATTTGTGCAACTCCAGATGTGGTCTGGGCGTTGCACTTCAAGTCTGAGAGCAGGCGCGGGCATAACGTTCTTTGTCCGTGCATTCCGCAATCAGGCCATAGACCATACGGTACAGGCCGTCCAACGTGGTGGGCAACAGCGCCAGCGTGCTGGCGCCGGGCGCTGCGGCCAGCAGCTGCAGCACGTCGGCACCGGCGCGCAGCTCTTTGAGCACGCCGAAAAACTCGGCCGCGTTGGCCGCGCCGATGCGGCCCTGCACACAGAGGCGCCGGTTGTGTTCGCTCAGCCCGGCCTGCAGCACGCGCGACACGTCTTCCCAGCCGCGCGGACTGGCGCCGATCAGGTGGTCGGCGGCCAGCTGGGCCTCGGTGTCGTCCAGGCGGTCGGGTGCCACCTTCGGCATCCAGCCGGCGCGTGTGAAAGGCGCCACCAGCTCCAGGATCCGGTGGTGGCTCAGCGGCGCAGCATCAGCAACCAAGGGCCGGGCCGTCCCGGGCGGTCAGTGCGCTGCTTGCACGGCCCAAGCCGGGCAACGCCCCAGTTGCCCGCGCGGTGTGCGCTGCAGCGCCTGCAGCAGCGTGTGCGTGACGGCTGCACCGGCCAGCTGCTGCGCAAACTGTCGGCCCACGTCCTGCTGCAACTGCAGCAGCAGGTGCGCCGTGGTCTGCGCGTCGGCCAGGGCGCGGTGGGCGCGGCCGCTGTCGGGCAGATGGTGCAGCGCCGCCAGGGTGCCCAGACGGTGGTTGCCGGCCTGCGGATACAGGCGCCGCGACAGCAGCAGCGTGCAGGCAAAGTGGTGCGACTCGTCGGGCTCGCAGCCGGCCAGCAGGCTCTCGGCCTGCCAGAAGCCTCGGTCAAAAGCGGCGTTGTGCGCCACCAGTGGGCAGCCGCGTGTGAAGCGCATCACCTCGTGCATCACCGCGCGGGCTGGCGGTGCCGACTGCAGCATGCGGTTGCTGATGCCGGTGAGCTGTTCGATGAAAGGGGGCACCCAGGCGCCGCTGTTCATCAGGCTCTGGAACCGGCCAACGATCTGCCCGTCTTGCACCAGCACAGCGGCGATCTCGGTCGCACGTGAACCCTGTCCAGGCGACATGCCGGTAGTTTCAAAGTCGATGACGGCGACGGTTTCCATGACGCCGTGCATTGTCTGTCGGCCGCGCACGGCCATTGCCGGCTGGGGGCACTCAGGTGCGCCGAGGTGGCGGTTCGTCTTCCGGGAAGGTGGTGTCGGCGAACGAGGTGTCGGACCAGTCCGGGCCCTGGCCGTGGCCCGTGAAGTGGCCCGGCCGGGACTGCACCACGTCGGCTGCCGGGGGCACCCAGCGCTCGGCACGTTCGCGGGCCCGGCGCAGCGACTGCACGCGGCTTTCGATGTCCTGCCGCACACGTTCTGCGGCTTCGCCGTCGGGTATGCCCAGCGCGCGCGCCGAGGCGTAAGCACCGCGCGGGCCGGGCCTGACACGTGCCCGGGCCAGCCACCACCAGGCCAACACCACAGCGGTCAGCACCAGCGCAGCAAGGATCGCGGCAAGCAGCACGGGCAGGTTCATGGTTGGTGCAAGTGGAGGGCCGGGAGAATCAAGGACCAGCGCTGCCAGTCTAGGGCGCGAGTGCCGCCAATGGGCCTTTCCGCGGGTCGGGTCTGCACTCTGTTTCAATCTTCTGTGCGGTGCGGCGCAAATGCACAGGCAAGGCCGCTGCGGGAAAATGCCCGTCATGTCGCAAAAACCGCAAAAGCACAGAGTGGTCGTGGGGTTGAGCGGCGGCGTGGATTCCGCCGTCAGCGCCTGGCTGCTCAAGCAGCAGGGCCACGAGGTCGTCGGCATCTTCATGAAAAACTGGGAAGACGACGACCAGGCTGCCGGCGCCAGCCCGGCCGACACCGCCTACTGCTCGTCCAACATCGACTTCGTCGACGCGGCGGCCGTGGCCGACGTGATCGGCATCGAGATCGAACACGTCAACTTCGCCGCCGAATACAAGGACCGCGTGTTTGCCGAGTTTCTGCGCGAATACAGCGCCGGACGCACGCCAAACCCCGACGTGCTGTGCAACGCCGAAATCAAGTTCAAGGCCTTCCTGGACCACGCCATCCGGCTGGGCGCCGAGAAGATCGCCACCGGGCACTACGCCCGCGTGCGCCCGGTGGACGGCAGCTTTCAGCTGTTGAAAGGCCTGGACCCGGCCAAGGACCAGAGCTACTTTCTGCACCGGCTGACGCAGCAGCAGTTGTCGCGCACGCTGTTCCCGGTGGGCGAACTGCACAAGACCGAGGTGCGGCGCCTGGCCCAGCAGATCGACCTGCCCAACGCGAAGAAGAAGGACAGCACCGGCATCTGTTTCATCGGCGAGCGGCCGTTTCGCGACTTCCTGAACCGCTACCTGAGCCACGAGCCCGGCCCCATGGTGGACGAAGAAGGCCGCCGCCGCGGCCAGCACGTGGGCCTGAGCTTCTACACGCTGGGCCAGCGCCAGGGCCTGGGCATCGGCGGTGTGGCCGGCCATGACACCAGCGGCGCGCACGAGCCCTGGTACGTGGCGCACAAGGACTTGGCCCACAACACGCTGCACGTGGTGCAGGGCCACGGCCACCCCTGGCTGCAAAGCCCATGGCTGGAAGCGGCCGACGTCAGCTGGGTGGCCGGCACGCCGCCGCTGGCGGGCGCACTGGCCGCCAAGACCCGCTACCGCCAGGTCGACGCACCGTGCGCCTTCACACCGGTCGCTTCACCGGACTGGGGATCCGGCGGCAGCGGCTTCCGGCTGGACTTCGACAGCCCGCAATGGGCCGTCACACCCGGCCAGAGCGCAGTGCTGTACGACGGTGAGGTGTGCCTGGGCGGCGGTGTCATCGCTGCGGCGCAGGTGCCCGCGGTGCGAGCCGCCCTGCCAGAACCGCGCCGCCGCCGCGCAGGCACTGCGAAAGTGGGTGCCGCCGCAGGCACACCCACCGCACAATGAGCAGCAACCCCTGCCACCGCCACCGCCACCGCCGCCAGCCCCAGGACACCTGATGCCCACCACCGCCGTCAAGGCCAGTTCGCTGGCCGACCTCATCGACGCCCACGCGCCGGCTCTGGAAGCCGCCGTCATTGCCTGGCGGCGCGACCTGCACCAGCACCCCGAGCTGGGCAACCGCGAATTTCGCACCGCGAGCGTGGTGGCCGAACACCTGCGTGCGCTGGGCCTGGACGCGGTTCATACGGGCGTGGCCCACACCGGCGTGGTGGGTGTGCTCAAGGGCGCCCTGCCCGGCCCCGTGGTGGCGCTGCGAGCCGACATGGACGGCCTGCCGGTCACCGAAGAAGTGGACCTGCCCTTTGCCAGCAAGGCGCGTGGCCAGTGGAACGGTGAAGAGGTGGGTGTCATGCACGCCTGCGGTCACGACTGCCACGTTGCCATCCTGATGGGCGTGGCGCAGTTGCTGGCCGGGCTGCGCGCGCAGCTGCGGGGCAGCGTCAAGTTCATCTTCCAGCCCGCCGAAGAGATGCCGCCCGAAGGTGAAGAGGGCGGTGCCAAGATGATGATTGCCGAAGGCGCGCTGGAACGGCCCACGCCCCAGGCCATCTTCGGCCTGCACGTCACCTCGCGCCAGGTCACGGGCCAGATCGGCTACCGGCCCGGGCCGACCATGGCCAGCAGCGACAAGCTCAAGATCACCGTCAGCGGCCGCCAGACCCACGGCGCCGCGCCCTGGATGGGCGTGGACCCCATCGTCACGGCCGCGCAGGTGGTGCTGGGCCTGCAGACGGTGGTCAGCCGCACCATCGACCTGACGCTGGAGCCGGCGGTGGTGACCATCGGCACCATTCGCGGCGGCGTGCGCGAAAACATCATCCCCGACAGCGTGGAGATGCGCGGCACCATCCGCACCTTCAACGAAGAGATGCGCGACGACATCCACGAGCGTGTCACCACCCTGGCCCAAGCCGTCAGCCGCGGTTCGCGTGCCGGCTGCCAGGTGTGCATCACCAAGAACTACCCGGTGACGGTGAACGACCCGGCACTGACCGCAGCCATGCTGCCGACGCTTCAGCGTGTGGCGGGTGCGGGCCTGACGCTGGTGCCCAAGGTCACCGGCAGCGAAGACTTCAGCTACTTTCAGCGCGTGGTGCCGGGGCTCTTCATCTTCCTGGGGGTCACGCCACCAGGCACCGACCCCAAGACCGCTGCGCCCAACCATTCGCCGCGCTTTTACGCCGACGAAGCCGGTTTGATGCTGGGCGTGCGCGCGCTGGCGCACCTGGCTTGCGATTACCTCGAAGCGCCAACCTGACCCCCCGGCGCGGGGGTCTGGTGAGCCTGTGGCATCAAGGCGCAGCGGATGAGCTCTTGACCGGTGTGGATGTGAACGGTGCCGCTCCCGACGTCGAGTTCAACATCGGCATCGGCGGCTACGTGCAAGGCGAACTGTGGTTCGACCCCGACCCGCTGCTGCGGCAGGCTGCGGTGCCCGCCGACCGCACGGACGCGGTGTCGATGCTGATGCCGATGCACGAGTGGGGCCACGCCTTCGGCTTCAACGGCTGGATGGATGGCAGCACCGGCGCCCTGCCGGGTGACTACGCCTCGACTTTTGACGCCCACATCGTGACCGTGATGGGCGATGCCGGGCCGACGCTGTACTTCACAGGAGCCGCCGCGTCGGCCCTGCATGGCGGCGCGGTGCCGCTGACCTTCGGTAACCACGGCCACGTCGGCAACCATGGCCACGTCGGCAACAGCGGGGGCCGCGATGGCGCCAACCTGATCCCCGACCTGATGAACGGCGAGGTGTTCTACCGCGGCACGCGTTACGAGGTGTCGGCGCTGAACCTGGCCATGATGTCCGACATGGGTCTGCCCATCCTGGCTGCCGTGCCCGAGCCGGGCTCTGCTGTCCTGCTGCTGGCCGGACTGGGTGGCCTGGCGTTGCGAGTGCGCCGCCGCCGCCGCTGATTCAGCGCCTCACTTGTCCAGGCCGCTGATCTGGATGGAGTTGTCTATGGCCCAAGAGCGCTTGATGCGCGCCACGTGCTCTTCCAGCTTCTTGCCGGCCAGGTCGGGGTTGCCGCGGTCCAGATGTTCCTGGATCGAGCTGTTTTCGGCGCTGTCGCCAATGAACAGGTTCTGCGCATAGCCGAAGAAGGCCTGATAACGCTGCCTGGCTGCGGCCTCGATGGCGGCCTGGCTGAGCTCGCCGACCACGGCAGTTTTGGCCAGCGCGATCGAACCGCGCTGTTCCAGCAGCAGCTTGGCCTCGGACCATTTTTTCTTGGCCAGCGCCTTGCTGTAGTGCTGCGAGATGTCGAACGAAGACACCACGTGCCGCCGTGCCAGCGCGCGGCCGGCGCGGGTGCCCATGTTGACCAGATCTCCCCTGCTGTTGAGCTTGAGCTCGCTCTTGTCGGCGTGTTGGCCGGCGATGGCTGTCTTTTGCTGCGGGCTGAAGCTGCCGCGCGGCAAGGCAAACAACTTGACCTCGTCGTCGGCCAGCTTCCAGGTCTTGAGCGTGATGACGATGTGCGTGGCCAGTGCGCCCAGTTTCACGTCCAGATCGGCGGCGTCGGCTTCGGCCTTTTTCAGCGGCTTGCCAGTGACCGCCGGGCTGGTGTTGTCGTCGTAGGCGGCCAGTTGGATCTGCAGCGTGGCGATGGTCTTTTCATGGCCCACGGCAGCGGCGATGGGTGCCGTGCGTTTGACGCCCTTGAGGGCGGTGTTGCGGGCAGCCTGACCGGCCAAAAACACCGACGGCAGCTGCGGTGCCGACCGCAACACCAGCCGCGCCGTGCTTGCGCTGCTGCCGTCGAAAGTGAGCGTGTGACGCTGGCCGTCGGCGTTGACCGCCACCCGCTTGCGCCACCAGTTCAGTACCTTCTGCGCGCCGGCCTTGACCTTGCCGACGAAGACCCGGGCCACGCGCTGGATCCAGCCCACCAGCATGTCCAGCGCGCGGTCGATGGGCACGCGGATGCGCTCCAGCACCGCACGCACCCGGTCGGCCACACGCCCCAGGCCCGCAAAACCGGCCAGGAAATTGATGGCCAGGCTGAGCAGCCCGCCCAGCACGGACTCCACACGGGCCGCAGCGGCGGTGACGTTGCCGGCGGCGATGGTGGCGATGGAATCGACGAAGGCGCCGATGACCTGCGCGATGCGCCGCAGTTGCGCGATGAAGGTCTGGATCGTGCCCCAGATGGCCATGATGGCGGTGATGAAACCGGCACCCGGGATGAACATCGCCACCAGCCGCGGAATGGCACGCGTGACGACGATGTTGACGACCATGTCGATGATGCCGTCCACCACCATCGAGCCCAGGTTGGCCAGCGACGCCTTCAACTGGTCCCAGGCGGCTGCCGGGCCCTGCGTGACCAGCGTGCGCACGACGTCGAAGCCCATTTCCATGGCCAGCACGGCCGGCTCGCCCAGCGCACGCACCATCTTGCCGCGCAGGTTGGCATAGCTCAGGCCCAGCACCGACAGGCCGAACTTCAGCAGCTCGGGCAGGGCAAAAGAGGCTGGGATGTAGACGCCCGGCAGCGACCCCGTCAACCAGTTGATCAGCCCCGTTTTCAGGTGCGTGAGGAAGCGGCCCGCAAAACGCTGCAAGCCGCCCTTGGCCGCGCGCACCAGGTTGCCGACAAAGCCGACGGGGTTGTGGAAGATGGATTGCAGTGCGCCACCTGCACGCCGCAGGTAGCCCATGGCGCCGGGTGCGACGACGCTGAAGACGATCTCCAGCAGCTTGATCACGGTGCCCAGCGCCCAGCTCATGAAACCGCCGACGAAGCTGGCAAACACGCCGGCGATCTTGGCGAAGGCGCGTGGCACCATCACGATGTCCATCAGCTCCAGCGAACGCAGCGCGTTCATGAACAGCGTGGGCACCTGGGCGGCGTAGGCCAGCGCGCCAGCCAGTGCGCCCTGGAACCAGGCCCAGGCCTGGCCCACGGCGTTGCCGCGCTGGATGTTCTGCCACACCTCGTCCTGCCCGATCAACGTCATGAAGCCGCCCAGCACCGTGGCCGGCGTGCGCGGTGCGGGGTCGCCGGTGACGGGGTCGAAGCCCAGCACCGCCTTCAGCAGCGGGTAGGCGCGGGTGCCTTCGGCCAGCCGACCCAGTGGGCGCAGGATGGCGTTCTTGACAAATTCGACGATGCCGCCGATGAGCTGACTGCCGAAGCTGATGACCTGCCGGATGGGGGTGGTCACCAGGCTCACCGCGCGGCTCCACAGGCCGCCGAGGTCGAAGATGTCGGTCCAGCTGAGTGAATCCAGGAAGTCGTCGATGGCGCTGCGGATGCCGCTGCCGATGTCGGCCAAGGTGGCCAGCTGGCCTTCGGCCCATGCGGCCACCTGGTCGACGATGCCGTGGTTGTCGAGCGCCTGGGTGATCAGTGCACCACCCGGCAGCAGCTCGATCAGCGCGCGCAGCAGGTTGGCCGCGGTGCGGCTGATGCGGCGCATGCTGATGGGGTTGAAGCCGATCAGCAGCGTCAGCATGCGAAAACCCGGCACGTGGTTGGCCTTGTCGGCAAACCAGTCCAGGGCATCGGAAATGCCCAGGCGCTGCACCTGCGGCGCGCTGCGTTCGCGCACCAGCGGTGCAGCGTTCACAGCGCCCGGGTCCAGACTGCGCTGCAACACCGGGTTTTGGCGGGCACCGCCCTGCTGCACCGTGTGCACCAACTCGTGCGCCAGCAATTCGCGCCCCGGGCCGCTGTGCGGCTGGAAGCGGTTGCGGCCGAAATGGATGTCGCGGCCCAGCGTGAAAGCCGCTGCATTCAGGCGCCGGCTGGCTTGTGCCGACGCATCACCGGTGTGCACACGCACAGCAGAAAGATCAGCACCCAGGCGCGGCGCCATGTCGCGCTGCACGCTGCGCGGCAAGGGCTGGCCGCTGCCGGCCGAAGACAGGCCGGGCACCAGGTGATCGAAGCGGGCCGTGGAGGGCGACGTGGCGGGCAAGGCGGCGGCCCGGGTGTGCCCGGCTGCCGGTGTGGTCAGGGCTGGCGCGGCTGCCGGCATCGACACCAGGCGCCGCGCCAGGCGTGAGGCTTCGTGCTCTGCTGCGTCCTGCGGGCTCGACACACGCAGCGCTGACATCGGTGCTGCCGCGGTTGTCGGCGCACGTGTGGCCGCGCTTCTCGCAGGCACCGCCGGCCGCTTCAGGCTCAGCCCGGTCAGCGTGGGTTTGACCGGCGCCGGCCTGACGACCGTGGGCGCGCGCACGGCAGTGGGCAGGGAGCTCATGGGTCAGTGCCCCGGCCTTTCAGACCGAGCGCCCTTCCTTGAGCAGTTCGCGGCGCACGCCCTCTTCCACGTCGTCGTTGCGCACCACCGCCTCACCACGGCCCAGCGCGCGCAGGCAGGCGTGGCGCACCACGTTCATGATCGTGCCGCCCGACAGTTCATGCGCCTGCGCCAGCCGTTCCAGGTCCAGCCCCGGGGCCAGGTCCACGCGCGCCGGAAAACCTTCGCGCCACAGCCGCAGCCGTTCTGGCGCCTTGGGCATGGCAAAGGGCACCACGCTGTGGAAGCGGCGGCTGAAAGCATCGTCGATGTGGTGGCGCAGGTTGCTGGCCAGGATGCACACACCGTCGAAGGCTTCGATGCGTTGCAGCAGGTAGGCCACTTCCTGGTTGGCATAACGGTCGTGTGCATCTGACACGGCGCTGCGCTTGCCGAACAGTGCGTCGGCTTCGTCGAAAAACAGCAACCAGCCCTGGCGCTGCGCAGCGTCGAACAGATGCGACAAGTTCTTTTCAGTTTCGCCGATGTACTTGCTGACCACCTGCGACAGGTCCACGCGCCAGACCTCGCGCCCGCAGCGCTGGCCGATGAGGCAGGCCGACAAGGTCTTGCCCGTGCCCGACGGGCCGTGGAACAGCGCCGTGTAGCCGCGGCTCACACGCCGGCCCAGGCCCCAGTCGTCCAGCAGCGTGCGGCCGTGCTGCAGCCACAGTTCGATGTCCTGCAGCTGGGCCAGCGTGGCGGCGGGCAGCACCAGATCGGTCCACTGCAGACCGGTGCTGACCCGCTGCGCGGGCAGGCCGGCTGAGGCGCCGTCGTGCCTGGCGTTGGACGTTGGCAGCACACCCGGCAAGGCGGTCTCGATGAAAGAGGGCGAAAGCTGCAGCGCACCCGCCAGTGGTGCTTCACCTGATGCGGCCGGCGCCAGGTGCAGCAGGTCGCCGGTGGCCAGCCGGCCTTGCGGAAGCAGCCGGCGCATGACCGCCAAGCGCTCCGTCAGCTGGTCGCCCGCCAACAGGAAACAGGCGGTTTCTGCGCTGGGCACAAAGGTGCCCTGGTGCGGGTTGCTGCTGGCGCCACCAAACTCGGTGAACGGGCGGTGCATCGCTTCGTTGCGCGCGTGCAGCACGTCCAGCAGTTGCGGCCGCAGCACAGGCGCCAAGGCCAGCGCCAGGATCAAGCGTTCATCGGCATCCAGCCGCAAGCCCAGCAGCATCTGGCCGTAGGGGCAGTCGTCCAGCAGCGGGGGTGGCTCGGGCCAGGGCTCCGTGTGGCCCGGCGTGGGCTTGAAGTAGAGCTGCAAGCGGCGCTCCAGGGTCAACGCCAACCATTCGAGTTCGACTTCCAGCGCGCGGGCCTGGGCCTTGTCCACAGCGGTCAGGCCGTCGCGCTGCATCATGTGGGCGCCGACCAGTCCAAGGCCAGCGGATGGGGCATCCAGGGCAGCTTCACCCACGCCAGGCTCCACGGCAGGCTGGCCAGCAGCAGGTCGAAGGCTTCGGCTTGAACCTGCAGCTGCCAACCGGGGCCGTCGGCGGCGCGGCGCAGCAGGCCGCGCCGCTGCAGGAAGCTGACGCGCAGCGTTTGCAGGCTGGTGCTGCGCAACGCGGGCCAGTGCTGGCGAACGGCCTGCAGAAGCGCTTGCACTTCTGCTGCGTCGGCTTCGTCCAATTGGGCTGCGGGCCAGTCCAGCGCCTGCGTGGGCGGCAGGCCCAGCAGCAGCTTCACGAAGGGCAGGTCCAGTTCCAGCGCTGCGGCCGGGGCGGGGCCACAAGCCAGGGCATGCAGCAGTGCCAGCGCACGCGGCAGCACGGCCCGCGCCAGGGGCTCACCGTTGTGGCCACTGTGCATGTGCAGGCCTTGCACCAGGCGCGCCAGGTAGGGGTGCAGCAGCACCAGCCCGGCCAAGGGCACGACCAGGTGGTCGTTGGGTGTTTCGGTCTCTTCGGGTGGTTGCCGGGCTTCGCGCGGGTCAGCCCGGGTATCTGAAGCTGGTTGCTGCAGCGAGGGTTCTGCCCGCACGAGCGGAGCAAAGGCCGCAGCTGCACGCGGCGCGGCCGCGGCCAGGGCCACACGCAGACGGCCCAGTGCAGCGGGCGGTTGGGCGTCGGGCAGATCGGACCGTTGCAGCGCGGCCTGCCACGGGGCCTGTCGCGCTGGGTCTTGTGGCCAGGCCAGCCACAAGGCTTGCGCCCACAGCGAGTCCATCGCCTGGGCCTGCCATTGCGCCAGCAGCGCCATTCGTGTGGCCTGACCGCCACCGGGCCCCAGTTGCAGCGGCAGCTGGTCCGCGCGCCGGGCCTGCACCCAGCGCGCGCGGCGCGGCGCTGGCAGCAAGGCCAGCCAGCGCGCCAGCACGCCCAGCGCCTGCTGCAGATCGGCTTCGGGGCTGATGCCAGCCCAGGCCCAGAAGTTGTGCAGCGTGGTCGGGGTCAGGCCCAGGATGTCGTCTTGCACCCACTCGTCTGTCAATGCAGCGGCAGCGGCTTGCAATGTGCGGGCGCTGTCGTCGTTGCCGGCCAAGGCCCAGCCCGGCCAGCCACTGTGCAGGTACTGGCGAAGGTCTTGACGGGCTTGAGCGGGGCCGGTTGGTGGACGCGGCGCGGCCGCACCCGCAGCCGCCCCGGCAGGCGCGGCGGCCACCGCGTGCTGCAGCTGCAGCATCTGCAGCATCAGCGCCTGCTGCAGCTGCTGCACCCATAACGACCAGGCAGCGGCCTCGTCGGGCGACGTGCGCTGCGCGTGCAGCAGCGGCGGCGCGGGCACAGACAGCTCCAGGCGCGGAATCTTCACCACCGCGTCGGGTGGCAGGCCCATGGCCGCCGCTGCATCGTCCAGCGCCTGCTCCAGGTGCTGCTGCAGGCCGTCGCTTTGCGCACGCAGCAGGCTGCGCATGGCCAGCGCCTGCGGTGCGCCTGCAGCGCGGGCCTGCCAGCGCAGCAGGCGCAGGCGGTGCGGAGCCGAAGTCAAAGTCATGGGCGCGGCTCGTTCGATCGCTGCCGTTGTGGTTTCAGCGGCGCAGGTTCAGCCCGCCGGCATTGGCCATGCCGGTGATCAGCCGCCCGACGTTGCCGGTTGCGTTGGGGCTCACGCTGCCCAGCTGGGTGCCGAGTTGCGCCACGACGGTGGTGTCGCGCACGGCCACGACGCCGCTGTTCATCACCGCCGACAGCGCCACACCGCCCGAGCTGGTGGTGTCGACGTTGACTTTCACTGCACGCTCGGTGGTTTGGGTCACGGACCGGGCCAGGTCTTCTTCGCCAGTCTTCAGGCGCTGCCGCGCTTCTTCCAGCGCTTCGCCGTCGAAGGCGCTGGCGCCGATGCCGCTGCGCAGGTCTTCCACGTAGTCACGCTTGCGTGTCACGTCGGCGGCCATGCGGTCTAGCAGCGCGTCGCCAGTGAGCACGGTTCCCAGTGAATCCTTCAGGCCGGGCGTGGTGGTGCGCACAAAGCCGATGCCCTTGACCAGGCCTTCGATGCCGGCGCTTTGCCTGTCCAGGTCGGCGACAAAGGTCTTGCGCACGTCGATGAAACGGGTGCCGATCTCGAAATCCAGCGACGGGATGACCCGCACCGCGCGGTCCAGCCACTTGGGTGGCCGAAGATCGGGGGGCTTCACCAGCGGCGGCTCTTCGGGCTCGGGTTCATCCACTTCCGCACAGGGGTAGGGCAACGTGAAGTCGGCCACCACACGCCCGCTGTCGTCGTAGACCAGCACCAAGGTGCCACCGCGCCAGCAGCCGCCCAGGTGGTCCAGTCCGGGATGGCGCTTGACGAAAGCACTGAACACCAGCCGGTCGTCGGCCCTGTCGTCGCCGGCCACGATCAGGTCGTCCAGCCAGTTGATCCACAAGGGCTTGGTGCTGGCCAGCAGCGAATCGAAGGGCGACGCCAGGTCGTTGCGCGAGACGTGGCTCAGGCTCAGCCGCGCGTCGCCCATCTTCTGCAGCGACGCGGCGTAGCCGCTCTTCCAGCTGGTGTCGGCGCGGTAGGCGCTGTAGCGCTGCTGCGCCATTGCGGGCGCTGCGGCCGCCTGCGTGGCGCGCACGGCGTCGCGTGCCGTTTCGGCCTGCGCCACGGCCGCCAGGCCGTCGGCCTGGGTAGGCAGGATGCGGCCGGCATTGACCGCGTCGCTCACGTCCTTGGCGTACTGAGTGCCGAAGTCGCGCCCCTCTTCCAGCTTGATCGACACGTCCTTGCGCACCAGATGGTGCAGGCGGTGCAGGTCGGTGTAGCGGATGCCGGGCTTGATGCGGATGCCGCCGCGCCGGTTGCCGTGCAGCAGCACGGCCTGCACGTCGATGGGCAGATTGTGGGCCGCGATCTGGCGCTTCAGCGCCGCGTCCACGGCCTCGACCGCCTGGCCCAGGTGGCCTTCGATGCGGAAGAAGTCGTGCGCCGCCACGCTGTAGGCCAGCGGGTCGCGGGCGCGGCCGCTGGCCAGCCAGTCGGCTGCGCGGTAGCCGCTGTTTTCCTGGGAACGGCCGCTGGCGGCGCGGCGGTAGTTCCAGGCCACGTGCACCGGCACACGGCCACGCACCACGTAGTGCCAGGGGATGGCGCGGTTTTGCAGCGGCTGCGCTTCGCCGGCGCTGGGCGTGATGCGCAGCGTGGTGTCGGCTGGCGGTGCAAAACCTTCGATCAGCGACTGCAGTTGCCACAAGCCAAAACGTGCCTGCGCCGCCGCCTCGCGAGAAGGGCCGTCCAGTGGCGCCGGGAACAGGCCGGTGCGGTGTTCTCGCGGCGCGCTCAGCTGGCCCAGCAGCAGGTGTTTGGGGAAGCCGCCCACGTCGGGCAGCAGCACCGCGTCGCAGGCCAGGTAAGACTCGCGCATGGCGTTGTAGGCCTCGCACAGGTCCTTGCAATGGTCGAACAAAGGCAGCGGCACCGCGGTGCTGCGCCGTGCGGCCGCCAGGTGCGCGTCCAGCCGCGATGACCAGTCCCCGGTGGGGTCGCCACCGAACTGTTCGCGCAATTCATCGGGCAGGGCGCGGGCCAGTTGGGCGAAGGCGGCCTGCAGCCGTTCCAGGGTGCGTGGTGCACGCACATCGCCGCTGTTCAGGCTGGCCATATAACGTTGAGCCAGCGTGGTGACGCTGGTGATGTCGGTGCCCAGCGCGGGCCGGTCGGCAAACACTTCCGGCAGCGCGCGTGCACGTTCGCTGGGCGGCTGCAGGCGCGGCAGGCGGCCCAGCAGGTGCAGCACGTCGGCCGCTTGCATCAGCAGCACACGCTGGCGGTGCAGCGCGTTGCGGCCCAGGTTGTCGCAGTCGGTGCCGCTGCACAGGTCGGGGTCGTCGACCACGGTTTCCATCAGCATCAGCACCACCCGGTCGGCCAGGCCCACGGGCCCGGTCAGGCGCGACAGCGGCTGCGCCAGCACATCGCTTTCGCCCACCGGCACCAGTTCAGCCAGGTCGTACAGCAGCGTGTCTTCCGTGGCGTCGCCGCGGCGGCCGTAAAACGGCGCGTAGGCCGGTGCGCTGATGCCGTAGGGGCGGAAGCGGTCGTACACCGTGTCGGCGGGCAGCATCAACAGGTCCCCGTCGGTGCTGACACCCAGGCCGCGTGTGATGTGGACCTGGCCGCCGACCAGGCGCACCTGCAGCCCACCCACCAGGCCCACGCCAAGCAGGTTGACGCGGCTCAGGCGGTCCTGGTCGTCCAGGTAGCCGCTCAGGCTGTTCAGCTGGTGGTGCGTCAGCACCTGATCGGGCTCGAACACGGTGTACGTGGTGTCCAGCCGTTGCAGGCTGTGCAGGACCTTCAGGGGGTCGGCCATGGTGGTTCTCCGGTCAGGTCAGTCTGGGCATCAATCCGTCGGGCGCGGCAGGCTGCCCAACGCGCTGCGGCCCAGCACGAAGGGGGGCTGCGGCGGCGTGTTTTCGCCGGCGGCGGTGCAGTCGAACAAGCGCCGCTGCGGGTAGACGTTTTTGGCCTCGAGCAGCGCGTCGATCAACGCTTGGGTGCGCGCCACCCGTTCACTGGCGCCATTGATGCCGGCGTGCATCTCGATCCAGCGCCGGTAAGCACCTTCCAGCCGCGCCATGCTGGGGCTGTCGATGAAACACACGGTGGGCAGACAGTGCGCCGGCATTTCGTGCCGCACCGCTTCTTCGACAAACTGGCGAAAGCCTTCGTGTTGAAGCCGCCCGGCGTAGGCGGGCAGCACCACGTGCACACGGTAGGAGTACGGGTCGATGTTGCTGCAGCCATCGGGCCGGTCGCAGTCGGCGTCGCTGCAGATGGGCATCAGCGGCTCACCGGCCGCCGTGGGGCGCAGCAGCAGGTGTTCGATGACATAGAGGCCCTCGCCGTTGTAGTGCTCGCGCAGGTAGGCCATCAGCTCGTCGATCATCTCTTCGCGCCGCGCTTCGCTGTCGACGTAGTGGATGCGGCGTGCGATGTCTTCGCCCGTGGTGTCGGTGATGACGAAGTGGAAGCGCCCGTCGCTGGTGGTGCGCCGGCTGTAGCGTGCCGGATCCTGGCCCATCTGCACGGCCAGCATCATCTCGGCGCGTGCGGCTTCGACGCTGTCGTAATGCAAGGTGGACGACAGCAGGATCTGGCCGCCGACCCGGTGGCGCAACCGCCAGCGCCATTCGTCGTCGGGCGTGGTGTCCGCCTCGGCGTAGATGTCGTGCGACACGGTGCTGAGGTTGCGCCGCGTGGCGTTGGGCATGCCCAAGAGGCGGGCCAGGCGCCGTTCCAGGCCGCTGGTGTTGTCGCTGTTCCACCAGTGGGTGGCGGGTTCGGTCTGCACATAGGCCTGAGCGCGGTCGCGCGCCAGCGGGTTGATCTCCTGCAGCACCTGGGTGGTGTCCACCACCTGTTGTGCAGCGCTGGCGGCAAAGGCGGTGCCGATGATGTCGCGGTAGGCACGATGGTCTTCGCCGCTGCGCGCCAGCAGGTGGTCCAGCGTGCGCAACTGGCGCGCGGCGGCTTCTGGCGGGTTTTCCAGCGTGGCCGCCAGCTGCGCCGCGGTGACATCGACGGGATAGACCTTCTCCAGCGCCAGCGCCTGCTGCTCGGTGGACCGCTGGGCCATTTCCACTTCGGTGGTGCGCACCACCTGCGCGGCCAGCACGTGCTGTTGCGCGGGCTGTGTCCGCCAGGCCAGCTGCAGCGCGGCCAGGTCGGCTGGCGCCACCGACAGGCGTTGCGAAGCCCCAGCCAGCAACGCCAGGCGGTCGGCCATGAGCTGGTCGAAAAACAGCAGGTAGGCCTTGAGCTGCAGTGCCTGCGCACGCCGCAGCGCATCGGGCCGGCCCGGCAGGCCGGTGTCGCCCACGCCGTACAGCGGCGGAAAGTCGAGCTGGAAGCTGCGGTACTGCGCCAGCTCACGCGGCACACCCAGCGGCGGCTGTGGTGGTGGGGGCACTGGCGTTTCCAGGCGCAGGCGTGCGGCTTCCTGCAGCTCGGTCAGCCGTGCGCGCACGGTGGCCGGCATGTCGGCGATGTTCCAGCCGGCCAACGGAATGCCGCGCTTGGTGAACACCAGGCGGCCCTGCGCCAGGCTCAGGCGCGGCAGCCGGCCGGGCCGCACTGGCACGCGCCAACGGTTGGCCAGCGGCACGGCGTCGGCCACCACGTCTTCGAGCGCGGCATCGACGGCGGTTTCATTCTCTTCGTCGCTGCGCTGCAGCGGGTTGAGCACGATGTCGCGCAGCACGCGCACACCCGGTACGTCGGCCAGCGTGCCGATCAGGTCCGACAGGTGCAACTCGGCCGGCAGCCCACTGGCCAGCAGCTCGGCGTCGTCGATGAAACCGTGCTGCAGCAGCGGGCCGTCGTAACAGTCGGGTCCACTGCGGGGGCTGCCGTCAGGCAGGGGGCGCAACATCATCTCGTTCAGCGTGCAGGGGACTACCGTGGGCGCCAGCGCTTCGGCCGCGGCAAACAGAAGCTGCGCTGCCGTTTCGACGGCCGAGGCATCGGCCTGCAGTTCCACTTCGGCACACAGCGCAAAGTACTGCGCGCGCACCGCCGTCACGGTGGTGAAGTCTTCGCACAGGTTGCGGTGTTGCTGCAGTGCTTGCCCCACCTGGCGCAGCACGGCGTTGCGTTGCGCCAGCGTGCCGATGCGGTCCATGAACTGGATGCGCACGCGGTACAGGCCACGCAAGGGCACCTCGCACCAGGCGTCGTGCGCGGGGCGGTCGTGGCGCAGACGCTTTTCAGCCATGTCGGCGATCAGCACCTGGCTGTTGTCGGCTTCGACCCAGGCGTTTTTGACCTCGGGCAGGTCGATCAGCAGTTTGCGCCAGTCCAGCAGTGTCAGCGGCGCCGTGGGCAGCGCGTCGGTGGGGCCGTGGAACTGCGCGTGGGTGCGCTGGGCGTTTTCTTCGGCGGTCTCCGTCGCGCTGGCCGGCGCGCGGCGCAACAGGTCGGCCAACGGCAGCGCGACGCGGTAGGCCAGGTCGCTGAGCGCGTAGCTGGCCAGTTCGAGCACCGTGATGCCAGGGTCATGCAGGTTGTGGTCAGTCCAGGTCTGCCGCGCCAGCGTGCGCAGATGCTCCAGGCCCTGGGCGTAAAGCGCGGGGCTGTCCAGCGCCAGTGCGGGCGGCGTGGCGCTGAGCGTCAGGCCGTCGGGCAGCGTGGTGTTGTCGGTGCTCACTGGGGCGCCTTAGGGCCTGCGGCCGGTACCGCCTGGCGGGAATGAGCCCTTGGGAGACCCGCGGTGCTCATCCGGTCAGTTCCGTGATGAGGTGCTGCGCAGCCGACACCAGAATCGCGTCGGGTGCGTCGGCAAAAACCTCGTTCAGGTCTTCGCCTTCACCCTGGCGAAAGAGCGCAAAGTCGGTGATGAAGTCGACACTGGGCTGGGCCTCGACGAAGTCCAGCAAGGCAGACCGCACGATGCGCCCGTTGAAGCCGGGCTCGGTGGTCTCGTCAAAGGCCCACGGTGACAACTGGCGCACCAGCGCGTCGTTGAGCACCTGGCGGTAGAACGCAAAACCGAAGCCGGGCCGCAGGCGCACCTTGAACTGCAGCTGCAGCGGCTGGTAGCGCGGGTTCTGTACATGCACCACGGCCTGCGGGGCGCAGCGGGCTTGCAGGTTGACGCGGATGTTCTCCAGCGTCGACAGGTCGACCCGTGGCGCCAGCGGATCAACCGCGTTCAGCCCTTGCTGACGCGGCAACACGACGACCGTGAAGTGACCTGCGGCCTGCCAGGACTGGGCCTGGCCATCGGCATGCGGGATGCACTTGACGCGCCACACCGCAGGAAAGTCCTGCAGCACCAGCCTTTCGATGTCCCACGGGGCGATGGCGCGGTTGCGGTGGCGCAGCCGCTCGGATGCACGGCGCGCCTGCGCCGCTGCGGTCTCTGCCAGTGCGCCGCCAAAGCTGGCGTAAGGCTGTTGTGCGGTCTTGATGGTGGCCAGCGGCGCGGCCAGCTTGACGATGCTGCCGGCAGGCAGCGGTGCGCCCAGCCGGGCCGGGTCGTTGCCCTGATCGACGAACACCACCTCCGCCGCGTTGCTGTGCACGCCCAGCAGGCGGCATGCGGCGGATGGCTGTTCGGCGATGCTGGCGCGCAGCCACACGGTGCCGGCGGGCATCAGGCCGTGCTGCGTGGTGGTGGCCGCGGGTAGCACGCCGGCCACGATGCCGCTGTGGCGCAAGTGCTGGGTGGTGTCCAGCAAGCCCTCGGCGGGGCCGATGGGGTGCCAGGCGTCGCTGGCCAGCACCGACCACTGCAGCGCCTGCGGCGTGGCTTCGGGGTTCGCGCTGCCCTCGGCCACCTGCAGCAGCAGGCTGAAGCTGTCCCCGGCTTGCGCAGGTGCCAGGCCGATCAGCAGTTCACCGGCCGCCGCGTGCTGCGGCAGCAGCGCGGCGCCCGCTTCGCCTGACCACGGCCGCAGGCTGTGCAGCCAGGCGTGTTCGCGCCGGGTGCCGAAGGCGTCCACATGATGCAGCTGAACCTCGGTTTGTTGAAAGGCTTCTGCGCTGCTGTTGTCCAACACGCTGAGGTCGCTTTCTGCGCTGTAGTCCAGCGTCAGTTGTTCGGCCTTGGGTGTGTAGGGCGGGTTGATGGCACGCGGCGCGGCAGTGCCCAGGGCGCGCATGATGGCGTCCTTGCTGTAGTCGGCGTGCAGCAGGCTTTCGAGCAGCGTGACGGTGATGAAGCCGGGCCGGGGCGCGGCCGGGCTGCTGCCAAACGCCAAGCGCAATTGAGGCCGGGCGCGAATCTGGCCCTGAGCGATGCGCAGCGTGAGCTGGTTGCCGCCGATCAACAGCTGGTGCAGGCCGTGGGCGGGGCTGAACAGGTCGGCGCCGCTGCTGCGCGCCGCCGGGTCCAGACTCACCGCCGCGCCGTTGGCGGGCAGCACGGTCAGGGGCGCCGAGCTCATGCCCGAGCCGCCTGCGCCGGCCCACGACACGGTGGCACGAATGCCGGCGGCCACGCTCGACTGGCGCGTGTAGCCGCTGTACCAGCTGCCCAGGTTGTTGGGCGCACCTTGCCAGCGCAAATTCAGCAAGAGCCGCGTGACGCGCTTCGACAGCGCCTCGTCGCAGCCCACGAACAGGCGCGAACCCTGCACCGGTTGGCCGCCGAAAGGCAGGAAAGCCTTCTTCGAGTCCAGCGCGCCGTCGTCGTTTTCCAGCGCCAGTTGACGCAGTCCCTCAACCTGCACGGCCAGTTGCACGCTGTGCAGCCGCAGGGCCATCAGCGTGGCGTAGCTCAGCGCCGCACCGGGCTTGAGCAACAGCTGCAGCACCGGCTGCCCCGAAGGAAAGCCTTGCAGGTGCACGGCGGGGTCGTGGTCCACCACCGCGGCTTCACCCGAGGGCAAGTCCAGCTGCAAGCTGCAGGGGTTGCCGGCCCAGCTGACTTGCAGGTTGAACGGCCCCAACCAGCCCTTGGGTCCGCTGAGAAAGCCTTCCAGCGATGCACCCAGTGCATCCCGGTCCGACTGCAGCGCCGGCACACCGGCGGCGAAGTGCAAGCGCACGGTGATGCTGCGTGTGCCTTCAGCCAGCCGCAGCAGGGGTGAAGACAGGGCAAAGCCCACCGGCGCAGCGGGCCGCTGCCGGGCCGTGAACGGCGGCCAGCCCAGCGCTGCGCCGGCTTCGACCTTGGCGCCCAGTCCGTCGGCTGAACTGGGCTGTGGCGCAAAGTGCAGCGCCTGGCCGTCGCGCGCCACCACGCACAGGGCCTGCACTTGTGCATGGCCCAGCACCACCGGGCGCACGGGCACAAAACGCTGGTCGATCTTGAAGTCGTCCTTGCCCGCGCTGAAGGGGTGCGTGGCGTTCAGCCCCAGCGCTGCCGCGCCCTTCTTCAGGCCCAGTACCAGATGGGCACGATCAGGGCGCGCGGGCTGCTGGCGAAAGCCCAGCACGTCATGAAACTGGTGCTGCAGGTGTCGTGCTGTGAAGCCGTTGAGCTGGTCTTGTGCGTGCTGCCCGATCCTGAAGAACGCCAGCAACAGCGCATGGTGCGGCGCCAGTTGGCCGTCGGTGTGATCGACCAGCGCTTGCAGTTCGGCGGCCGTGCCCGCCGGCAGATAAGCCGACCAGTCGCCGCTGGCCGCAGTGTCGCTGGTGCCGTAGAAGCGCAGCAGCTGCGCCAGCGCCTGCGCGGCTTGCAGCAGCTGCACCGGGCTGCGCTCGTCCAGCGGCGCGTGTGCGGCCTGCAGCGCAGCCGCATCGCGCCCGTCCTGGGCGGTGCCCAGGCTGGCAATCCACGCGGCCATGCGGCTTTGGGCTTCCATGGTGGCCTGCCGTCAGCCCGCCGCCACCTGGGCGCGCACTTCGTTGGCGTCTCCCAGGTAGTAGGGGTACACCAGGTTGAAACGAGCGTTGGTGCTGCGCACGCTGTAGTTCAGCTGGATGAGCAGCAGGCCTTCAAACGAACGGCTGTCGTCCACCAGCAGTTCGTGCACGACGATGCGCGCCTCGTACACCAGCAGCGCCACGCGGATGCGGTCTTCCAGCAGGTTGCGCAGTGTGGTGGACAGCGGCTCGAACAGCAGCTCGCTCATGTCCAGGCCAAACTTGGGCTGCAGGAAACGTTCGCCCGGGCGTGTGCCGAACAGGATTTGCAGGCTCTCGTGGATGTCCTGCTCGTCTTCGCTCATCACCACCGTGCCGGCTTCGAAGCGCGGCGGGAAAGACCAGCCCCGGCCCAGGAAGTGGCTGCGTTTGAAGGTGCTCATGTCAGCCTCCGATCTGCACGGTGGGCAGGCCCACCGCCACGCTGGCGCCGCAACCACAACTGTCGCCCACACGCAGCGCCGGCCGCCCACCGATGAGCACGGTGCCGCTGCCGACCACAAACGGCGTCACCGGCGGGTGCGGCAGCGGGATCGGGCAGACGTGCATGTCACCCAGCACCGCCGCGGGCATGCCGCCCACCAGCACGGTGGGCACGCCGGGGCCGAGCACGGTGCCTCCGTGCACACTGATGTCGGTGATGCGGGCTGCGCTGGGCATGGTCGTGTGGGGCCTGGGCCGATCAGTTGATCTGCACCAACCCGCCCTTGAGCGTGGTGGTGGCGCTGCCCTTGAGCTCGGCCGTGGCCGAGGCTTCGAGCTTGATGTCCACGGCCTTGACGCCGAAGGACGTGGCGGCTTCGAACTGGCTTTCGGTGCCGGCCTTCAAGGTCAGCGCCTTGCTGCTGTCCAGCGTGATGCCTTCGGCGTCCAGCTTGATCGAATTGCCGTGCTGATCCTTCAGCGTGATGGCCTCTTCGTCTTCGCTCAGCACCAGGCTGTTGCCAGCGGGTGTGGACAACGTGATGACCTTCTTGTCGTCGTCGAAGAGCCAGCGCATGCCGCTGCGGCTGATGAAGCCCTTTTCGTGGTTGTCGTTGCTGGGCGCCAGGGGCGCGGCCTTGGCGCTGCTGTGCAGCATGCCCAGCAGCACAGGCGCCCGCGGGTCGTCGTCCAGGAAACCCAGCACCACCTCGTCGCCGATCTCAGGGCGGATGAGCAGGCCGCGGTCACTGCCGGCGTCCAGGCAGGCCACACGCGCCCAGACACCGTCGTCGTCGGCCACCAGCGGCAGCTTCACGCGCACTCGGAAGTTGCCTTGCGGGTCTTCGTTGTCGGTGACCAAGCCCAGCTGAAGACCGGACACCGGCGCCAGCAGGCGTGTCACGCGTGATGCCTGCAGGCGCTGCTGCAGGGCGGGGTCGGGCTGCAGGCCGCCGAACTGCAGGTGCACCTTCCAGCCCTGCGTGGGGTCGATGTCGTGGCGCACGCCGGTGCACAGCACCTTGCCGTTGAAGCGCGCGCCCAGGCCCGCCAGTTCCAGCACGTCACCCGGCTGCACGGGTGCAAAACCTTCGCACTTGGCGCGGCCGCTGATGAAGCTGGCGCGGCTGTTGTGCCACCAGGCGCTGGCCAGCGCCGCGGTTTCGGCATCGGGCAGGCCGGCGTGGTGCAGGACGGTTTGATCCTGGCCCAGTGCGGCAGCCACGTCGTCGCTGCTGAAGTTGCCCGGCGGTGTGAAGCCGGGGCTGCTACCGTCCTGTTGCGACAACGCTTGGTCGTCGGCGCTCCAGCTCACGGCCTGCGACGCCGCCATCTGGCCACGGCCTTCGGCCTCGGCGTCAAATTCCAGCAGCGTGGCGCCGAACTGCAGGCTCGCCACCGTGTTGCCGCTCAAGGCGGGCACAGCGCTGTGCACCTTGCCGTCGCGTGTGTAGACCCAGTGGCCGTTGGCTTGTGCGCGGGCCAGCGCAAAGTCCCAGTCGCTGAGTTCGTGTTGCACCAGCTGCTCGTGTGTGACCGTGGTGCTGGCCACGTCGCCAACGTGTTCGGCCAACAGCGTTTGAATGACGTCGCTGTCGCTGCTGTCGAACCAGGCCTTGCTCTTGCGCTGCAAGGTCAGTTTGACGGCCGCGTGGCGGCACTCCACCACCAGCTGCGCCGCGCCGCCCTGGCGCAGCTTCAGCCGCTGGCTGACCACCAGGCCCTTGAACAGCAAGCTATCCTGGCCGCTGGCGCCGGCGAGCACTTCAATCTCTGCACCGGGCACAAAGGTGTCGCTGGCCGACAGCGCAAAGTCCTGGCGACTGGCGGCGCCGTCGGCATACACCAGTCGTGCGCTGGACACGCGGTTGGCCGGGTGCTGGATGTTCAGTGCCAGCAGTTGGTGTTCCCGCGGCAAGGCCTGGCCGCCCACCTTGACCGTGAATTCACGGTGGGCGGTGGCGGTGGGCAGGGTGCGTTCGGCGGGCATGGCTCAGCGCTTCAGCGGTGGAAAACGCACACGTGTGCCCGCCGGCAAACCCCGTGCGCTGGTGAAGCCATTGGCTTGTGCCACCTGCAGGGCCACATGCACGTTGCCGTAAATCTGGTTGCACAGCGCGGGCAGTGTGTCGCTGGCGCCCAGCACACGCACGTGGGTCAGGTCGGGTGAGCTGTCCTGGGCCATGGCCACCCGCGTCTGGTCGTCGCTGGCGTCGCTGAAGTTGGCGTTGATGACGGCGCGCAGCGGCACGCCGTCGGCCTTGAACAGCTTGTAGGCGATGGACGCGTTTTTCAGCACGCAGCGTTTGACCGTCAGCGTGCCCCACACCACCTTCAGGTAGTTGGGCCGGTGGATGTTGCCGTTGTAGCCGGTGACGGTCTGGAACTGCGCCACCTGCGCCTGCACGTCGCAGGGCCGTCCGTTGGCGCCGGTGCCGTCGAGAAAGAAGCTCAGCGCCAATTCACCCGGCTTGATGGTCTTGAACTCCATGCGGCTGCCGGTGGTGCCCGAACCCTGCGCGCTGTCGTATTCCATCTCGTAGGCCAGCGTCACCTCGCTGGGGTTGACGTAGCTCTCGAAGCTGGCGATGGCGGCGCCGGAGAAGTCGGCCTGTTCAAAGGCCTGGATCAGCAGCTTTTCAAGTCGGCCGGTGGACATGGTGGTCTGTGAATGCCTTCAGGGTTCCTGGCGACGCTGCAGGATGTCCAGCACCTGTTCCACCACCTCGGCCACCAGCGCCTGGCGGTCGGCCGCACTCGCACCTGCGCCGGCGGCCGCCTGCGTCGCGGCAGCACCGGGCGCTGGCGCCACTTCGACGTTGATCACCACTTCGTCGATCACGAACGGCATGTCGTGCACTCCTGCATCAAGACTTGTCGAGCCTGAAGCGCTGGTAGCTGAGCTGCAGGCTTTCGACGACAAAGCTGTTGTTCGTGGCGTTGAGGTCGGTCACGCTCCACTTCACCGGCCAGGCCATGGTCAGGTGCCAGGTCATGAGCGGTTCATGGGCATCGTTCAGCAGCGTCACATCCACGTCCTTGGGTTCGATCTGCAGCGTGTCCACGCAGCGCTCCAGCCAATTCCAGACCTCGCTGTTTTTCAACAGACCGCGCTTGAGCACCAGGTCGGCAAACTTGGTGCGGCCGGGGTACTTCTGCACGTAGCGGTTTTCGCCGCCTTCGGGCACTTCTTCGGCGGCCACCTCGAAGGACAGGCCCGACACTTCGGTGAAGCGCAGGTCGTCGGCCAGGCTGGGCAAGCCCAGCACCTCGACCTTGAAGTGAAAACCCAGCGGCGGCAGGAACATGGCCGGCGCGCCTATTCGTTCTGCAGTTCAAGGCCCTCGTGCGCCAACTCGATGGACTCGATGGCCACTTCGTTGCCGCTGGCCTTCAGGCCCGGGCCTTCGATCTTCACCGGGAACGCGTTCTGCAGTTTCCACACCATCACCGGCGCGTGCTGTTCGTCCAGCAGCGCCACGATGACATCGCGCCGCTCCACCTTGTTGAGCTGGATGGTGGACAGCCAACGGAAGAACTCGTTGTCTGCCTTCACGATGCCGCGCTTGAGCGTGACGTTGCTGAACTTGCGCAGGCCCGGCATCTTGATCGACGAGTACTCGGGGAATGAACCGTCGCGGTACTCGATGGCCTGGTTCTCTTGCGTCAGGCCGCTCACTTCAGAGAAGCCGATGCGCGTGCCACCCCACTGGACGGTGAAGTGGAAGACGGGAAGGGGGTATTGCTGAGGCATGGTGGGGTACCTTTTCTGGCTTCAATGCGTCTGGTTTCAGTGCTTCAGCTGGTCTGCAGCTTGTGCGAGAACTTCAGGATGATGAATTCCGCCGGCCGCACCACCGCGATGCCGATCTCGACGTTCATGCGGCCTTCCAGGATGTCCTGAGCGTTCATGGTCTGGCCCAGCGCGCAGCGCACGAAGAAGGCGTCCTTGGGTGTCGCGCCGGCCAGCGCCCCTTCGCGCCACTTCTGGGCCAGGTAGTTTTCGATCATTCCGCGCACCTTGACCCAGGTGTTGGCGTCGTTGGGTTCGAACACCGCCCAGTAGGTGCTCTTCTTGACCGACTCTTCCACCATGTTGAAAAAGCGCCGCACGTTGACGTAGCGCCATTCGTTGTCGTTGCCGGCCATCGTGCGTGCGCCCCACACCAGCGTGCCCTTGCCGGCAAAACTGCGCAGGGCGTTGATGGACTTGCCGCTGGTGGCGTCGACGTTCAGGTCGTCCTGGCGCGCGTTGTCCAGCCGTACCGTGGGCTCGATCACGTTGTTCAGGCTCACGTTGGCGGGCGCCTTCCAGACGCCGCGCGCGGTGTCGGTGGCGGCGTAGACGCCGGCCACCGCGCCGCTGGGTGGCATGACGATGGTGTGGTCGCGCAGCGCCGATTTGACGGCGTTGTAGACAATGGTGTTGGTGCTGCGCAGCGAGCCCAAGTCAACCGCAGCTGCGCCGTCCAGGGCCACGTCGACGTTGCTCTCGTCGGCGTTCACCGGGTGCGTGATGCCGGTGCGCAGCCAGGGGTAGTAGGTGGCGCTGTAGCGCAGGTGGTTGTTGCCGAACAAGGCGCGGTCCGCGGTGAGGCGTGCGCCGTCCTTGGCCAAGTCGCCTTCGCGCATGTCGAAGATGGCGAAGCGGTCTTTCAGCGTGAAGCACTGCAGCAGCGTGGCCGTGCAGACGTTGCCGTAGCCGCTGTCGTTCAGGCGGATGGCTTCGGGCACCACCAGCAGCGTGGGCTCGTCTTCCAGCGCCACGGCGGCCAGTCCGCCCAGCAGTCCGGTGATGGCCGTGCCTTCTTCGATGGCGTCGGCGTAGCCGCCCACCGCCACGATGTAGCACTTGCCGCCACCGTTGTCGAAGTACTGCTTGACCGCATGGGCCAGCAGGTAGGTGGCTGCGGGCGGGGTCACCGCGAGTGCGGTGACGACCCCGCCGACGGTGGTCACGGCCACCGCAATGGCCGGGTCGTTGGGGGTGCCGAAGTACTGTTCGTACTCGGTGTACGAATGGATCTTGGTGGGTCGTCGACTCAGGTTCAGGCCCGCGTTGCCGATCGCCTGCCGGGTGTGGCCGATGAAGGCCGGGATCGCAGTCTCGACTTCAGCCACCGAAGGCGGAAAGACCGAGATCTCTTCGATGTAGACGTCAGGGGTTCGGTAGGTGGCCATGGTCGTGGTGCTCCTCGGGTGGCAAGGCAGCTCAGGCCTTGTTCAGGTGGACGATGAACTGTCCGTCGGCCCGCTCGCCGCCCGGCGTGGGCAGCTGCGCGGTCAAGGTGTCGCCGTTGTCGCCCACACGCAAACGCAGGCGCGTGGGACCGCGTTCGCGCCGGGCGGTGGGGGCAAGGGATTCGAACAAGGTGATGCGTGCGCTGCCGGATGCGTCCAGCAGCGCCGGTTGCAGATGGTCTGGCGTGAAGGCCGCCGGCGCCACGCGGTTGAAGGCTATGGCCGGCCGGCCGTCGGCGGCGGCGCCTTCGTCCACCACCTGCAACGCGTCGAACTCGGCAGCCGGGAAGGGCCGTCCGACA
The DNA here is from genome assembly GCA_038204775.1 of Burkholderiales bacterium. Classification (GTDB taxonomy): domain Bacteria; phylum Pseudomonadota; class Gammaproteobacteria; order Burkholderiales; family Burkholderiaceae_C; genus Rubrivivax. The sequence continues at coordinate 50,973 of JBBRCN010000008.1, read as the reverse complement.
ACGTAGTAGCGCAGCAGATCCTGGCGCGCCGCCAGCGGCAGGGTGAAGGCCCGCGTGGCCACCAGGTGGTCGACATGCAGGTGCAACTGCAGCAGGCCCGGCGGGCGTTGTGAAGCCTGCAGCCAGGGCAAGGCTTCGGGCACGTCGGCCAGCCGCACACCGCGTGGTGCGGCCAGGGCGTGCGGGTCGGCGTCGTTGGCCCACAGCGGCAGTTCACCAGGTGCCACGGCCGGCAGCTGCGTGTACAGGCCAAAGCCGGCATGGCGGGGCAGCAGGCCGAACAGCAAGGTCTGACCGACGACGCCTGGGCCGGCCACCGGTTGCAGCGTGTCGTCCAGTTCGATCAGCACGTGCAGGCGGCCGTCGCGTTCACGCGCCATCGCACGCATCCCGTGCAGCTTGCGCTGGGTCGCCGCTGGCACGAGGAATTCGAATTCGTCGCTGGCTTGGGCATTCAGGCGAAAGCCGTGTTGCACCTGCACGGTCCAGACGGCGCGAAAGCGGATCATCTGCGCACCACCGGCGGCGAATAGCCGCGCACGTCTTGCTGGATTTCGATGATCGGCGCGCCGCTGCCCATGGGTTCGGTGTCCTGCAGCAGCACGGCGCGTGCGCGGTAGATGAGATGCGGCATGTGGCGCGCGCCGATGCAGGCCCAGATCTGGTTCAGCTGTTCGGGGCCGTGGCCGATGAGGTCCATTGCCAGGCGCTCCAGACCATCGGGCAGGCCGGGGCTTTCAGCGGCGGTGAACAGCGGGCGAGCGGCCAGGAACTTCAGCACCTGGCTCAGGTGGCGCAGGCCCTGGTCGTACTGCTGGAAGTTGGCGCTGAACAGCAGCGTGAGGTTCAGCTTCAGCGGCGGTGGCAGCAGCACCTCGCGGCCGGCCACGATGCTGCGCTGCGGCAGCTGTTCCCGTGTGGTGCGCTCTTCGTCGGCTGCAAACAAGGTCAGCCGCAACTCGTTGCTGGCGTGCTGCAGCGCACCGGCGGCGTTGACGATGGGGCCCACCACCACTGCACCCAGCTCGCTTCCCGTGCGTCGAAGCAGGAAGGCGTTGGTCTCTTCGGCAAGGAATCGCAGGACGGCGTCGATCACCTGTGGGTTGTAGTCTGGCGCCGCGCCAGCACTCAGCCCTAGGTCTAGGGGCCGATCGGTTCGAACTAGGGGTCAGTGGCGGGTTGTGCGCGGCCTAGACCACGGCCGTTGCGATGGCCGCCTCAATCGCAATCAGCGCCGCCTGCCGTTGGGCTTCAGGCAGGAAACTGTGCATCGCGGCCTGCCGCGCCATGGCCAGCAGGTCTGCGGCCGTCAGCGGCGTGTGGCGCAGCAACTCGGCGGCCTCCTGGCTGTGGCTGATGCAGCTCATCAGGCGGTTGTCGGTGTGGTAGCTCAGGCTCACGCCGGCTTGCCACAAGGCGGTGATGGGGTGGCTGGCGATCGAGCGTGCTGCGCCCGTGTGCACGTTGCTGGTGGGGCAGACTTCGAGGTGCAGGCCCAGCGCCTGGGCTTCGGCGATCAAGTCGCGCTGAGCCGGGTCGTTCAGCGCGTCCACCAGCCGCACGCCGTGGCCGACGCGCCTGGCGCCCAGGCGTGCGGCTTCAAGCACCCGGTCGGCGCTGTCGGCTTCACCGGCATGCAGCGTCAAGGCCAGGCCACCGTCCAGCACACGTTGCAGCGCGGCCTGGTGCGCGCCGGCCGGGAAGCCCAGTTCCGGCCCGGCCAGGTCGAAGCCCACCACCCCTTGCCCGCGGTACTTCAGCGCCAGGGTGGCCGCACGTTCAGTTTGCGCAGGGGGCAGGTGGCGCATGGCGCAGATGATCAAGCCCGAGCGCTGCAACAGCGGCAAGGGGCTGTCCTGCAGACCCTGCAGCAGCGCTTCCAAGGCCGCTTCGCCCGATACGCCGTGCGCTTCAAACAGCAGCGGTGCGATGCGGAATTCGGCCAACACGGCGCCGTCCATGTGCGCATCTTCGGCCGCCTCGAAGGCCACGCGGCGCAGGGCCTGGGGGCTGGCCATGGCGGCCACCGTGAGCGCAAAACCTTCCAGGTACTTCTCCAGGCTGCCGGCGTGTGCATTGGCGTTGAACCAGGCGGCCAGGCGGGCTGCTTCGGGCTCGGGGGCGTTCAGGCCACGCTGCTGCAGCAGCTGCAGCAGCGTGGCCACGCGCAGACCACCGTCCAGGTGTTCGTGCAACAGCACCTTGGGCAGGGCGCGCGCCGTGGCCTGGGTGGACAGGTCGGCGGAAAGGTCGGCTGGGACGTTCATGACCTGATGCTAGCGAGACCCGTGCCTGCGCCTGCCCGCGGCCTTGGCCGCCGCCTGTCTCGCTAGGGCGAACCGGTACGGGGCGACGGCGCGAGTCTTGCTATCCTGATTGGCTGAATCCCAAGCTCATTCTCAGAACATACCCGGAGGCTCACCCGCCATGATCTTCAAGACCACGCTGCTGGTTGCCGCACTCGTCACCGTCGGCGCTGCATGGGCCCAGCCCGCCGTCATCTACGACATGGGCGGCAAGTTCGACAAGAGCTTCAACCAGGCCGCCTACGACGGCGCGGAAAGGTGGAAGAAAGAATCGGGCAAGGCCTACCTCGAGTTCGAGATCAGCAACCCCACGCAGCGTGAACAGGCCAAGCGCCGCATGGCCGAGCGCGGTGCCGACCCCATCGTGGGCATCGGCTTCAGCCAGGGCACCAGCCTGGAGAAGGTGGCCAAGGACTTCCCGAAGCTGAAGTTCGCCATCATCGACAGCGTGGTCAACCTGCCCAACGTGCAGAGCATCGTCTTCAAGGAACACGAAGGCAGCTTCCTGGTGGGCATGATGGCCGCGCTGGCCAGCAAGACCGGCAAGGTGGGCTTCGTGGGCGGCATGGACATCCCGCTGATCCGCAAGTTCCAGTGCGGCTTCGAACAAGGCGCCAAGTACGCCAACCCCAAGGCCACCGTCAGCGCCAACATGACGGGCACCACACCGGCGGCCTGGAACGACCCGGCGCGTGGCGCCGAACTGGCCAAGGCGCAGTTTGCTGGCGGTGTGGACGTGGTGTTCGCTGCCGCGGGCGGCACCGGGATCGGCGTCTACCAGGCCGCCAAGGACGCCGGCAAGCTGGCCATCGGCGTGGACAGCAACCAGAACCACCTGCAGCCCGGCACCATGCTGACCAGCATGGTCAAGCGTGTCGACGTGGCCGTGTACAACGCCTTCAAGGGCGTCAAGCCGGGCGTCAGTTCGCTGGGCCTGGCCGAAGGCGGTGTGGACTACGCGATGGACGACAACAACGCCAAGCTGGTCAGCGCCGACATGAAGAAGAAGGTCGACGCCGCCAAGGCCGACATCATCAGCGGCAAGATCAAGGTCATCGACTACATGACCGCCAGCACATGCAAGTGAGCGTGCGCCACTGAATTGCCCATGCAAGCTGCCACGGCCACCGCCGGGCCACCGGCCGTGGCCATGCGCCACATCGAAAAACGCTTCGGCGCGGTGCACGCCAACCGCGACGTGCACCTGACGGTGGCGGCTGGCACCGTGCACGGCATCGTGGGCGAAAACGGTGCCGGCAAGAGCACCCTGATGTCCATCCTGTACGGCTTCTACCAGGCCGACGGCGGCGAGATCCTGGTCGAAGGCCAGCCGGCGCGCATCACCGACAGCCGCGAAGCCATCGCCCTGGGTATCGGCATGGTGCACCAGCACTTCATGCTGGTGGACACGCTCAGCGCGCTGGACAACGTGATGCTGGGCGCCGAACCCGGCTGGCGCCTGAAGCAGGCCCGTGCCGAAGTGCGCACAAAGCTGGACCTGCTGATTCGCGACACCGGCCTGCAGGTGAACCTGGACGCACTGGTGCAGGACCTGCCCGTGGGCGAACGCCAGCGCCTGGAAATCCTGAAGGCGCTGTACCGCGGCGCGCGCATCCTGATCCTGGACGAGCCCACGGCGGTGCTCACGCCGCAGGAAACCGATCACCTCTTTGTCACGCTGCGCGGCCTGCGCGCACGCGGCACCACTGTTCTGCTCATCACGCACAAGCTGAAAGAGATCATGGCGCTGTGCGATGCCGTCACCGTGATGCGCGGTGGCCAGGTGGTGCTGGACGCACCCATCACCGACACCAGCGTCGACGGCCTGGCCGAAGCCATGGTGGGCCGGCGCGTCAACCTGGGCCGGGACGGCAAGACCGCGCAGGCCGGCGCCGTGCTGCTGCAGGCGCAAGGCCTGAACTGGACCGACAGCCTGGGTGTGCAACGCCTGGCCGATGTGTCGATCACTTTGCGAGCCGGCGAAATCGTGGGCATCGCCGGTGTTTCGGGCAATGGCCAGAGCGAACTGCTGGACGTGCTGAGCGGTTTGCTCGCGCCCGACGCCGGCACGCTGCAGGTGGCCACGTCCGACACCCCGCGCAGCTTCACAACCAAGGCCTGGCTGGACACCCGCGCCGCGCGCCACCTGCGCATTGCCCACGTGCCCGAAGACCGCCACAAACGGGGCCTGGTGCTGCCTTTCGACGCCTGGGAATCGGCGGTGCTGGGTTATCAGGGCCGGCCACGCTACAACCTGCGCGGCTGGATGCGCCAGCGCCAGATGAAAAGCGACTGCGCCGAGATGATGGAACGTTACGACGTGCGCCCACGCAACCCGGCGCTGCGTTCGTCCAAGTTCAGCGGTGGCAACCAGCAAAAGCTGGTGCTGTCGCGCGAAGCCGCGCTGCAGCCGCAGGTGCTGCTGGTGGGGCAGCCCACACGCGGCGTGGACATCGGCGCCATCGAGTTCATCCATGGCCGCCTGCGTGCCATGCGCGATGCCGGGGGAGCCGTGCTGGTGGTGTCGTCCGAACTGGACGAAATCCTGGCGTTGAGCGACCGCGTGATCGTGATGAACGCGGGTCGCATAGCGGGCGAACTGCCGATCGAGGCCTGTTCTGAATCGGCGCTGGGGCGCTTGATGGGCGGGGCCGCGACGTGAGCCAAGCTGTTGAACTGCCGCGCTGGATGGACGTCGCGCTGCTGCCGGCGGTCAACCTGGCGATTGCGCTGCTGGTGGCTGGGGGCGTGGTGCTGCTGGTGGGCTTCAAGCCCGAGCAAGTGCTGACGCTGCTGATCAAAGGCGCCTTCGGCAGCCAGGCCGGCATCAGCTACACGCTGTACTACGCCACCACCTTTGTCTTCACGGGCCTGGCGGTGGCGGTGGCCTTTCATGGTGGCCTGTTCAACATCGGCGGCGAGGGCCAGGCGGTGATGGGCGGGCTGGGTGCGGGGGTCGCTGCATTGGCGCTGTCAGCGCACCTGCCGGCTTTCCTGATGCTGCCTCTCATCGTCATCAGCGCTGCGCTGTTCGGCATGGTGTGGGCGGCCATTCCGGGTGCGCTGCAGGCCTACCGCGGCAGCCACACCGTGATCACGACCATCATGTTCAACTTCATCGCCGCGGCGCTGTTGGGCTACCTGCTGGTCAACACGCTGAAGGAGCCCGGCAACATGACACCCGAGAGCCGCGCCTTTGCTGAATCAGCGCGGGTGCCTGGTGTGCACGAGGCGATGGCCTGGATCGGCATCGAATGGCCGCGCACGCCACTGAACCTGACGCTGCTGCTGGCCATCGGCGCGGCCGTGCTGACCTGGCTGGCGCTGTGGAAGAGCCATGCCGGCTACACCTTGCGTGCGGTGGGTTTTGCACCCGACGCATCGCTGTACGCCGGCATCCAGCCCAAACGCCTGATCGTGCTGTCCATGGCCGCATCGGGTGCGTTGGCCGGGTTGGTAGGCGTGAACGAGATTGCCGGTGTGCACGGCCGCCTGCTGCCCGACTTCGTGGCCGGGGCAGGTTTTGCCGGCATCGCCGTCAGCCTGATCGGCCGCAACCACCCGGTGGGCATCGTGCTGGCTGCCTTGCTGTTTGGCGCTTTGTACCAGGGTGGCAGTGAACTGGCCTTCGAGATCAACGGCTTCAGCCGTGACATGGTGTTCATGCTGCAAGGGCTGATCGTGCTGTTTGCCGGTGCGATGGCGCAGGTGGCTTCGCCGCTGCTGTACAAGATCTGGCGCCTGTTCGCGAAGCACCCGGACGGCGGTCGTGCCCATGGATGAGGTCTTCGTCGGCACCATCATCGCCAGCACTTTGCGGGTCAGCGTGCCGCTGATCCTGTGCGCGCTGGCGGGCGTGCTGTGTGAAAGGTCGGGTGTCATCGACCTGGGCCTGGAAGGCAAGATGCTGCTCACCGCCTTTGCCACTGCCGCGGTTGGCGTGGTCAGCGGTTCTCTGGTGCTGGCCGTGGGTGCTGCCGTGCTGGTGGGGGTGGCCTTGTCCATGCTGCACGGCTACGCCTGCGTCACGCACCGCGGCGACCAGGTGGTGCTGGGCATCGCCATCACGATGACCGCCGCCGGCCTGACCGTGGTGTTGGGCATCGCCTGGTTTGCGCAGGGCGGGCAGACACCGCCGGTGCCCGAGAGCGTGCGCCTGTCCGGCTGGTTCACTGGCGCGGGCGAGTGGGTGGCGCAGATCCCTTTCATCGGCAAGGCGCTGTCGCTGGCCTTCTTCGGCCACAACCTCATGGTCTACGGCACGCTGCTGCTGGTGGCCGCCGTGTGGTGGCTGCTGTACCGCACACGATTTGGCTTGCGGCTGCGTGCGGCGGGCGAAAACCCGACCATGGTGGACGCGGCCGGCGTGTCGGTGAAGGGCCTGCGCTACCAGGCGCTGGCGCTCAACGGTGTGCTGGCGTCGCTGGCTGGCGCCTACCTTGTGCTGGCGCAAAACCCCAGCTTCATTCCGAACATGACCGCTGGCCGCGGCTACATGGCGTTGGCGGCGCTCATCTTCGGCAAGTGGCACCCGGTGGGCGCGCTGTGGGCCTGCCTCCTGTTCGGGTTTCTGGACGCGGTGAGCATCCGCATGCAGGGCGCCGAACTGCCCTTCATCGGTGCCGTGCCGGTGCAGGCCATCCAGGCGCTGCCGTATGTGCTGACGGTGGTGCTGCTGGCGGGTTTCATCGGCAACGCCGTCGCGCCCAAAGCCTTGGGAAGGCCATATGTCAAGGAACGGTAGGCGGCCCACCCCCGAGGCGCCGGCGGCGCCTCCCCCTCGAGGGGGCGCCGCTGGCGGCCCGGCAGAGCCGGTTCCGCGGCGGCCGCTTGATGCGTTGGCCGGCGCATTGATTGCCGCTGCGCAACAGGTGCGGGCTCATGCCCACGCGCCCTATTCCCGGTTCGCCGTCGGCGCCGCCGTGCTGGACGAACGGGGCCGCATCCACGCCGGCTGCAATGTCGAAAACGCGGCCTACCCGCAGGGCTGGTGCGCCGAGGCTTCTGCGCTGGCGGTGATGGTGGCGGCAGGCGGCAAACGCGTGCAGGCCGTGGCCGTGTGCGCCGTCGCCGACGACCCCGTCACACCCTGCGGCGGCTGCCGGCAGAAGCTGCGCGAGTTTGCGGCTGACGACTGCCCCATCTGGGTGGCTGACATGACGGGGCCACGCGCCTCGTACACACTGGGCACCTTGCTGCCCAACAGCTTCGGCCCCGAATTCCTGAAACCATGAACGCCGACCTCATCACCGCCAGTGCTGCCACGCTGCGCCTGCGTCTGGGCGCGCGTGCGCCCAAGGTGGCCGTGCTGCTGGGCTCGGGCTGGGGGCCGTTTGCGCAGCAGGTGCAGGCCGCAGTGACGGTGCCGTACGCCGACTTGCCGGCCTTTCCACGCCTGGCCATCGGCGGCCATGCCGGCCAGCTGAGCGTTGGCCGCATCGGCGGCACCGAAGTGGCCGTGCTGGCCGGCCGCAAACACGCTTACGAAACCGGTGAACCCGACGGCATGAAGGGTGCCATCCGCACCCTGGCCGCCATCGGCGTGCAGGTGCTGGTGCAGACCAACGCCGCCGGCAGCATGGACGCCAGCATGCGCCCCGGCGAGCTGATGCTGATCACCGACCACCTGAACGTGGTGCAACGTTCGCCCCTGGTGGGCGAAGCTGGCGACAAACGTTTCATCGACATGAGCGCGGCCTACTGCCCCAGGCTGCGTGCACTGGCCCTGGCTGCTGCGTCAGCAGCGGGCACACCGCTGCGCGAGGGGGTCTACGCCTGGGTGCTGGGCCCGCAGTTCGAGACGCCAGCGGAGATCCGCATGCTGCGCAACTTCGGCGCGCAGGCCGTGGGCATGAGCACGGTGCCAGAAACCATCCTGGCGCGCCACGCCGGTCTGCGGGTGCTGGCGCTGTCGATGATGACCAACATGGCCGCCGGCATGGAGGCACAAACGCTGAGCCACGCGCACACGCTGGCTACCGCCAGCGCGTCCAGCGAACGGGCGGTGAACACACTCGCTGCCGTGGTGCAGGCGCTGGAGATCTGAAGCATGGATGAAATGCGCGAGACTGCGCACAACGCCGCAAACAGCGCCGCAAACAGCGCCATACACCGCACCGCACGCCTGGCCCTGGCCTGCCTGGACCTGACCAGCCTGAACGACGGCCATGATGTCAAAGGCGGTGAGGCCGACATCGAAGCGCTGTGCGCCAGGGCCGACGGCCCGCACGGCCGCACGGCGGCGGTGTGCGTGTGGCCGCGCCTGGCCGGCTTTGCGCGGTCGCTGCTGCCGCCGCCGATCTTCGTGGCTGCCGTGGCCAATTTCCCCGACGGCAGCAGCGACATCGCCCGCGCCGTACGCGACACGGCAGAAATTGCCACGGCCGGCGCACAAGAGGTCGATGTCGTCATGCCTTTCCACGACCTGGCCAGCGCACCCGCGCTGCTGGCCGCGGTGCGGCGCGAATGTGTGGGCCTGACGCTGAAGGTGATCCTGGAAACTGGCGAAATAAACGACGAAGCGCTGATCCGGCAAGCCGCGCGCATGGCGCTGGATGCCGGTGCCGACTTCCTCAAAACCAGCACCGGCAAACGACCTGCGGCGGCCACGCCGGCTGCGGCGCGGCTGCTGCTGTCTGCGATTGCCAGCGACCCCAAGGCGCAAGGCCGCGTGGGGTTCAAGCCCGCAGGCGGCATTCGAACCGTGGCCGACGCGGCGCTGTACATCCAGCTCACGTCGGATCTGCTGGGCCCGGCGGCCATCACACGCGCACGGTTTCGCATCGGCGCCAGCGGCCTTTTGAACGACATCGAAGCGGTGCTGTCCGGTACCCAGCGCCCTGCGGCGGGCAGCACCTACTGAATGCTGAAGGACCACGATGCACAAGCTTCTGAGCCTGAGTCTCGTCGCCGCTGTCACCGCACTGGCCGGCTGCGCCACGTTCACGCCTTCAGTGCCGGTCAACACCGAACCGGTGAAAGTGCGTGTGCTGGCCATCAACGACTTTCACGGCAACCTGCGGCCGCCGCGTGGTGGCATCCGCATCGCCGACAAGGCCAACCCGGGCAAGACCATCAACGTGGATGCCGGCGGCGCCGAGCACCTGGCCACGGCCGTGGCCGAACTGCGCCGGGCCAACCCCAACCACGTGTTCGTGGCCGCGGGCGACCTGATCGGCGCCACGCCGCTGCTCAGCGCGCTGTTCCGCGACGAACCCACGATCGAAAGCCTGGGCCTGATGGGCCTGGAGATCGCGGCCGTGGGCAACCACGAATTCGACAAGGGCGCGGCCGAGTTGCTGCGCATGCAAAACGGCAGCTGCCACCCCAGTGAAGGCTGCAAGGGCCCCTACCCGTTCAAGGGCGCCAGCTTCCAGTACCTGGCGGCCAGCACAGTGGATGAAAAGACCGGCAAGACGCTGCTGCCGGCCTACAAGGTGAAAAGCTTCCAGGGCATCCCGGTGGCCTTCATCGGGCTCACGCTGAAAGCCACGCCCAGTATCGTGGTGCCGGCCGGTGTGGCGGGGCTGAAGTTCCGCGACGAAGCCGACACGGTGAATGAGCTGGTGCCGGTGCTGCGCAAGCAAGGCATCGAAGCCATCGTCGTGCTGATCCACGAAGGCGGCATCGCCACCGGCGATTACAACGAATGCCCGGGCATCAGCGGCCCCATCGTCGACATCGTCAAACGCCTGGACAAGGCCGTGGACCTGGTGGTCAGCGGCCACACGCACCGCGCCTACAACTGCCGCATCGACGGCCGGCTGGTGACCAGCGCCGACAGGTACGGCACCGTGGTCAGCGCCATCGATCTGGTCATCGACCCCAAGACTGGCGACATCACCAGCGCCGTGGCCGACAACGTGATCGCGCGCACCAGCTTTGTCAAAGACCCGCGCCAGACGGCGCTCATCGAGCAGTATGAAAGACTCGTCGTGCCGCTGGCCAAGCGTGTGGTGGGCCGCATCGGCGCCGCGCTGCCGCGCAACACCAACCCGGCCGGTGAAAGTGCGCTGGGCCAGGTGATTGCCGACGCCCAGCTGGCCGCCACGCGCGCGCCCGAAGACGGCGGCGCGCAGGTGGCCTTCATGAACCCGGGTGGCATCCGCGCCGACCTGCCCTTGCCCGCCGACGGCCTGGTGCGCTATGAAGACCTGTTCTCGGTGCAACCCTTCTACAACAACCTGGTGACGCTGACTTTGAGCGGCACGCAGCTGCTGCAGCTGCTGGAAGCGCAGTGGCTGGGCCAGACCGGCAGTGGCCGTATCCTGCACGTGAGCCGCGGCTTCACCTACACCTGGGACGCCAGCAAGCCGCTGGGCCAGCGTGTGGTGCCCGGCAGCGTGATTCTGAACGGCCAGGCCGTGCAGCCCACCGACAGCGTGCGTGTCACGGTCAATTCCTTCGTGGCCGGGGGCGGCGACAACTTCGCCATCTTCAAGGAAGCCCGCAACCCGCGCACGGGCGCCATGGACGTCGATGCACTGGAAGCCTATGTGCGCAACAACCCCGCCGTGCAGCCAGGGGCGCTGGACCGCATCCTGCGGTTGAACTGAGGGCGCTGCGCGCCCGCACCGGCATGATGCTGCCCACACAGACGCTGCCCGCACAGACCATCGCCAACAAGCGCGACGGCGCCGCGCTGTCGCCGCAGCAGATCCAGCATTTCGTGCGTGGCCTGGTGGACGGCAGCTGGTCCGACAGCCAGGCCGCGGCGCTGGCCATGGCCATCGTGCTGCGTGGCATGAACACCGACGAGACGGTGGCGCTGACGGCCGCCATGACCCGCTCGGGCGACGTGCTGCAGTGGGCCGACGCCAGCCTGCCCGGGCCGATTCTGGACAAACACTCCACCGGCGGCGTGGGTGACAAATTGAGCCTGATGCTGGCGCCCATCGTCGCGGCCTGCGGCGGTGTCGTGCCCATGATCAGCGGCCGTGGCCTGGGCCACACCGGCGGCACGCTGGACAAGCTGGAAGCGCTGCCCGGCTACCGCGTGGACGTGGACCGCGCCACGCTGCTGGCCACCTTGCGCGCAGCCGGCTGCGCCATCGTCGGCGCGAGCGCCAACCTGGCGCCGGCGGACAAGAGGCTGTATGCCATCCGCGACGTCACGGCCACGGTGGAAAGTGTGCCGCTCATCACAGCCAGCATCCTGAGCAAGAAGCTCAGCGCCGGCCTGCAAGGGCTGGTGCTGGATGTGAAAGTGGGCAGTGGCGCCTTCACCGCCACGCTGACGCAAGCGCAGACGCTGGCGCAGAGCCTGGTCTCGGTGGCGCGGGTTGCGGGTCTGCCGGCGCGCGCGCTGATCACCGACATGAACCAGGTGCTGGGCCGCACCGCGGGCAACGCGCTGGAGGTGCAGGAGGCCATCCACTTCCTGACCGGCGCCGAACAAGAACCACGGCAGCTGAAGGTCACGCTGATGCTGGCGGCCGAACTGTTGCACCTGGGCGGCCTGGCACCCACCGCGCTGGCGGCCCGCCGCACGGCACAACGGGCCCTGGACAGCGGCGAAGCGGCCGAACGCTTTGCGCGCATGGTCGCGGCGCTGGGCGGCCCGACCGATGTGCTGCACCGGCCCGGCTTGCCCGTAGCGCCGGTGCAACGTGAAGTGCCCGCCCTGCGCGACGGCTGGCTGGCACAGATGGACGTGCGTGCCATCGGCGTGGCCGTGGTGGCGCTGGGCGGCGGCCGCACAAAGCCAGGCGACGCGGTGGACCCGCGTGTGGGCCTGTCGCAGGTTCTGCCACTGGGGGCGCAGTTGCAAACCGGCCAGCCGCTGGCGGTGGTGCATACAGCTGATGAAACATCAGCCGCGGCTGCTGTGCAGGCCGTGCAACAGGCGGTGTTGATCGCCGACAGCGCGCCTTTGTTGGCCGATGTGCTGCACGCTGCCGTGGGCTGAGCCAGGCGCCATGGATTCCCTGTCTCAACTGGTTCTGGGCGCCGCCGTCAGCGTGGCAGTGATGCACCGCCGCACCGCGGTGTGGAAGGCCGCCGCCTGGGGCGCCGTGGCCGGCACGCTGCCCGACCTGGACGTGTTGCTGGACCACGGCGATCCGATCCTGAACATGGTGCTGCACCGCGCTGAAACCCACGCCCCGTTCTGGTTGACGCTGTTTTCGCTGCCTTTTGCCGCCGCCGTGGCGCGCCTGCACAGCGAGTGGCCCTTGTGGCGGCGCTGGTGGCTGGCCTTGTGGCTGGCGCTGGTGACGCACCCACTGCTGGACGCGATGACGGTTTACGGCACGCAGTTGCTGCTGCCCTTCTCTGACCGGCCCTTGGGCGTGGGCAGCGTTTTCATCATCGACCCGCTGTACACACTGCCGTTGCTGGTGGGCGTCGTCTGGGCGCTGTTGACACGCGGCAGCAGTGCGGGTCAACGCGCCAACAGGGCAGGCCTGTTGCTGAGCTGCGCCTACCTGGCCTGGGGCGTGGCCGCGCAGCAGCACGTCAGCAGCGTGGCGCGAGATGCGCTGGCGCAGCAAGGCGTGGATGTGCAGCAACTGCTGGTCACGCCCATCGGTTTCAACAGCCTGCTGTGGCGCGTGGTGGCGGTCGACGGCGACAGCTACCGCGAGGGCTTTCACTCGCTGCTGGACGCGCCGGGAACCTTGGCCTTCGACCGCTTTGACCGCGGCAACCACCTGGCCAGCAAGCTGCAAGACCACGATGGCACACAACGCATCGTGCGATTCAGCCAAGGGCTGTACAAGCTGCAAGCCGTTGGTGAGCAAGTGCGCGTGACGGACCTGCGCATGGGCCTGGAGGGCAACTACTCTTTCAGTTTTGTCGTCGCGCGGCGCCAGGGCAACGGGTTGCAGCCGGTGCCGGCGCAGCAGGTGGGCAGCCGGCTCGACCTGCCCGTCGCACTGGCCTGGTTGTGGCGCCGCATGTGGGGCGAGCAACTGCCGCCACCGCGTTGATCTGGCTGTCAACTTGGAAGTAAGCGGCGGCCGTGCCGGCCCGCCGCATCACCAGTCGAATGTTTGCAGCGTGCCTTGGCTCAGGTAGTAGACCTGGTCACCGATCTGCACGCTGCGCTCCAGCCACAGCGGTCCGCCACTGCTGCCGTCGCGGGCCCCCAGCAGGCTGCGCTTGACCAGCGTGCCTGCGGCGGTGTCCACCTGCAGCTGCTGCAGGCCCGCCTGCCAGTCGCGGTAGTCGGTGCTGCTCAGGTTCACCGGCAGGGCCACACGCGCCGTGTTGCCCACCACCATCATGTTCAAGCCGTGGCGCGAGAAGTCCATTGCGCTGGAGCTGCCCGCTGCGCCCAGCGTCAGGCTGCTGCGCTGGGTGGGCGCGGCGGGGTTGCTCACGTCGAACAACGCCACCTTCAGGCCGGTGATGCGGCCGGCGCTGTCGGCGTCGCGGCCCACGCCAAGCAGCAGGCCGTTGTCCAGCGGCAGCAGCATTTCCGAGAAGCCGGCCACTTCGACTTCGCCCACCGTTCGCGGGTCGGCCGGGTTGGACAGGTCCAGCACGTACAGCGGGTCGGTGCGCATGAAGGTGACCACATAGCCGCGGTCGCCCACAAAACGCACCGCGAACACCTGTTCACCCGGCTTGCCGATGGCGGCACTGCGGGTGGCATTGGGCAGCGTGGCCACGGTCTGCAGCGTCTGATCGCTGCTGCGTTCGCGCAGCACGGTCAGGCGCGCGGGAGATGCCGCAATCGCGCTGTTGCGTGTGGCAGCCCAGCCCACCTCGCCGGTGAAGCTGAGCACACGCAGGTCGCCGTTGTGTTCGCTCAGGCGGTAGGACTTCTGTTCGCCGTTCCAGCCCAGGTGGCCATCCACCTGGCCCGTGCCGCGGTATGTCACGGTGCCGTCCGTCAGCGCGAACTTGTGGATGTCGGTCTGGATCTGCGGCGGGTAGACCAGCGGCACAGGACCTTCGGTGTAGGTCCAGCGAGTGGTTGCCACGTACAGATGGCCCAGTGACATGTACATCGCCTCGCTGCCGCCCACAAAACAGCGGCTGCTGCGTGCCAGTGTGGGCGAGCGCAGGTTGAACACCGTGATGGTGGTGAAGGACAGGTCCAACGAGCCGTTGGCGGGCTGCAGGTAGCAGTCGGTGTCGGCCAGCAGGGGCTCGCTGGCGCCGCCGTTGCGGCGCATGCGGGGCAACAGGTCGGCCGTGGTCACGCGGGCGATGGCCGCTGCACGGTCGGCGGCGCTGGTGCCGGTGGGCATCACCTCGACCGGCAGGGTGGGCCGGTGCGAGGTCACGACGATCAGCGAATCCCCGATGCGCCGGCTGTCCACCAGGGTCCCGTCGATGCTGATGCGTTCGCCCGCACTGGCCGCGGCGGGGGTGCTGACGTCGACCCGCTGCACGTCGACGGTGCTGCGCATCCAGGCGACGGTGATGCTGGCGCAGCCTGCGCATACCTCGGGCGCCGGCACCGGCAACCAGCGCCGGGTCAGCACGGCCAGGCTTTGCTGGTCGCTGCTGAAGACCATGCCTTCGACGCCGATGTCCAGCGCGCCGTCGGCGGGCAGTGACACTTCACGCAGAGCCTGTGCCCTGCCGGCCGTGTCTCGGCTGTAGACGACCACGCGCGGCCCGCCGCTGGCAGCGGGCTGCAAGGTGTAGAGGTGGCTGCCATCGGTCTGGATCAGGTCGGCCTCGTCGACACCGGCTTCTTGCACCAAGGTGCTGGAACGTGCTGGCGTGGCGCTGCCGGCCGTGGGCTGCGGGCTGGCCGTGACCGGCAGGCCCACCAGCGTGGCGCCGCCGCCCAGGCGGCCCTGTGCGTCCAGTGTGCGCAAACGTTGTTGCACGTAGGTGGCCAGCTCACCCGGGCGTGAAGCCGACAGGGCGGCGCTGTCTTGCGCAGCCGGCGCTTCGGTGCTGGTGCCGCCGCTCCCCCCGCAGGCGGCCAGGCTCAGCAGCAAGGCAGCAGCCAGCAGTTGATGGACGGGGGAACGGGGGGCGTGGAGCGGGGTGTTCATGACCTGAAGTTCCTTCTGGCGCCGGCTTCTGGGGGGATGCCAGGCACTCGACAGACGATGTGATGTGTGGGACAATATCCCACACAACTGGGATCTGTCAAGTCTCCGGTTGTCACCGCTGCTTGTTGCCGACGCTGCTTGTTGCCGCCTTTTTTTCACCTGCGCTCGATGGCCTGTGCCTTGTCAAGCTCTGAGCATGAATTCCCAGCCCACACTTGCCCTTGACCGCGTGCTGCGTGTGCTGCAGCCGTTGGTGCGGCTGTTGCTGCGCAACGGCGTCACCTACACAGTGTTCGTGGCCGCACTCAAACGAGTTTTTTTGCAGGCGGCGCAGCAGGAACTGGCCACCCGCGGCATGGTGCAGACCGATAGCGCGGTGTCCTTGCTGTCCGGTGTGCACCGGCGGGACGTGCGCAAGCTGCTGCGCAGTGCGCCGGAGATCGCCTCGGACACGGCCTCGGACAGGACTTCGGACACGGCCCCGGACACTTCATCAAAAGCACCCGCGGGCCCTTCCGCACCCGCTGGCCTGGGCCTGGCTGCACAGGTTGTGGGTCGCTGGATGAACGACGCCCAGTTCGTTGATGCACTGGGTGCCAGCCGCACGCTGCCGCGCAGTGGTGAGCGGGGTTCATTCGACGCCCTGGTGGCGGGTGTCAGCCGCGACGTTCGGCCCAAGGCCGTGCTCGACGAGTTGCTGCGCCTGGGCGTGGTGCATGAAACCGAGCAAGGCGCGGTGGTGCTTGAAAGCACAGGTTTTGCGCCGCGCCAGGGTTTCGAAGAAATGTCATGGCTCTTTGCGCAGAACCTGCAAGACCACGCGGCGGCAGCGGTGGCCAACCTGCAAGGCGAAGGCAACTTCCTGGAGCAGGCGGTGTTTGTCGATGAGCTGACGGCGCTGTCGGCCGACCGCATGCGGCAGGTATCCCTGTCGGCCTGGAAAACGGCATTCAAGACCGTCATGCAAGAAGCACAAGACCGCTTCGATGCCGACGCTGCACAAGCGCCGGCCGACCAGCGCACACACCGCGCGCGATTTGGCGTGTACTTTTACAGCGAGCGGGAGATCTGAATGACCATGAACGACTGGGCCCGCCAGGTCTTTGATCCACAGCGCTGGACATCGGCGCGGCGCAGCGCGCTGCCTGCGGTCTTCGCGGCCACCTTCGCGCTGGCACTCACAGCCTGTGGCCCCGGCGTGGGCGGCACCGGCACCGGCGACACCCCCAGCGCGCTGACCACCTTCGGCGCGGCATCCACTTCGGTGTGCGGCAGCGATCTGGCGCCGCTGCTGTCTTGCCCCGCTGGCGGCTCCACTGCGGCGCCAGCCCCGGGCGCCACCCCGGTGCACCTGGCGGACACCATTGACGGCCGGCGGGTGCTGGCCACGGCCAACGGCAACAGCATCGAGCTGCAAGCGCCGTGTGCGCAGCTGCAGTTCCGTGGCGAATGGGGTGTGGTGGCCGGCCAGGCCGGTCGCTTCTTTGGCTACACCGACCCTGACGGTGCAGCCGCGCCGGCCAGCCTGCAGGTCCAGGCCGTGGGCGGCGGCTTGCAGTTCACGCTGCGCAATGCGGCCGGCGACACGCTGCTGGGCCCGGTTGTCATGACCGTGGTCACCACGGCAGGCACACCGGGCGGCTGCAACTAGGCGCGCTGCAGGCACCAGCAGGCACCAGCAGGCGCCAGCAGGCGCCAGCAGCGCACCAGCAGCGCGCCCCAAGCCCCCAGCCCGACGGGCTGGCGATTTGCGCTACCGTTGCGCCCCATGTCCTTGCTGTCACCCGTCCCCAGCCCGGCAGTGGCGGCCATCACGGCCGCGGCGGTGATGGGGCAGTGCCCCAACTGCGAGACACCGCTGCCAGAACCGCACCCACGTTTTTGCCACGCCTGCGGGCAAGAAACCAACATCAAGCCGCCCACGGTGTCGGAATTCCTGCAGCAGTTCAGTGGCACCTACTTTGCCGCCGAAGGGGCCATGTGGCGCACCTTCAAGCTGCTGCTGACGCAGCCCGGTGAACTGACGGCGCGGTACCTCAACGGCCGGCGCAAGCAGTACGTGCTGCCGCTGCGGCTGTTTCTCAGCATCACGCTGGTGATGCTGCTGACCATGCGCATCCTGGGCGCCATCCAGCTGTCCGCGCTGGACGACCCCGAGCTGGCCCAGGCACTGTCCGAACGCCCGACCCAGGTCTCGCTGGACCTGGGCTTTGTGCGTGCCGGCCTGGACGCGGGTGCCTTCTATTGCGAAGGCATGCCGCCATGGCTGTGCCAGCGCATCCAGCGCAAGCTGGACACCAGCACCGCGGTGCTGCTGCAGCAGGTGCAGCGTGTCAACGACCGCATCGCCAGCTATGCCGGCGTGGTGATGCTCGTGCTGCTGCCAGGCTTTGCGCTGGGCCTGGCCGCGCTGTTCCGCTATCGAGGATTCAGCTACACCGAACACCTGGTGTTTGCGCTGCATCTGCACGCCTTTTGGTTCATGCTGGGGGTTCTGGTGATGGTGGGCCTGACCTGGTTCGATCCGCTGGTCTGGCTGGCCGTGCTGGTGATCCCGCTGTACGCGGCGCTGGCCTTTCGGCGCGTCTACGGCGGCAGCGGCTGGAGCCTGACCCTGCGCGCCGCGGCGCTGATGCTGGCGCACAGCACATTGGTGGTGCTGATCGTGGCGCTGACGGCGCTGGTCGCGCTGCTGTTGTGAGCGCCACCTTGTCGGAAGCCGGACCGGCCTGCAGCAACTGCGGCGCACCCTTCGCCCCTGAACGCCGCCGCTTCTGCCCCGAGTGCGGCCAGGAGACCCACATCAAATCGCCGACGCTGGGCGAATTCATCCAGCAGTTCGGCGGCGCCTACTTCAGCACCGAAGGTGCGCTGTGGCGCACGCTCAAGCTGCTGCTGTTCAAGCCCGGCGAACTGACACGCCAGTACCTGGCGGGCCGGCGCAAGCACTACGTGCTGCCGTTGCGGCTGTACCTGACGATCAGTCTCATCGCACTGGTGCTGCTGCGCGTGACTGCCACCAGCAGCGTCAACTTCGGCATGCCTGCCGACCTGGACCTGCGCAAGGGCGAGTACGCCATCCTCAGCTTCGGCGACGACAACGGCGCGGGAATAGAGGACGGGGTCTTTTTCTGCAAAGGCATGCCGGCCTGGTTCTGCAAGCGCCTGGAGCGCCG
This sequence comes from Burkholderiales bacterium, assembly GCA_038204775.1. GTDB lineage: Bacteria > Pseudomonadota > Gammaproteobacteria > Burkholderiales > Burkholderiaceae_C > Rubrivivax. The sequence continues at coordinate 32,532 of JBBRCN010000008.1, read as the reverse complement.
GCTCGACGTCGACCCCAAGGGCCTGCAGCGCGAAGCCCTGGCGCTGGGCGAACGGTTTCTGTCCAACATGGGCGCGGCCATGTTCGTGATGCTGCCGCTGTTTGCCGCCTGGCTGAAGCTGGTGTACTGGAACCGCCGCCTGCGCTACACCGAACATCTGGTGTTTGCGCTGCACCTGCACGCTTTGTGGTTTCTGGTGCTGTTGCTCACGCTGACCGATCAATCCTGGCTTTCGGGCCTGGCTGCGCTGGCGGTGCCGGTGTACGCCTTCATTGCGATGCGCCGCGTCTACGGCGGCGGCTGGTTCGTGCGGCTGATGATCATGCTGCTGGTGTCGCTGCTGTACACCGTGGCGATTTCGATCCTGATGGTGTTCGTGGTGATCTGGTCGCTGCTGTTCTAAATCCCGTTACGGCCATGCGGCCAGGTGTTGGGCCAGGGTGATGAAGTCAGGCGCCAGCGTGTCGAACTCGCCCTCGGTCCAGGCTTCCATCGGACCACCCGGTCCGCGCTCCAGCGGTCGCGCTACATAAGCCGTGCGCAAGCCGCACCGTGCGGCGGCGCGCAGGTCGCTGGGGTGCGCCGCCACCAGCATCACCTGCCACGGTTGCAGGCCCAGCATGCGGGCGGCGCCCAGGTAGACCTCGGGGTCGGGTTTGTAGTGCTGGAACAGTTCGGCGCTCAGCACCGCGTCCCAGGGCAGGCCGGCGTGTTTGGCCATGTTGACCAGCAGCGCCATGTTGCCGTTGCTGAGCGAGGTGATCGTGTAACGCTGCTTCAGCCGGTACAGGCCGGCCACGCTGTCGGGCCAGGGCAGCAGGCGGTGCCAGACGCGGTTGAAGTGGGCCGCGTCCACTTCGTCCAGCTGCAGCCCGCGGGCGACCAGCAGCCGGTTCAGGATGCGTCGGTGCAGGCCGTCGATGTCGGTCCAGGGCAAGGCGCCGGTGCGCACCTCGTGCATGGCGGGCTGGTAGCCGGCGCGCCAGTCGTCGGCGAATATGGCCCAGTCCTGCGCCGGCAAGGACAGCCGCTCTTGCAGCAGCTGGCCTTCGCGGGTGATGGACGTGCGCCAGTCGACGACGGTGCCGAAGATGTCGAAGCACAAGGCCCGAATGCCGCCCAGCGGGGCTGGCGAGCCGGGTTCGTGGTCTGAAGGTTCAAGCGTGGGCATGGATTGCAGGGCAATGGCGGTGGCTGGGTTATAGCAAGCGACCGGGTGAATACCGCGCCCGGTTTGCTGCCGGCCCTCCTAGAATCCACCAGCTGGTTACAGGTGCCCAACACCCCTCCCGGCCGAAAGGTGCCGTCTGCCGCTGCGCCCCTGCCAACCGACAACGCCCTGCATGAACCCACCTGCCCTGTCCGCGCTGTCCGCGCTGTCCGCCCTGTCTCCATTGGACGGCCGTTATGCGGCCAAGGTCGCGGCCCTGAGGCCCTTGCTGTCCGAACTGGGCCTGATGCACCGTCGGGTGCAGGTCGAGGTGGAATGGTTCATCGCCCTGTCCGACGCCGGGTTTGCCGAGTTCAAGCCACTGTCCGAAGCCTCGCGCGGGCTGCTGCGCGCGCTGGTGGTGCGCTTCAGCGAAGCCGATGCGCAAGCCATCAAGGACATCGAAAAGACCACCAACCACGACGTCAAGGCCGTGGAGATGTGGATCAAGGCCCGCTTCAAGGGCCAGGCCGAACTCGAGAGGTCTGGTGAGTTTGTGCACTTTGCCTGCACCAGCGAAGACATCAACAACACCAGCCACGCGCTGATGCTGCAGGCCGCCCGAGGCCAGGTGCTGCTGCCGGCACTGGACGGGCTGCAGAAGAAGCTGACGCAGATGGCGCACGAGATGGCCGCACTGCCCATGCTCAGCCGCACCCACGGCCAGACCGCCAGCCCCACCACGGTGGGCAAGGAGATTGCCAACGTCGCTGCGCGCCTGGCCACGGCGCGCGCGCGCGTTGCGGCCGTGCCGCTGCTGGCCAAGATGAACGGTGCGGTGGGCAACTACAACGCGCATCTGGCCGCCTACCCAGGTTTCGACTGGGAAGGTTTCAGCCGCCGTGTGGTGGAAGAACGTCTGGGCCTGGTGTTCAACCCCTACACGATCCAGATCGAGCCGCACGACTACATGGCCGAACTGTTTGACGCCGTGGCGCGGGCCAACACGCTGCTCATCGACTGGTCACGTGATGTCTGGGGTTATGTCTCGTTGGGCTACTTCAAGCAGCGTGTGAAAAAAGGTGAGGTCGGTTCTTCGACCATGCCGCACAAGGTCAACCCGATCGACTTCGAAAACGCCGAAGGCAACTTCGGCCTGGCCAATGCACTGCTGGGGCACATGAGCCACAAGCTGCCCGTCAGCCGCTGGCAGCGCGACCTGACCGACAGCACGGTGCTGCGCAACATGGGCGTGGCGCTGGGCTACACCGTGTTGGCACTGGACAGCCTGGCGCGTGGCCTGGACAAGCTGCAGGTGAACGAGGCTGCGCTGGCGGCTGACCTGGACGCCGCTTGGGAGGTGCTGGCCGAACCCGTGCAGACGGTGATGCGCCGGCACGGCCTGCCCAACCCCTATGACCAGCTGAAGGACTTCACGCGTGGCCAGCCCATCACGCGTGAGCTGATGCAAGGCTTCATCCAGGGGCTGGCTATTCCTGATGAAGACAAACAGCGCCTGCTGGCCATGACACCCGGCAGTTACACCGGCCTGGCCGCTGAACTGGCTGCGCGCTGGAAAGGCAAGGCATGAACTTTCGCAGCCAGCTGATGGCCGCCGAGGCGCAGAACCAGTCGATGCTGTGCGTGGGGCTGGACCCCGAGCCGGCCAGGTTTCCGCAAGCCTGGCGTGACGACCCGGCGCGCATCTTCGACTTCTGCGCCAGCATCGTCGACGCCACCAAAGACCTGGTCAACGCCTACAAGCCGCAGATCGCCTACTTCGCCGCGCAGCGCGCCGAAGACCAGCTCGAACGGCTGGTGGCCTACATCCACGAAACCGCGCCCGCCGTGCCCGTGGTGCTGGACGCCAAGCGGGGCGACATCGGCGCCACCGCCGAGCAGTACGCCCGCGAAGCCTTTGTGCGCTACCGCGCCGACGCGCTGACGCTGTCGCCCTTCATGGGTTTCGACTCCGTCGAGCCCTACATGCGCTACAGCGGCAAGGGCCTGATCCTGCTGTGCCGCACCTCCAACCCCGGCGGCAGCGACCTGCAGGCGCAGGTGCTGCAGGACGGCAGCCTGCTGTACGAGCACATCGCGCGCCTGGCCGCTGGTGAATGGAGCCGCGGTGCGGACCTGGGCCTGGTGGTGGGCGCCACTTTTCCGCAGGAGGTGGCGCGGGTGCGCGAACTGGCCCCCACGCTGCCGCTGCTGATACCCGGCATCGGCGCACAAGGCGGCGACGCCGAAGCCACGGTGCGTGCCGGCTGGCGCGCCGAAGGGCCCATCCTCGTGAGTTCGTCGCGCGCCGTGCTGTATGCCGGGGCTTCCGACGCCGCCGCCACCCCTGCCGCCACCCCCGCCGCCAGCCCCGCCGCCAGCCCCGCCGCCAGCCCCGCCGACTATGCTCAGGCCGCGCGTCGTGTGGCCGCCGCCACCCGCGCGCGCATGCAGGGCGCCAAGGCTTGAAAACCGTGAAGGCGTTCTGCGCATGAACACCACCAGCGCAGCAGACCTGGACCGTTCGATCCCGGTGATGGTGCGCCGCGAAGAGCCGCCACCCAGCGGCCCGTCGCCGCAGCTGGCGCGGACCTTCATCCTCATCACAGCTGGCACCGCTGCAGTCGGCGCCTTGCTGCTGCTGGCCACCCAGCCCGACAAGCGCCTCGTGGCGCCGGTGGCGCTGGCTTATCTGCTGGTTTCGTTGGCGGCTGCGCTGTGCTGGCGTGTGTCGGCCGACTGGATGGCGCGTGCCATGAGCGCCTTGCTGGTCGCCGTGGTGGCCATCATGGGCTATGCGGCGTTGCGCCTGGGTTGGGGCCTGGCCGCACCGGCCTTGCCGCTGCTGCCCATGCTGGTGTGTGCGCAGACCACCGTGGGCGGCTGGCGGCCGGGCGTCGTGCTGGCCCTGGTGTCGGCAATGATGGTGCTGATGGTGGCGCAACTGCAGCCCGCGCTCACGCCGTCGCCCGGCTGGCCGTCGCCAGGCCTGCTGCTGGGCACGCACCTGGCGGCCATTGCCGTGGGCCTGGCCGCGGGCGTGGCACTGGGGCGCATCGTGGGCCTGGCGGTGCAGTCGGCCTACAAACGCGAGCAGCGCTTTCGGCGCCTGCTGTCGCTGGCGGCCGATGTCTACTGGGAAGTGGACGGCGAGTACCGCCTGGTGGCGGCCGGCCAGCACGACCACGAACTGCGCGCGCTGCAGGCCCACACCGGCCTGGGTGCACTGCCCTGGGAGCTGCCGCGTTTTGTCTGTGACGACGAGACGCAGGACGTGCTGATGGCCGACCTGGAAACCCGTGCGCCGTTCCGCGACCTGCCCTTTGCCTGGCGCAATCGCGACGGCACCTTGCGCTCCTACCTGGCCAGCGGCGAGCCCCGATTCGACGCCCGCGGTGTGTTCAAGGGTTACTGGGGCGTGGCCCGCGATGTCACGGCAGTGCATACCGCACGGGCTGCGTTGCAGGCCACCGAAACACGCTACCAAGATCTTTTTGCGCGCATCCCCTCGCCGCTGGTGCTGCACCGCCATGGCCGCGTCATCGACGCCAACCCGGCCGCGGTCAACCTGTTCGGCCACGTCGACCTGGCCACCATGCTGGGCACCGACCTGATGGCGGCTTACGAAAGCAGCGACTCGCGCGAACGGGCACGCCGCCGCAGCGAACAGCTGCACGCCATGCCCGAAGGCGCCGCGCTGCCGGTGGCCAACTTCCACTTGCAGGTGCAGGGCCGACTGTTGGCCGTGCAGGCCACCGGTGTGCGTGTGCAGGCACAAGGCGGCGGCGCGGTGCTGTCGATCTATGTCGACGTCACCGAACGCCTGGCTGCAGAAGAAGCGGTGCGACGGTCGGAAGCCATGCTCGCGCACCTGGTGGCCACCAGCCCCGACCTGATCACGCTCACCGACATGGGCACCGGCCGCTACGCCATGGTCAACCAGGCCTTCGAGCGCCTGATGGGCCACAGCGTGGCCGACGCCGTGGGCCGCACCTCGCTGGAGCTGGGTGTGTGGGGCAGCGACACCGCACGCGAAGAGTTTGTGGCTCGGCTGCGCGACACCGGCACCGTCACCGACATGCCAGTGGGCTTTGTCAACAAACGTGGCCAGTCGGTGTCGCTGCGGGTGTCGGCGGCGCGCTTCGTGATGGACCGGCGCGACTACATGGTCATCAACGCCCGCGACGTGAGCGCGGCAGAACGTGAGCGCATGGAACGCGCCGCCATCCTGGACAACGCCTCCATCGGCATCGCCGTCACTCGCGGGCGCCGCTTTGTGCTGACCAACAGGCACTTCGAGCACATGTTCCGCTGGCCCGTGGGTACCCTGGTGGGCGAGTCGGGTGGCGTGGTCTGGCCTTCTGACGAAGACTATGCCGAAGCCGTGCGCATGATCGGGCCGCCCTTGCGCCGGGGCGAATCGGTGGAAATCGAATGCTCCACGCGGCGACGCGACGGCACGCTGTTCACGGCCCGCGTACACGCCCGCGCCGTGGACCCCGAAAATCCCGAGACATCCGACACCGTGTGGATCGTCGAGGACGTGACCGAGCGACGCCAGTTCGAACAGGCCCTGGCCCGCGCACGCGACGACGCCGAAGCCGCCAACCGCGCCAAGAGCGCCTTCCTGGCCAACACCAGCCACGAACTGCGCACGCCGCTCAACGGCATGCTGGGCCTGGCGCGCATGGCCAGCGCGCCCGACGTGGACGAATCGTTGCGCCGCCAGTACCTGGACCAGATTGCCGACGGTGCCCAGGCCCTGGCCGGCATCATCAGCGACATCCTGGACCTGTCCAAGATCGAGGCCGGCAAACTGCAGCTTGAAACCACGTCCTTCGACCTGTCCGAGCTGCTGCGGTCACTGGAACACACCTACCAGACGTTGGCTTCGGCACGCGCCCTGAGCCTGCGTTTCGAAGTTGACGGCAAGCTGCGCGAGCCGGTCAGCGGTGACCCGCTGCGGGTGCGCCAGATCGTCACCAACTACCTGTCCAACGCGCTCAAGTTCACCAGCGCCGGCGGTGTGCGTGTGCGCGCCGACCGGCTGCCCGGCGGCGCCGTGCGCATCGAGGTCATCGACACCGGCCCCGGCATCGACACCGCCGCGCAGGCCCATCTGTTCAAGCCCTTCACGCAGGCCGACCAGTCCACCACTCGTCGCTTTGGCGGCACGGGTCTGGGCCTGTCCATCTGCCGCGAACTGGCCTTGCTGATGGGCGGCGACGTGGGGGTGGACAGCCAAAGTGGCCACGGCAGCTGCTTCTGGGCCCTGCTGCCGCTGCCGGCCAGCGGCCAGGCCGTGCCGCCGGTGCCGGCCCGCGCCACCGGGCGCGACCTGGTGGGCATGCGGGCGCTGATGGTCGAGGACAACGCCGTCAACATGATGATCGCAGTGGCCATGCTCGAACGCTGGGGCATCACCGTCACGCAGGCGCAGGACGGACGCGAGGCCGTCGCCGCCGTGCAGCACGCAGCCGCCGCCGGCCAGGCGTTCCACGCCGTGCTGATGGACGTGCAGATGCCGGTGATGAGCGGCCACGAAGCCACCCGCGCCCTGCGTCAGCTGCCTGCCGGTCAGGGCCTGCCCATCGTCGCACTGACCGCCGCCGCACTGGTGACCGAACGCGACGAAGCAATGCGCGCCGGCATGGACGACTTCCTGACCAAGCCCATCGACGCCGAGAAGCTGCATGCCACGCTCTTGCGCTTTCGGCAGCAGGGCTGATCAGAGGCTGGAGATCGGTACCGGTTTGCCGGTTAGATAGCCCTGCACCAGCTGGAACCCCATCTCGCGGCAGACCACCGCTTCGGCTTCAAGCTCCACACCTTCGGCCAGCGGTACCGAACCCAGTTCCAGCACCAGCCGCACCAGGTCGCGCACCACGCGCTGCTTGCGTTCACTGGCCTCGTGGATGCCGCGGATCAGGCCCATGTCGAACTTGACGAAGTGCGCCGGCACATCACCCAGCTCGTTCAGGCGCGCCTGGCCGGCGCCGAAGTCGTCGTAGGCAAAGCTGACGCCGATCTCGCCCAGGCGTGCCGCCAGGTCCTTCATGCGCGCCACTTCCATGACAGCGGTTTCGTGCACCTCGACCACCAGGTCGGGCGCACCTTCCTTGGCGCGAAGCGCCGTCAGTGCACTGAAAAAACTCTCGGCGAAGGTCTCGGTGGGGTGGGTGTTGACAAACAGCTTGCTGCCGTTCAAACGCGGCGCAATGGCGTTGATGCCATAGGTGCGAAAGGCCTCGCTCAGTTCGGCCTCGCGGTCCAGCATGGCCGCCAGGTGAAACAGGTGCATGGGCGACGCCGGCAGGTCGGGGTGGGTGCAACGGCCCAGCAGTTCGTACGCAAACAGCTTGCCGGTGCGGGCATCGACGATGGGCTGTGCGGCGGCCGACAGCCCCTGGCCGCGCAGCAGTTCAAGAAACTGGCGCTCGTGGCGCACGAAGTTTTCGCTGAGTGACTTGCCGGCCGGCACGATGAGCGTGCGCTCGCCATCGTCCACAGGCCGTGCCATCTGGGTGGCGGTTTCGATGCCCAGGCGGTACTCGGCATTGCCGAAGTGGATGACGTCGTTTTCAGCCACCAGCTTGAAGCCGCGGATGCGCTCGCGGTTGACGAAAGTGCCGTTGGTGCTGTCCAGGTCGGCCAAGCGCAACTGGCCCGACGCGTCGGCTTGAAACTCGGCATGGGCGCGCGACAGGCCGCGAGCGTCCACGGTCAGGTCGTTGCCGGCTTCGCGGCCGACGCGGAAGGGCAGCTTGCCGATGGCGTGTGTCAGCCGCGAGCCGTCGGTGGCCAGACTTTCCAGGAACCAGGCTGTGTCCACGAGACGTTCCACCGCTGCTGATGCCCCGGCCCACGCGGGCCAGGATCGCCGCCCAATGTAATGCGATTCTGTTGCCAGGTGTGTCTGCACAGCACCGGGCTGCCGCCTGCGCAGCGGCGCCGCAGGGCAGAATTCGCACCATGACATCCTCCGTGACACCGCTTGTGACGCACAACCCGGCGCAGCAGCGCTTTGAAGCCCGGCTGACGGCTGGTGACGGCGCCCCGGGCCCGCACGACCCGCTGGCCTTGTGCAACTACAGCCGCCACGGCGACTTGCTGGTGATGCACCACACCGAAGTGCCGCCGGCCCTGCAAGGCCAGGGCGTGGCCGGCGTGCTGGTGCAGGCCACGCTGGACTGGGCCCGCCAGCAAGGCCTTCGTGTGCGCCCCAGCTGCAGTTATGTGGCCGCCTACATGCGGCGCAATCCGCAGACGCAGGATTTGCTGGAAACGGCGGGCCCTGCCTGATGCGCGGCACACTGGCCACGCCCGGCGAGGTGCTGGACTTCTGGTTTGGCCAACCAGCCGCGTCCACGCCGCGTGCCGAGTGGTTCCGCAAGGACCCGGACTTTGATGCCTTGATCCAGTCGCGATTTGGCGCCACCCTGGACGCCGCCCTGACCGGACAGCTGCGGGACTGGACCTTGTCCAACGAAGGCACGCTGGCGTTGATCGTGGTGCTGGACCAGTTCACCCGCAACACGCGTCGCGACACACCCGGCGCCTTTGCCGGTGACGCCGCCGCCTTGGCCCTGGCACAAGCGCTGGTGGCCAGCGGCGGCCACCACCACTTGCTGCCGCTGCAGCGCTGGTTTGCCTACTTGCCCTTTGAACATGCCGAAGACATGCCGGCGCAGCGGCAGTCGATGCAGCTGTTCACCGGACTGGCGGCGCAGCATCCCGCGTTGGCCGACGCCACGGTGTGGGCGCAGAAGCACCACGACGTGGTAGCACGCTTCGGGCGTTATCCACACCGCAACGCCATCCTGATGCGTGCTTCGACGCCCGAGGAAGTGGCTTTTCTGTCGGAGCCGGGGTCCAGCTTCTGATGTGGGCCGGGTGGCGGGCCCGGCCTACAGCACCGCCGCCTGCAGGTAGCGCAGCGTGCCCGCATCGGCGTCCATCTCCACCTGCAGCCCCACTGGCAGCGTGAACTTGCGCCGGATGTGGCCGAACATCGCGCCGCTGTAGACAGGGATGTTCAGCGGCTTGAAGTAGTCGTCAAACACCTCGTCCAGCGTCAGCGTGCCATAGTTGCCGTCACCCGGCTCGCATCGGGTGAAGGCGCCCAGCACGACACCGTTCAGGCGCTGCAGCACGCCAGTGATCTTCAGCGTGCTGAGCATGCGGTCGACGCGGTAGATGTACTCGTTGGTGTCTTCCAGGAACAGGATCGCGCCGTCGAAGGCCGGCCAGTAGGGCGAACCGGCCATGCTGGCCAGCACCGCCAGGTTGCCGCCCAGCAGCGGGCCGCGCGCCTTGCCGCTGCGCACGGTGGTGATGCGGCCGCTGCGGGGCACGATGTGGTCGTCGCGGTCCTTGGCGTTGGCCAGTGTCATCAGTTGTGCATCGACGACCGTGCCGCGCCAGTGTTCGGTGCTGAAGGTGTTCCACTCCGTCGCGGCCAAGGGGCAGTGGAAGGTGACCAGGCCCGTGCGTGCATGGATGGCGTTGACCAGCGCGGTGGTGTCGGAGAATCCACCCAGGAACTTTGGCGTCAGCCGCATGGCGTCGTAGTCCAGCAGCGGCAGGATGCGGTTGCCGCCCGAGCCACCGGTCATGGCCAGGATGCCGTGCACCGTGGGGTCGGAGAACATCGCGTTCACGTCCGATGCGCGCTGCGCGTCGGTACCCGCAAAGTGCCCGTAGCGTGCACGCAGGTTCGGTGCCTCGCGTACCTGGAAGCCCAGGGCCTGGATGGTTTCGATGGCCAGTGCGTAGGGCGCACGTTCGTAGACGGCGCCCGAAGGGTTGATCAGTGCCACCGTCTGGCCGGGCTGCAGGCGCGGCGGGCGGATCAGCGCTTGCCGCAGTGCGGAGCCGGCCTGCGCCTTCGCGGTCTGTGCGGCTGGGGCGGCAGCGAATGCGGCCACCGTGGCGCCAGAGGCGATGAACTGTCGTCGGCTGGGCTGCATGGCCACCTCTCAGAACCGCGTGTCAGTAGATGCGCGGCAGCTCGCGTCTCACGCGGCTGCGGTCGCCATGGTCGAAGTGCCACCACTCGTTGGGGATGCCGCTGAAGCCGCCGTGCTGCATGGCCTGCAGCAGGCGCTCACGCAGCGCCACCTGTTCAAGTGTCAGCACGCCCTGGGCCAGGTGTTGCTCGTGCAGCGACGGGTGCGAACGTTCGCTCATTTCGTCAAAACCGCTGCCCATGTCGGCCTCGCTGCCATCGGGCAGGAGCAGCGTCACGTCCACCGCCATGCCGTAGCTGTGGATGCTGCCGCGTTCGGGGTTGGCAAAGTACTCCTGGCTGGGCGTGCCGGCCACGTCGGTCCAGATCGCCTCTTGGACCCGCTGCGGGCGCAGTGCGTCCAGCACCAGCAGGCGCCAGCCCGGCCGCTGCGTGTGCAGCCAGCCGGCAGCAGCTTGCAGGCCGTCGGCGGCTTCGTTGCGCAGCCATGCGCAGTCCAGGCGCCCGTACAGGCTGCGCCCGGCGAAGTTGTTGTGGCCGACGTAGCGCAGGTCCACCGCAATGGGTGGATCGCTGCCCAACGTGCGCAGGTGGCGGAAGTCGGCGCTGGCGGCAATGTCTTCGACGCGCATCACTGGCGGTGCATCCCTCATTGTTCTCTGTGCGTGACTGACAGGCGCAACCCCACGAAAGCATCATAGCTGTGGGGTCGGCGCGCCTTGGCTTGGTAAATAGTCGCTCGAATGCGGCACCTTGATTCACCGCCTGCCGACCCTGGGCTTGCCGACACTGGCCTGGCTGTTCATCACCTGAGCAGCGCTGTCAGACCACCAGGGGAAGACCATGTTCGAGACCATCACAACCCGTCGAGAGCCCGCGCACTACAAGGGCCCGGAGCGCCGCGCCGCGAATGTTCACGGCAACATCCAGACCTACAACTCGGCACACGCGGCGGCAAATGTCGTCGGTGCTGCCATCGGCGCCTGCGTGCACAGCATGCTGGACGAAATCGACTACGGCATGCTGCTGGTCAGCGCCGACGCGCAGGTGCTGCACCTCAACCACGCCGCGCGTCTGGAACTGGACGGCGACCACCCGCTGCAGATGCTGGGCCGCGCGCTGCGCGCCCACCGCCCGCAAGACGTGGCGCCGCTGTACGACGCGCTGGCTGCGGCGCAACGCGGGCTGCGCCGGCTGGTTGCGCTGGGCAGTGGCGAACAGCGGGTGTGTGTCTCGGTGGTGCCCCTGGCCCTGCCTGCGGGCGCCGGCCAGCGCAGCGGCGACACCGAATCGCTGGTGCTGCTGGTGCTGGGCAAGCGACAGGTGTGCGCGCAGTTGTCGGTGCAGGGATTTGCGCGCAGCCTGCATCTCACACCGGCCGAAACGCGTGTGCTGGAGCAACTGTGTGCCGGCGTGCGGCCCACGCACATCGCCGAGCAGCAGCAGGTGAAGGTGTCCACGGTGCGCACGCAGATTGGCAGCATCAGGGCCAAGACCGGCGCTGCCAGCATCAGCGCGCTGGTGCGTCAGGTGGCGGTGCTGCCGCCGCTGGTGGGTGCCTTGCGCGGCGGCGCGGCGCTGGCCTGTCGGTAACATCGTGGGTCCTTGGGCTCTGGCGCACAAGGCGCCAGGAGCCCATGGCCCCCACACGTCCACCCGACCCCTTTGAGCAGGCCCCGATGTCTGATTCGCTGCGTGTGCTGGCGCGCCGCGGTGTCACCATGCGCTTGCGCAAGGGCGTGCAGATCATCACCGAGGGCGACCGCGGAGACACGCTCTACATCGTGCTCACTGGCGGCCTGCGGGCTTACAGCGTGGGCGACGACGGCAGCGAGATCACCTACGCCACTTACGGCCCGGGTGAATTTGTGGGCGAGATGGGGCTGGATGGCGGCTTGCGCTCCGCGCATGTGGAAACCACCGCCGCCAGCCAGTTGGTGTTGGTCACACGTGTCACGCTGGAACAGCACCTGAAGGAACACCCGGCATTTGCTTTCGAGCTGCTGTCGCGGGTCATCCGCAGCGCGCGTGCGGCCACACGCGGCCTGCGCCAGATTGCGCTGAGCGATGTCTACGGCCGGCTCAAGCAGTTGCTGGAAGACCAGACCGGTGGCCCGCTGCCCTTTGTCTGGGAACCCGCACCTTCGCACAAGGAAATCGGTCAGCTGCTGGGCTGCACCAGCGCCATGGTCACGATCGTCCTGGGTGACATGCGAAAGGGCGGTTATGTCGATGTGGGCCGGCGCCGCCTCGTGCTGCTGCGGGCCTTGCCGCTGAAGTGGTGAGTCAGGCCGGCGGCGGACCAAATACCTGCGCCGGCCTGGGTGCACGAGCGTACAGCGGCTGCACCTTGGGCAGCTTGGACTGGATGTCCCTGATGCGCGTGGCGCCGGCCGGATGCGTGCTCAGAAACTCCGCCGGTGAACGATTGTTCGACGCCTGAGGCTGCCCGCTCTGGCTGCCCGCCGTAGCGCCCATCATCTTCTGCCACAGCGTCACCCCGGCGGCCGGGTTGTAGCCGGCGCGTGCGGCCAGGTCCATGCCCACCAGGTCGGCCTCGGTTTCGTCGTCGCGGCTGAAGTTCAGCTCCAGCAGGTTGACACTGGCGCTGAGCGCACCACGCGCCAGGCCACCCAGGCCAAAAACCTCGGCCAGCAGCCCGGCGCCGGTGCGCGTGGCCGTCGATTTGGCCAGCCGTTCGCGCGAGTGTTCGCGCAGCGCGTGTGCCATCTCGTGGCCCATGATGGCCGCCACCTCGCCGTCGCTGAGTTGCAGCTGGCGCAGGATGCCCATGTAGAACGCGATCTTGCCGCCCGGCATGCAAAAGGCGTTGAGCGTGGGCTGGTTGAGCAGGTTGACCTCCCAGCTCCACTTCATCGCCCGGCTGTTCCAGGGTGGCGCGTGCGGCACGATGCGCTCGGCGATGGCGCGCAGCCGCTGCACCTGGCGGTCTTGCGGTCCCAGCAGCAGGCGCTGCTGTGAGGCCGCGCGCAAGAGGCCCTGGTACTGTTGCGCGGCCTGGCCCTCCAGCCAGTCGGCCGGCACCAGGCGCGCCAGGCGCGAGTTTTTGCCCACGTCCTCTCGCACGCCGCCAGCGCTGGACTGCTGCGCCAGTGCGGCGCCGGGCCCGGCGGCCGCAGCCAGTGCTGCACTGGCCAGCCCCGCAGTGAAGCTGCGGCGCGAGTGCGAGCGCAGATGACACATGGCGCAAGCCGTGTGTGGCGTGACGACGGTATGGGGGTTCATCTGCTGCGGATTCTAGGCAGCGGGTGCGGTGGCCCCACCTGCCGTGTGGCGGGCTGCCGCCGAGGGCTGAGTGGCAGGCTCAGTCGTCCACAGCCACGCTGCCCGGCGGCGGCGCGTCCAGCGCACGCACGCTGTCCCGCAGCCACCACAGCATCACCAGCGCGGGCGCCGCCAGCACGGTGCTGACGAGGAAGAAGCTGGGCCAGCCGATGCTTTGCGCCAGCACCCCCGCCAGCGGCCCGACCCAGACACGCCCCACCGACGCAAAGGCGCTGAGCAGCGCGTACTGCGTGGCCGTGAAGCGCTGGTTGCACAGGCTCATCAGGAAAGCCACGAAGGCCGCGGTGCCCATGCCGCCGCTGATGTTCTCGAAGGCCACCACCATCAGCAGGCCGCCGTCCACTGGCGTGGGTGTGGCCAGCTGAACAAAGCCCCAATCGAAGGCCGGCAGCACGGTGCCGGGCAACACACCTTTGCCGCTGACCGCCAGCCACCAGAAACCCAGGTTGGACAGCAGCTGCAGCACGCCGAACAACATCAGGCTGCGCCACAGGCCCAGCTTGAGCATCAACGCGCCGCCCAGCAAAGCGCCGCCGATCGTCATCCACAGGCCCAGCACCTTGTTGACCACGCCCACTTCGGCCGAGGTGTAGGCCATGCTCTTGAGCAGGAAGGCCGTCATCAGCGAACCTGCAAAGGCGTCCCCCAGCTTGTAGAGCACGATGAACAGCAGGAAGGCCGCCGCGCCGCGCTGGCTGAAGTAGCTGCTCAGGCCGCCCAGCAGCGTGTCGAAGCGGGCCTTGCGTGCGGCCCAGGCAGCCAAGGGCAGCGTGAAGGCGATGCCCAGCAGCAGCGCGGCCAGATCGACCCAGCGTTTTTGCAAGTCCTCGGGCAGGGTGCCGCCGGCCAGCAGCGGGCCCAAGGTGGCGCGGGCGATGGCGCCTCCGAACTGGTCGGTCAGCCAGACACCTGTCGCCACGGCCACCAGCACGGCGGCAAACCCGCGCAGGTCGTGGCCGGCCTTGGCCTTGGGCATGTCCTGCGTCGGCAGGCGCGGCAGGCGCGGCAGGATGAGCGCCGACAGCGCGGCCGCACCCACCATCAGCAGCGCCATGAAGCGGTACACCGCAGGCCAGTCCCAGCCACCGCCCTGGTTGGGGTCGGTCCAGATGAAGGCAATGCCACCCGACAGGATCATCGCCAGCCGGTAGCCCATGACGTTGAGCGAAGCGCCCATGCCGCGCTCGGGTGGTGGCAGCAGGTCGGTGCGGTAGGCGTCCACCACCACGTCCTGCGAGGCCGAGACAAAGGCCAGCAGCACCGCCAGCAGCGCAAAGACGCGGATCGAGTCCCTGGGCGGCGATTCGGCCAGCGCCAGCAGCACGCCCGCCAGCGCCAGTTGCGTCAGTACCAGCCAGCCGCGCCGGCGGCCCAGCAGCGGCAGCTCGAAGCGGTCCATCAACGGTGCCCACAAGAACTTGAAGGTGTAGGGCAGGCCCACCAGGCTGAGGAATCCGATGGTCGCCAGGTCGATGCCGTCCACCGTCAACCAGGCCTGCATGGCCTGGCCGGTCAGCGCCAGCGGCAGGCCCGAGGCGAAGCCCAGCAGGGTGACGGCGGCAAGTCGGTGCAGCGCGGTCAGCCGCGGCAGGGAGGGCATGCGGGCATTCTAGGCAGCGCCCTGGCGGCGCAACGCCAAGGAGCCGGTGGTGTCAGCCGGGCTTGCTGCCCTTGCCGCTGGGAGCCGCGGGCGGTGGGGCTGCGCCAGGGGCCGTCCCCGAGCCCGGTGTCAGCTGGCGGTAGATGGCCTGCGCCAGCGCCAGCAGCGTTTCTCTGGGCAGTTCGCCCACCAGCGCATAACCCGCGCCGGCCTCGACCCAGTAGAACATGCCCACCGGGCCGTGCTGTTCGTAGCGGAAGGCGGCATCGGTGCCGGCCTCGGGCTTGCGCAGGTAGACGGTGACACGGCGTGGCGGGGTCGGCTGTGTGCCGTCCTTTGCGGGTTCCGGATTCGTGGCCTGGTACATCAACTGTGCACTCTTGCCGGGGCCGTCGGGCAGCAGGCGGCCGCCGACAAGTTCATAACCCTGCGCGTGCAGGTCGAACAGCTTCACCGGGATGTCGATGCGGCGCGTGAGCCAGCGCGACAGGTGTTCTTCCTGGGCCTTGACTTCCACCGCGTGGCGCGGTTCGGCGACATACACCTTGTGGGCATAACTGGCGCGCTGCACCCAGCCCTGGGCCGTGCCTGCGGCCCACTGGCTGTTCTGTTGCGCCAGTTGTTGTGACCACTGCTGTTGCTGCCACTGCCAGACCCCGGCACCTCCGCCCAGCGCACCGGTCAGCAGCAAGCCGGCTGCAGCGGCGGCCATGGCCCAGCGCGGCGTCGCGCGTCGGCGCCACACCGCATCGCGCAGGGCGTCGGGCAGGGGTTCTTGCAGCACCGGGCCGAACAGGGTGGCCAGTGCTTCGCGGTCCTCGCGCCAGGCTTCTACCAGGGCCTGGTCTTCGGGGTGGTCGCGCAGCCAGGCCTCGACCTGCGTCAAGTCCAGCCCCGACAGCTCGCCGTCGACATAGGCGCTGAGTTGTTCTTCGTTCATGCCGTCCATGGTCAGACCACCCGCTTGAGCTGAGCACCGGCTTCTGGCCGGGCCTGGCGCGACGGCGCGTCAAGAAAGTTGCGCAAGGCGGCGCGGCCGCGGCACACACGCGACATCACCGTGCCGATGGGGATGTGCAGCACTTCGGCCACTTCGGCATAACTGAGTTGTTCCACGCACACCAGCAACAGCGGTTGGCGCTGCTCGGGCGGCAGACGGGCCAGCGCGGCTTCCAGGTCGATGCGCAAGCCCAGCGTGTGACTGTTGTCGGCCTGGTTTTCGTCCTGCACACGCTGCAGTTCAGTGGGGTCGGTGACGGTCATGCGGGAATCCCGGCGCACCGTGTCCAGGTGCGCGTTGTGCGCGATCGACAGCAGCCACACGCCCAGTTCTCGCTGCGGGTCAAATTGTCGCCAGTGCACCAGGGCACGTTCGAGTGCCTGCTGCGACAGGTCGTCGGCGGCCGCCGCGTCGAAGGTCAGGGCTCGTGCGTAGCGGCGCAACCGGGGCAAGGCGTCCAGCAACTGGCGGCGGAAGGCGGGCGGGGCGTCCAATGACAGGGATACGGCTGGGTTGGGGCGATTATTCCCCGCAGCACCTCAAGCCCGCTCGCAATCGGCAAACCGGGGCCGGACTTCAGTCCTTGCGTGCCACGCGCAAGCCCAGCCAGCGCAGCCACCACGCCGTCTCGACTGGCGACTGCGGACGGGGCGCGCGCCCTGCCAAGGCGGGCCTGCGAACGGGGCGTTCCAGCAGGCGCAGCGGCGGGGGAGTGGGGTTGTGCGAGTCCATGGGTCAGGGTTTGAACCGAGAAGCCACTTTAGGCACTCGCGTCAGCGCAAACAACGCGGCAGTCTGCAAGTAGAGTCTGCACTTTTGCAGATTGGGCAGAGGCTGGATGTCGCAACTGGACTGGAGTGACTTGCGCCATGCGCTGGCGGTAGGCCAACTGGGCTCGGTGGCCGCAGCGGCACGGCGCCTGGGCGTGAACGCCACCACCGTGCAACGTCGGCTTGACGCGCTGGAAGCCGCGCTGGGTGCGCGGCTGTTTGAACGGACGCGTGGCGGCTGGCACCCCACCGAGGCCGGCGTGGCGGTGCTGGAGCAAGCCCGCCGCATGGCCGATCAGGCCGACGAAATCGAACGCCGCGTGCTGGGCCGCGACCGCGAACTGACGGGCGTGCTGCGCCTGAGCACCGCGTTTGTCGTGATGGAACACCTCCTGCCGCAGCCGCTGGCCGACTTTGCGGTGGCCTACCCGGGCATCGAGGTCGAGGTCATTGAAAACGCGGTGCTGATGGACCTGGCGCGCCGCGAAGCCAACGCACCCGGGCTGACGCAACTGCAGGCCGACGTGGCGCTGCGCCTGTCGGCCAACGTGGCCGACCACCTGGTGGGCCGACAGCTGGGGCTCACGCACTGCCGCGTCTATGCCTTGCTCGGCGCCAGCCACCTGCCGCAGACTGTGACGCCGCTGCCCGACCTGTTGCACAGCGCACCTTGGGTGGCCTTCGAGCGTGACAGTGTGCACCGTGTCTACGACCGCTGGATGCGCCAGCACCTGTTGCCCACGCAGGTGCGCGTGCGGGTGGACATCTTCAATGCGGTCGGGGCCATGCTGCGCACGGGCGTCGGTGTGGGCATCCTGCCCACCTTCATGGAAACACGCCTGCCTGAGCTGGTGCCGGTGTCGGAGGTGATCCCGGATCTGAGCGTTCCGGTGTGGATGCTGACGCACCCCGACCTGCGCGAAACCGCGCGCGTGCGGGCCTTCATGCGGTTTGTGGGCGACGCGCTGGCACAGCGCCTGAAGCTGGCTTGAAATCGCGCCGCGCCGCACCCATTTGTCCAGCATGAACGACACCCGCATTCAGCTGCCCTGCCCGCATTGCAGCGCCACCAACCGCCTGCCGGCAGTACGCATCGACGACGCGCCCAACTGCGGCAAGTGCGGGCAGCCGCTGCTGCAGGGTCAGGTGCTGGATCTGACCGATGCCGACTTCGACGCCGTGACCGGCGCCACGAAGCTGCCAGTGGTGGTGGACTTCTGGGCCGCCTGGTGCGGCCCCTGCCAGATGATGGCGCCGGCCTTCAAGCAGGCCGCCGCACAGACGCAGGGCCAGGCGCTGATGGTGAAGGTGAACAGCGATGACAACCCGGGCCTGAGCCAGCGTTTTGGCATCCGCAGCCTCCCCACGCTGGTGCGGCTGAAGGGCGGGGTCGAAACGCAACGGCAATCGGGCGCGGTGCCGGTGGGCGCCATCGTGGCGCTGGCCGACTGCTGAGCGCTCAGCTGACGAGCCCCGCGACCCGGTAGTCGTAGTGGTTCGCTGCAACTCCTGCAGATGCTGCAGATGCTGCAGCAGCGAAGCGTGTGCACAGGCCGTTGCCGTCTTGCGCGCTGCCGTCTTCGGCCACGTGGCCTTGCGCAGGGGCGTCGGCGAAGAAGGTGCCGGGCGGCTCGTCCACCGGCGCCAGGCCCCTGGTCGTGGTGCTGGCCGGTCGATGGCCGATTCCATCTGCGCCCTGCCGGCGTCGCGCGCTTCCACCACCGGCAAGCCGATCTCGTGCAACAAACCGGAAATCGCCCGCGCCTACTTGGTCGGCTTGACCAGCGGGCCTATCGCGTAGGCCGCGTTGCCGATGACCAGCGCCACCCGCGCAGCGCCAGGTTCGGTGGCGCCGGCCCTGGGCAGCGGCAGCGCGGCGCGCAGGGCTATCGGACGGCTTGCACCGTGAGCAGCGCCGCGCCGAAGGCGTCAGAGCACGGCCCGGCGCCAGGCCGGCCGCAGCCTGCGGCCGGCGTGCCGTTGGACAAGATCCACTGCAGCCGCGCGCGGCCCTCGGCGTCGAGCAGCGTCTTCATGAAAGGGCCGGCCTTCTCTTGCCCGAGCGCGCGCAGGTCGCGCGGCGCGTCGGTCACCATCACCAGCAGCGTCTCGGTGCCGGCCGGGCCGCCGGCCACTACCTCCCAGCCGGCGCCGGGCAGGCTGACTCGCTGTCCGGCGCGTACGCGGTTGTCAGTGGCCAGGTCGTTGGGGTAAAGCAGGTACAGGCTCTGGCCGTCGGAGCCGGCCAGCGCGACATACAGGTGGCCGTCGCGCGCCGGGGTCACGTCCAGCTGCAGCGTATCGACGCCGATCTTCAGCTGTGGCTGGCGCACGGTGGCCACGACGCGGCGGTTGCCGTCGCGCTGCTTGTGCATCTCGGCCAGGACTTCTGCCGGAGTGGCGGCGCGCGGGGGAGCTGGCGGGGGTGTGGCAGGCGTCGGTGCCACGACCGGCGCAACCACGGGCGCTACGACAGGCACCACCACAGCCGTCGGGGCCACAAAGGCCGCGCCCATCCACGCCGGCACGAAGCTGGCGTTGCCAGCCACCGTCATCTGCTGGCCCAGGATGCCCGGCTGCCCGGCCAGACCGGCGGTGACCTTGGCTTGTGCGCAGCGCGTGACCTCATCCACCGTGATGGCGCCGCTGCCGTCCAGGTCCTGTGCCTGGCCCAGCAGGCAGTCGCGCCACCCCACGGTGGCAAATCCGCCGTGGGTGCTGCTGTCGAAACTGACTTCATCGGGCCGGCTGGCAGCGATGTGCACCACGTTCTGCGGCAGCGCCTGCTGCTGCTGCATCACCAGCGCCAGGCTGCGTGTGCGGAAGTTGCTGGGCTGCGAACACTGCGCAGGTGCGTTGGCAAAGGTGAACTTTGGCGTGATGGCGGACTCGCCCATGCGCAGTGAACGTGTGCGAAACGGCGCCCCTGCCACGCCGCCCGAGAAGCAGGCGTCGTAGAACACCAGCATCTTGTCGGCCCGCTGTGCCAGCGGCGCCAGACGCTGGCCCAGTTCGGCGTTGGTCAGCACCTGGCCGTCGCTGGCCATCAGGCCCTCGGTGCAGGCGCCGCTGCTGCTGCTGGGGTCGGACCAGCGTGTGCCGTGCCCGGAGTAGTAAACGAATACTCGGTCGCCGTCGGCCACTCGCGCATTCAGCGCGGTGATCTCGCTGCGGATGCGGTCGGCCGTGGCCTCGTGGTCGCGCAGCATGCGCACATTGGCTTCAGGGACGGCCATGGCCGCGGCGATGCGGCGCGCACTGACCATGTCGTGCCGTACGCCCTGCAGCGTGGGGATTTCTGCCACCAGGTACTCGCCGATACCGATGACCAGCGCGTGGCGTGTGTTGCGCTCCGTCGGCTGGGGCTGTGCGGATGCCGGTGCCTGCAGCGCGAGCAGCAGGCTCGTGGCCAGCAGCGCGGTGGCCAGCACGCGCGGGGCACAAGGGGTGCTGCCAGTCGGGAGTGGCAGGGGCAAAACGGTGGGTTTCATTCGAGGGTCACCACACGCACGCGGCGGTTGTCTGCGGACAAGGGGTTGCGCGGGTCGGCAGGCTCGCTGGACCCTCTGCCCACCGCCTTCAGGCGCGCGGGATGCACACCCAGAGCCACCAGGAAAAGACGCACCTCGTCGGCGCGCTGCTGTGACAGCGTGCGATTGGCGGCGAAATTGCCACGGGCATCGGTGTGGCCTTCGATGACAAAGCGGTTGTTCTTGAGGTCGGGCGACATCATGGCTGCGACCAGGTTGCCCAGCACTTCGCCACTCTCTGGCCGCACCCGTGCAGAGTTGAGTTCGAACTGGATGGCCAGAGACAGACTGGGTGGCGGCTCGCCTGTTGTCGGTGCGGGGGTAGGCGCCAAAGGCGGTGGCGTGGCGGGAGCAGGTGGCGGACCCGGCGTCGCCGTGGTCACGGGCGGCGGTGCCATCGGGCCCGTGGCGGGCGGTGGCTTGGCCGGGGTCGGTGCCGGTGCGGGGTTCACCGAAGCCTGGGGTGGCAAGGCAGGCGGTGCCACCGGGCCTGGTGCGTCGGGCGTGGTCTGCCGCACAACCAGGTTGCGTTGGCGGCCGGGCTTGAGCGCCTCGATCATGTCGCGTGTGGCCGGTGCGGCTGCCGGCCCGGCAGCCGCACCGGGCTGCGCCAAAGCAGGGCTGACCAGCAGAGTAGAGGCTGCGAGCGCCACAACAGCCGCCTGGGCCCGCATCAACAGGCCCAGCAAGGCAACGTGGCGCACAGGTTCAACGGCCATGGTTCCGTCCCTCGTGCCGGATCTGCGCTTCCATCAGGGTCACCTCTCCGGGTTGGTATTCGTTGCTCCCGGCAAAGGCCAGGTGTCGGTCGGGTTGGGTCAGGTTGACCAGTGTCCTGGGTGTCACGACACCAAACGATCGTGAACTGCCGCCCTGCGCAGTTTGCGCGGTCTGCTGCAAAGGCGCTGCCGCACAGGCCGGCAAGCGCCCTTGAAATTCGACGACCCAGCGCTTGCCGGCCGCTTCAGCCGGCAGGCAAGGATAGAAGTAAAAGCGCAAGCGTTCCAGCCCGGGCTGGCCCTGCAGCTGGATGCCCTTGTCGCGTGGGATGCGGTTGAGCTGGTCCACCATCACGGTGTAGGTGCCCAGGTCGGCCACGCGACCCTGCGGGTCGATGTTCTCCAGCCGCACCTGCCCCGGCAGGCTGGTGGAAAACTGCAGCACAAAAACATCACCCGTGCGCAGCACCGCGCCGCTGCCGCCCACGGGCACGGGCCGCAACACCGCAAAGCTGTTGGGGTCCAACTGCTCCATGGCATAGCCCAAGGCCGGCAGGATGGCCGACGGCGCACCGCCGGCCGCGCGGGGTTTGTCGGCATGGGCCGCAGCAGCGGCACCTGCACCACCGGTCACACTGGTTTTTTGCTGCTGTGCCAGGCGCCGGAACAGGCCGATCTCAGCGGAGGGCGATTCTTGTGTGGCCGGCAGCACCCGTCCCAGCACCTGCCCCAGCAGCGGCGAGACCTTGGCCTTGGGGTCCGCTGCAGACTCGCTGGTCGCCGGCGCCCCAGCTGGCGCCTGGGCTGCCGCCGGCAGCGAAGCCGTGAGGCCGGCCAGCCACAGCGCACGGGCCGGAGCCCGCCGTTTCATGAAGCCGCCCCGACACGGATGCGCAGCTCCTGCTCAGCCATGTTGCCCTGGTCGTCGGCCACCTGCAGGATCAGGCGGTGCTGGCCGTCGGGCACCACGGCGCGGTCGACCACGACGCCAGTCTCGGTCACCGTGGCGTGTTGGCGCAGCCGCTCGGTGAGGTCGATCTTGAGCAGGCCGTACAGCACGCGAAACGTTGACGGCACGATGCGGGTGCCTGGCGTGGGCGTGAAGGCCACCTCGATGCGCAGCGGCGCGGCCACCGGCGTGCCGGGTGCATTGGGCGTGAGCACGCGGATGCCGGGCGCGTTGGGGCGCGGCGGCGGCACCTGGCGCGAGCGGATCACGGGTGGCGCCTCGAGCTCGGCCTTGGCTTCTTGCCGGGCTTCGGCGGCGGTGATGAGCTCGAAGCCGCCCGAGGCCTGCGCGTTGGCCGAGCCGTTCCACCACATCGCCAGCGCGATGGTGGCAAGGGCCAGGTGTCGTAGGGAGTGGGTCATGGTGCTTTCCTTCCTGGGTGGGCCTGCGGCAGTGGCCGCGTCTGCGTCTGCGTCTGCAGATGCAGGCGCAGCGCCGCCGTGAAGACATTGGACAACGAAGCCGGAGTGTGCCGAATGATCCCGTGGGATACCGGCCACGATTCACGTCACAGTGCCCACTGGGCCCGTGCCTGTGCGGGCAACCACGGGCGATGCGCCGGCCAGCGGCCCGTTCTTGGGCGCCATGCGCTGCAAAGTGTCCACCAGCGTGGCCAGTGCCACGGGCTTGCCCAGCAACAGGCAGCGCTTGGGCAGCGGCATCGTGCCCATGGCCGAGATACGGCCGGTGACGATGACGGCCGGCACCACCGTTTCCCATTCGGCGCGCAGCTCGGTCACGGCCGCCACGCCGTCGGACTGACCGGTGCCCAGGTCGAGGTCGAACACCAAGGCGTCGGGGAAGCGCGGCTCTTCGTCCAGACGCAACTTCAGCTGCGTCAGCGAGCCGGCATCGACGATCGTTGCGCCCGCACCCTCCAGCGCCGCGCGCAGGGCCGCTCGCGGGCCGGGCTCGTCGTCCAGCAAGGCCAGGAGCCAGCCGTCCAGCCGGGTGACTTCGGGCGCTTGCGCCAGCGCCGAGTCGGCCACCTGCGGGCCGGGCCGGCGCAGCGAAGCCGGTACCAGCACGCGAAAGCGGGTGCCACGGCCGAGCGTGCTGCGCAAGGGCGCCAGGTTCAGGCCCAGCTGCGTGGCCAGGCCGCGCACGATGGCCAGGCCCAGGCCGCGACCGCCACGCGACGCACCTTGTGATGCACCGCCACCGTCACCCAACTGCACATAGGGTTCGAACACCGCCTGCAACTTGTCGGCCGGGATGCCGCGGCCGTTGTCCACGACGTCGATGACCAGCCCGGCGCTGCCGTCTGCGGCGCGCTGCGGGCGCACGGCCAGCACCACGCGCGCCGGCTGCCCGGCTTGCGCGCCCAGGCTGTAGCGCACGGCGTTGCCGGCCAGGTTCTGCACCAGGCGCGCCAATTGCGTGCGGTCGGTGTGCAGCCATTGGTGGTGGCCATGCACGCTGAGCCGCAGCAGCGCGGGCGGGTGCGTGGCCTGCAGGCTGGCGGCCACACCGTCCAGCACGTCGCGCACGTCCACCAGTTCGGGGTGCGACTGCAGCGCGCCCTGTTCGATGGCGCTGAACTCACTGAACTGGTCGAGCATGGCCACCGCGTCGTCGGCCGCACGCATCTGCTGGCGCAGCAGTTCGGCGCGGCGGGCGGTGCTGTGGCTGTCGCCTCCCTGAGTGCCGGCGGCCTGAAGCGCCTCGGCATACAGCCGCACGGCCTGCAGCGGCTGGCGCAGGTCATGACTGATGCTGGCCAGCAACTGGGTGCGTGCGCCTTGCAGTTCGGTCAATTCGGCCGTGCGCTGGTCCAGGCTGGTGATGAGCGTGTCGCGCTCGGCCAGGGCGCCGAACAGGCGCCGGTCATTGGCGCGCATGTGCTGCAGGTCGATCCACATAAACATGCCCAGCAACACGGGCGTCACCAGCCACAGCGTGGGGTAGCGGGTGAAGGCCAACTCCCAGGCCACGCTGGCCGCGGCGGTGGCCAAAAGCAGTGCCAGGCCGCCTTCGCGCCAGGCATGCCAGCCCAGACTGGCCACCCCCACCAGCAGCAGCATGGCCAAAGACGCCGCGCCGCCACCCATGGCGGCATGCACCGAACCCAGCGCGGCGCCGCACAACAGCGCCAGCCCGGGCCAGGGTCGGGCGCTGCGCGCCAGCCCGGCCAGCAGCGCCAGGGACAGCAGCGCCCAGCCCCAGGCCAGCTGCGCTTCTGCCAGATGAGGTGAACGGGTGAGCCGCCGAATGGCTTCCAGCACCGACACGTCATAGGGCAGCACCCACGCGCCCCAGGTCTGTGCCGACAAGGCCACCACGCCCACGGCCACCAGCGCCAGGCCCAGGCGGCGGCGGCGGCGGGGCAGTTGTTCGCTGATGGTTTGCGCCGTGCCTGTCTGCGCCGTGCCATTCTGCGCAGGGCCCCGCGCCGGTCGGTCGCGCACGCCCTGCTCGGTCATTCCTGGGCGACCGGGCGCATCGACGGCACGCGGTAGCCGCGTTGGCTCAGCAGCACCAGCAGCTTGGTGCGGTTGGGTGCGCCCAGCGCTTGCAGCGTGGCAGTGACGTGTTTTTTTACCACCACCTCGCTGCGGTCCAGCAGCCGCGCGATTTCCTTGTTGCGCAGGCCCTGAACCACATAGCCCAGCACCTCGATCTGGCGCTCGGTCAGGCCCAGGGCCGACAGCTCGGACAGCTCGCGCCCGCCACCACCGTCTGCACCGAAAGACGGCACCGCGGCCATGCCGCCTGACACACTTTGCGGCAGGTGGATGCGGTGTTCCACCAGCACGCGGTTGAGTGCTTCCTTCAGCTCGGTGGGCGAAGCGGCCTTGCTGATGAAGCCCATGGCGCCAGCGTCCAGCGCGGCCAGTACGGTGTCGCGGTCGTCCTGCGCGCTGAGGATGACCACCGGCACATAAGGAAAGTCTTCTCGCAGGCGGCGCAGGCCCGCCATGCCATGCACGTCGGAAAGCGTCAGGTCCAGCAGAACCAGGTCGAAGCGGCCGGCGGTCTGCAGCAACTTCACCGTCTCGGCCAGCGATCCGGCCAGCTGCACCCGCAAGTGCGGCAGCACATCGGCCAGCAGCAGTTGCAAGCCGTGGCGCACCAGGCCGTGGTCGTCGGCCAGGAGCAGCGAGCCGTGGGGGTTCATGGGCGTGTTCATCAGGGTGGAGGATGCCGGATGTTGAAGAGTTCACGAACCGAGGCACACGGTACCAAGGTATACCGGCAAAGCCCAGGCACGTATACCTTGGTGTCCTGTTCAGTCCGGGCCGCAGGTGGCGAAATAGCACCCATGCCAAGCACACCGCTCGGCGCCACCCCAGGAGAGCCCAGATGAACACGATCGCCAAGACCTTCGCACCTGTTGTTGCTGCCGTCGCCGCTGCCGTGGCCGCCACGGCCGTCTCGGTGGCGCTGCTGGGCATGGCCCCGGCGCAGGCGCAGGCGCAGAGCGCCGACCAGGTGAAGGCCGACTTTGCCCGCGCCGTCTACCTGAACTCCGCCGCCCAGGTGCACAACGATCGCCCGCAGCCCATGCTGCGCGCGGTGGTGGTGCTGCGCATCAAGCTGGGCGACAACAACGAGTGGCAGGCCGAGGTTTTTCGCGACAACCCCGATCAGCCCGAAATGACCCGCGCTGCGCTGCAATCCGTCGCCCGCTTGCCAGTGCCCGTGGGCCTGAGCCCGAAGGCGCGTCAGTTGTTGCGTACCGAAGGCCTCGTCGAAGCCTGGCTGTTTGAAAATGACGGCCGATTTGCCCTGAAGACGCTGGCCAAGCCGCAGCGCACTGCCTGAACCCCCTGCTGCCCCCTGTCGGCCCCCTGTCGGCCCGCCCGCCCGAGGCGTAGCATTCCACCCATAACCGTCACACCCGAAAGTCCACCATGAACATCAGCTCCAAACTTGCCTTGTTGGCCCTGGCCACCGCCCTTGGGACCGGTGCCGTACACGCCCAGGAAAAGGTGCTGCGTGAAGGTCAGGTCACCCAGCAGGCGCTGATCGACGCCTTGGCGCCGGCGGCGGCGCCAGACGGCGCGGCGTCGGGGGCCGACGGTGTGCGCACCCGCAGCTGGAAGGCTGGCGTGCGCCCCGCTGCGGCGGCGGCTGCAGGCGCGGCGGGTGCAGCAGCACAACCGGGCCGGGCTTCGATCCTGGTCACCTTCGTCACCAACTCGGCCGACCTGACCGGTGACGCCAAGCGTGCGCTGGACGTGCTGGCCGGTGCCATGAAGTCCGACAAGCTGGCAGCGGTGCGCTTCAACATCGAAGGCCACGCCGACCCGCGTGGCAGCGAAGAGCTGAACCTCAAGCTGAGCCAGGCCCGTGCAGAAAGTGTGCGCGGTTACCTGATGGGTTCACACGGCCTGGACGCCGGGCGTGTCAACGCCGTGGGCAAGGGTTCCAGCGCGCTGATGAACCCCAGCCAGCCGGCATCGCCCGAGAACCGCCGCGTGACCATCGTCGCGCTGCCCAGCTGATCGTCTTGCCGGGGCGAGCGTCAGGCGCCGGCCGCCTGGCGCCGCCGCGCAAAGTCCACAAACCAGGCCACGCACTCGGCATTGGCCATGGCGTCGGGGTTGAGCACCTTCTCGAGGGCAGCCCCCATGAGCAGCTTCTTCACCGGCAGCTCCATCTTCTTGCCCGACAGCGTGCGCGGGATGGCCGCCACCTGGAAGATGTCATTGGGCACATGGCGCGCCGACAGCGCGCTGCGTATGGCGCCGCGCAGACGTTTTTCCAGCGCCTCGTCCAGTGTCAGGCCTTCGCGCAGCACCACGAACAGCGGCATCCAGCTTTCGCGGCCCAGGTATTCCAGGTCTACCACCAGGCTGTCCAGCACCTCGGTTTGCGCTTCCACCGCGCGGTACAGCTCAGCCGTGCCCATGCGGATGCCGTGGCGGTTGATGGTGGCGTCGCTGCGGCCGTAGATGATGGCCCCGCGCGAGCCCGATTCGGGGTGCGGCACCAGGCGGATCCAGTCGCCGTGGCGCCACACGCCGGGGAACATGTCGAAATAGCTCTCGTGATAGCGGCGCCCGTCCGGGTCGTTCCAGAAGTACAGCGGCATCGACGGCATGGGCTGCGTGCACACCAGCTCGCCCACTTCGTTCAGCAAGGGCCGGCCGTCCTCGCCGAAAGCCTGCACAGCCGCGCCCAGAAAGCTGCACTGCATTTCACCCGGGGTCACCGGCAGCGTGCGGTTGCCGCCGACAAAGACGCCGCAGAAGTCGGTGCCGCCACTGATGGGGTTGAGCCAGATCGGCTGGCCGTCGGCCTGGCGCGGCAAGTGCTGCCAGATCCAGTCGTAACACGCGTCGGACAGCGGGCTGCCCGTGCTGCCTATCGCACGAAGCCGGCCCAGATCGGCTTCGTCTTGCGGCACCACGCCGGACTTCAGGCAGCTGGCATAAAAGGCCGCGCCGGCGCCGAACCAGGTTACACCGGTGGCCGCCGCAAAGCGCCACAGCGTGCCCCAGTCGGCCGGCCGGCCGCTGGCCGGCGCCGGGCCGCCCGGGTTGCCGTCGTAGATGCAGATGGTGGTGCCGCCCAGCAGCGCGCCGACTTGCATGTTCCACATGATCCAGCTGGTGCTGCTGAACCAGTGGAAGCGGTCCCCGCTGGCCGCCGAAGGCGCCACGTCGTTGTGCAGCACGCCGCCCTTCAGTGTCTCCAGCAGGATGCCGCCATGACCGTGCACGATGGGCTTGGGCAGGCCCGTGGTGCCGCTGGAATACACCACCCACAGCGGGTGGTCGAAGGGCAGCCAGGCGGGTTGCCAGTTTTCTGCGCTGACGGCCGCGCCGGCGCTGCTGGCGGCGCAGACCCAGTCGACAAATTCGTGGGTCTTCAAACCGGGCGCAGCAAAGTCGGCGGCGCGCGCTGAAGGGTCCACGTCGGCCAGCAGCACCAGGTGCTGCACCGAAGGCAGCGCAGCCAGCACCTCGCGAAGCACCGCGCGGCGGTCGTGTGTGATGCCGCCCCAGACCTGCCCGTCCACGGCCACCAGCACCTTGGGCTCGATCTGTCGGAAGCGATCGAGCACCGCCACCGGGCCCATGTCGGGGCTGCACACGCTCCAGATGGCGCCCACGCCGGCACAGGCCAGGAAGGCCACCACCGCATGCGGCGTGTTGGGCAGGTAGGCGCAGACACGGTCGCCCCGCACCACGCCCGCGGCTTGCAGGCGCAGCGCAAAAGTGGCCACCTGCTGCTGCAGCTCAGGCCAGCTCATGGCCACCGGTTCGGCCATGCGTTCGTTCTGGAACACGATGGCTGGGTGACCGGCGGCGTGCGCCGCGCTGGCGTGGCGCAGCAGATGCTGGGTGTAGTTCACCTGTGCACCCGGAAACCAGCGCGCACCGGGCATCACGGCGGCTTCCAGCACGCAGTGGCGGGGCGTGGGCGACTGGATGTCGAAGTGGTCCCAGATCGAGGCCCAGAACCCTGTCAGGTCGGTGGTGCTCCAGCGCCAGAGAGCGTCATAGCTGTCGAAGTGCAGGCCGCGTTCACGCGCCAGCCACTGCTGGTACAGCGTGATGCGGGGGGTGGGCAACCGGACGGTCATGCTGGCCCCCGGCTTGCGGGCCCTTCACCAGGGTCCACAAAGCGCCAGATGTCGCGCATGAACGGGTGGCGCCTGTAGCCCTGCGTCCAGGGCTGCACCACGTCCAGCGCCAGGTTGTGCAACAGCACCTTGAAGGGCATGTAGGCCACCAGCAGGTCTTTGGCCTGGCGCATCACGGCTTCACGTTCCGGGCCATCGGGCAGGGCGCGTTGTTTTTCGAACAGGCGGTCGAAGGCGGGCAGCGTGAAACGCGGGTCGTTGGACTCGCTGGCGTTGGGGCCGTAGGCGATGCCCAGGAAGAAGCCGCCGTCGGGTGAAGTCGCGCTCCAGGAGTAGCCCCACATCATCAGCGTGCCAGCGCGGCTTTTTTTCAGCAGCTCGGGCCAGGTGGAGGTGTCGAACTCCATCTTCAGCCCCACCGCGTCCATGCTGCGGCGCCAGATCTCGTTGGTGCGCCGGTCGCGTTGGCTGCTTTGCGTGGACATGACCAGCACCAGCGGGCTGCCGCCAGGCTGTTCGCGCCAGCCGTCGCCGTTTTTGTCGACGTAGCCGTAGAGGTCGAGCAGGGCCTTGGCTCGCGCCGGGCTGAACTCGCTCATCTCGCTTTTGTAGGCCGCGTCATAGCCGCTGGTGAAAGGCGGGATGGTGCTTTGTGCGCGCACGCCAAAACCACCCAGCACGTGCTGGACAAAACCGTCGCCGTCGAAAGCCAGTCCGATGGCACGGCGCAGTGCCACCTTTTCCGGCGTGTAGCCGCCCACCAGCGGGTGCGCCATGTAGAAGAAGTTCATCGTCATGTCGGGCTGCAGGCTGGTCTGCAGCCTCACACCGCGCTTGGCCAGGTAGGGCGCGATCTGCCCGCCCGGCGCGGCCAGCGGGCGAAAGTTGCCGGGCACCGACAGCCAGTGGTAGGTGCCGTTCAAAAAGCTCAACCAGCGCGGCTGGTCTTCTTCCACCACGTCGATGACCACGGCATCGGCCAACGGCAGCGTCTTGCCTTTGAGGTGTTCGGCAATGTGCTGCGCCAGCGGCTCGGATGCTGGCGTGCCGGTGTATTCCACGGCCCGGAAGTGCGGCGAACGTTCGAGTTCGATGCGCGATGCGCGCCGCCAGCTCTTCAGCCTGAAGGCCCCGGTGCCCACGGGGTGGGCGCCAATTTCGTCACCGTAGAACTCGACCACCTCGCGCGCCACCGCGCCGGTGTTGGCCGGTGTGGCCAGCAAGTAGATGAAACGGGGGTCGCCCACGCCCAGGGTGATGCGCAGCGTGTAGCGGTCCAGCGCCCGCACGCCTTCAACCTCGGTGTCGTAGTCAAACGGCTTTTTCCCCTTCAGCGCCTTTTCACGCAGCTCGCCCAGGCCGGGCGGCTTGAGCGACTCGAAGAGGTAGAGGTCGGCCGAGTTCCAGCGCGGGTCGAAAAAACGTTTGATCGAATAGACGTAGTCCTGCGCCACCAGCTCGCGCTTCTTGCCCTTGAACGCCGGGTCGTCGGCGAAAAAGATGCCGGGCTGCAGGCGCACCGTGAACACACGCCCGTCGGCGCTGGCCTCGGGCATGGACGCGGCGGTCGCGGTGACCAGCCGCACCGGGCGTGCCAGGTAGTCGAAGGACAGTGGCGATTCGAGAATCTGCGACAGCACCGTGCTGGTGTTGCTGTCGCTGTTGGTCTGCGGTGGGTCGAAGGTGGTCTCGGGTGAGGCGAAGGCCAGGTGCAGGGTCTTGCGCTTATTGCCGCGGAGGGTGCTGGCGCCGGCTGTGTCTGCCAGCGCAGGCCATGCGGCCAGCGGCGAGGCAATGAAGGGGCGTCTGCGCATGGGCTCAGTTTCGCTTTGCCTGGCGTGCCTGGCGTACCTGGCTTGTCCAGCGCCCGACGGCGCGGCGCACCCCCGGGGCCACGTCCACCCTGTGCCACCACCCGATCCTGAGGGCCACCACCTCACGCGTGAACGCGGCGCCCAGCTCCAGCAGGTCAGGCCGATTCATGCTGAGCGAATGCACTAATGCTGGCCGCCGCCGCGCTTCTTCAGCTCGGTGGTGTCGATGTCCACGTACTTGAAAAACTCGCGCACGAAGATGTTGCGGTGGTAGCCCACCACCCAGGGGTGGGCCAGGTCGGTGAACACACGGTGTGCGTGCACCTTGTAAGGCATGTAGGCGACGAGCAAGCGCTTGGCCTGGTCCATCACGGCCTGCCGCTCGGGGCCGTCGGGCATGCCACGTTGTTTTTCGTACAGCGCATCATATGCCGGCAGGTTGAAGCGGGCGTGGTTGGCGCCGCCCTTGTTGGGGCCGTAGGCCAGGGCCAGGAAGGTGTCGCCGTCGGGCGCGCCTGCGCTCCAGCCCACACCCCACATCATCAGCTTGCCGGCACGGCTGCTCTTCAGGTTCTCGGGCCACTTGGCAATCTTGAACACCATGCGGATGCCGATGGCGTCCATGTTCTGCTTCCACTGCTCGTTGAGCGCGCGGCTGGTCTGGTCGGGGCTGGTGGCGTATTCCAGCACCAGGGGCTGGCCGTCGGGCTGGTCGCGCCAGCCGTCGCCGTCCTTGTCCACCCAGCCGTGCATGTCCAGCAGCGCCTTGGCGCGGCCGCGGTTGAAGTCGCTCATCTCACTTTTGAAAGCCGGGTCGTAGCCGAAGGTCTCGGGGCCCACGATGCCCTGGCCCGGGATGGCCTGGCCGCTGCGCACGAGGCGGATTTCGCGCTCCAGGTCCACCGCCAGGCTGATGGCACGGCGCAAGGCCACCTTGTGCGGTTCGTAACCGCCTACCACCGGGTGCTCCATGCCGAAGTAGCTGACCGACACGTCGGCGCGCGGATAGCGCACCATGGTGATGCCTTGCTTGGCCAGGTTGGGCGCCAGGCGGTTGTTGGGGATGACGGTGGGCGCAAACACGGCCGGCAGCTGGTCCATCAGGTCTTGCTCGGCGTTCAGGAAGCTCAGCCAGCGCGGCTGCGGCTCTTCGATGATGGAGATGTGCACCTCGTCGATCAGCGGCAGGCGCTTGCCCTTGAACTGCGCGGCCACGGCCTGCAGCCTTTCATTCCCTGCCGGCGCGGTCTCGTCGTAGCGCACCTCGCGGTAGTTGGGGTTGCGCGCCAGCACGATGCGCGAACTGCGTGTCCAGGCCTTCAGATAAAAGGGCCCGGTGCCCACCGGGTGGCCGTTGATCTTGTCGCCGTAAAACTCCACCACCTCGCGGGCCACCGCGCCGGTGAAGGAGCCATCGGTGAAGCTGTACAAAAAGCGCGGCGTGGCCTCGCCCAGCTTGATCTGGAAGGTGTAGCGGTCCAGCGTGCGCAGGCCTTCAACGGGTGTGTCGTAGTCGAAGGGCTTCTTGGCGTCCATGAGCTTCTTGCGCAGCTCGCTCAGGCCCAGGATCTTGGCGTTTTCAAGGATGTAGAGGTTGCCGCTTTTCCACTGCGGGTCGTAGTGGCGCTTCAGGCTGTAGACGTAGTCTTCGGCGGTCAGCTCGCGCTTCTTGCCCTTGAACACGGGGTCGTCGGCAAAGTAGATGCCGGGCTTGATGCGGAAGGTGAAGGTCTTGAAGTCGGCCGAAACCTCGGGCATGGCCACGGCGGTGCTGGGCCGCATGCGCGCTGGCTTGGCCAGGAATTCGAATTCCAGCGGCGCATCGAAGATGCCGGCGACCACGGTGCGTGAATACAGGTCGCTGATCTGCGCCGGGTCGAAGCTCGACTCGGCAATAGGGAAGGCGTAGCGCAGCACGCGCGGCGCCTCCGCAGGCTGCTGCTGTGGCGCAGCTTGCGCCAGCACGCCGCCGCTGGCCAGCAGCAGGCTGGTGGCCAGCGCCAGCAGGGTTGAAGTCTTCATGATGACCGCTCAGGCAGGTAAACCACAGAGTCTAGTTGGCCCGCGTGCGCTGTCTTGCTGGTATTGCCCCGCAGGCCCAGGGGGAAACTACGGTCGTGAACGGCTGCGG